>JANWJE010000035.1 GCA_025451995.1 Parachlamydiaceae bacterium | reverse complement strand
CATTGTAAGCTCCGTGTTGTGTCAGAAGCTCACGGGCTTACAACTTTTTTATCTATTTCTCAAGATTTTTCTAGACAGCAGCTTCTTTTTCTTTTTCGGCCGAAGGCCGACTTATCCTACAAGGCCTCAAGTTGGACGAAATTAATAAAAGGGTTATATGATTGACAGCGAATTCATACCAAATTCAATAACAGAATTAAAAAAAAATGAAGAATTAATCTTATTTGATCAAAATAATAAAGAAATAATCGTTTTTTACAAAAAACTTCCTCCCAAGATTGTTGATATTTTATTAAAACAACAACTTGAATTGCAGGGAGGTGTTTATATTCCTCTATATTTGAAAGAGGAGTTTAAAAATTTGGATTTTATCCCTTTAGAAAATCCCCATTTTTACCAAGCTTTTAAGAAAATTTTTTCGGACTTAAATGAAACGAATCATTATAGATGGAAAATTGTTAACATACCTTAGAGAGGAGTCAGGAGTTTTAAAAGTTTGGCCATTCCTTGAAATCTTCTTATCTACCACTTGAAACACTCAAATAGAGTTGGCTCGACAATTGTTTAGTTTTTTCAATTTCTTTTCAATTTCTTCTCTTAATTCATTTATTGTGATAAATTTATAGAGTATTGAATAAATTTAGTTATAAAAAAAGATGTTTGTATGCAACCATTATATCGATTCATTTCTCAATTCATATACAATGAAAAAGAAACGAATCAACAAAGAATAGAATCGCCACTTGACGAAAAGATATGGGCAATCTCACCCCCCATTTTGGATAAAGATCGACCTTTAAAAGAGGTTCAAGCACTGCCTACCAACATAAAAGTTGAAGAAGGAGCAAATAAACCCGATGACGTTCTAAAAGAAATGGTCGCTAAAAGGGCATGCAATGTATGGAAGAAAGGAAGGAATGATTGCCTTTCAAGCTATCATTTAGCTCGATTGTTAATGTTCCAAAATGAAATTAAAGATCAGACGATTTACGAACAATCATTAGACGACATTGTCTCTTCGTTATATAATCATTTCAATCAAATTAAAAAACCAATTAGTAAAGAAGAATGTAATAACCTTTTCTTTTCTGCAATAATTAGCTGTGCACATACTCTTTCAACAGGTCTAGTTTTTAGGCTCATGAACAAATTAAAAGTAGAGAGACCGGAGAGCTATTATCAATCAATCAAAAATATTATATATAAGACTGCATTTTTGAATAGGTTTCCTTGTAGTCTTGATAATTTAAGAACATATATTAATGAATTCGAAGCAAATATTCGCGACCATGTTCTAAAAGAACTGGTTGCTAAGATGACATGCGATGAATGGAACGCTGGATTTGATGATGCTTGTACAGATGGTCCTTTATATCGATTGATAAGAGTCCAAAATGAAATTAAAGATCTGGCGATTTACGAACAATCATTAGACGACATTCTCTCTTCACCCCTCTATAAATCCTTCACAATAGATAAATTAAGAGAAAAAATTGAAAAAACTAAACAATTGTCGAGCAAACCCTATTTGAGTATTTCAAGTGGCGACAATTTCGTGCAATATAGATAATTGACGGATGGCAGGCAAACTCTTGCAAAAAAGGGTTTGCAACATTAGACCTCTTTCGAAACTCGCTTTGCTTGAGAAAAAGAAAGGTTTTTGAATGGATTTATTGTCAAATTCTGAGAGCATATTGAGTTAAATATGGTCGAAAAATTTGGCAATAAAGACGCCAAAAAGATTCTTTTTATTAAGCAAATGGAGTTTCAAAAGAGATCTATACTGCTTCCAGTTGAATATTGGAATTTTGGGCTAGCTTGAAAGCTCCCGCGGTTGAGCGATCGTAAGAGTCATAGTATTAATTCAATACAATGCCTCTTGCGATCTCTCAACCCCGGGGCTTTGAAGCAGCCCAAAAATCCAAGATTCAGCTGGAACTTGATCATCAATTCGCTGAGTTTGCGCTCCGTTTGGAAAATTTTCTCTGTTAAATCAGGATTTAATATAACCCTCCTATAGGTTTAGGGCATGTGAACCCATGCGATAAATTTGAAATTCAATTTTACCATCTGCATGCACAATTCTTTTAGATCCGCGAAAAAGTTTCCCTTTTTTGAATATTCCGCTTTCATCCGATCCATCTGGAAAGGAAATTTTCCCATCTCCATCCAATTCCCCATTCACAAAGTTGCCTTCTTCAACAATACCATTTGGATGAATTTTCTTCCCAGGACCATTTAATAGACCGTTGGTCACATTTCCCTCCAATCTAACCATCGTTTTGGATGATTCAACTATCTCTTCATTTTTATAAAAATAATTTGTCGGAATATTCATTATTATAACCTATGTTTTTTATATACACAGTTTATTTAAAAAACAAATTAAAAACAAGATAGTTATTTTTTATTGAAAAAATGAATTGCAAATGATGAAAAGATGGCTAAAATTAAAATAATTAAGGAAAACCTGAACCAAAAAGCACCAACACCTCCCCTGAGTCTTCTGGTCCTTTTTGCCCAAAGGATCTGCCATCCCCCTATGTTTAAAATCAGAAAAGAGTGATAAGCCCACATTCCTGAATTTTTAAAAAATGATGGATCATCAAATAAGCCTACGTTTATATTCGTAATATTATTCATATATAACACATCTTTCACACCCAAAATTAAAGTAGTTTTTCAACTGACTTTGATATTAAATATTCATAAGATTCTTTTAATCCCTGAATTTCAGATGGTATATTTATTTTAAAAAAATATTGCTTTGTTTGCATTGCTTCTAAAAATTCTAATGCATTACATCCAAAACTTTTCTTCTCTTCAAGTAGGACCAGAACAATTTTTGATAAATCAATGCCTTGTTCCTTCAAAATACTTAAAACATTAATCATACATTCGATATTGGGTTTATAATGCCCGCTCTTATTGCTTATTGCTACGAATTCTCCATTCATATTAGTCATGCATTCTCCAGCTCCGAGAATAGCTCCCCCTGCAATAAGAGACGAGTGATGAAATTGACCTATTTTATGAGATGAAGAGTAAAAATTTTTCTTAGGATCTACGACGAAAATAGCCACTCCTTTTCCAGAAAAAGATGTCGCACTGGTTGATGTGTCAAAGGGTCTTCCATTTCGTTTAACTGCTCCATTTTCAAAATTAAGCTTAAATTGTTTGCGCTGTTTATTTTTTAAATATCTTACTTTATGATTTTTGAATAATTTATGTTGTGGATCAATAGCCTCACTCCAATAAGCTTCATTAAGAATGGTTCCTTTTATGCCTTGTTTTTTTAAAGCAACTAATCCTCTGCCAATTAATTTTGCTTTTTCTACAGCTCTTTTAAACTTTATTTTAATGGAATGGCTCACTTCAGCTTTCATTGCTTTGCTAGTTTCTGGCAATTGATTAATTATTTTTTTTGCTTCATCTGCATAATAATAAGATAATTTCGATTTAATGATTGATTTAAAAAATTGAATTGATAATTGTGTTAATTTTTTATTTAAATCGGAATTTAACGTGTCAATTTTATAATATACATTTCCATTCTTTGTAACTTCAACTCTAAGATATAAACTTTTAGTTTGATTCGTTTGATATGCTAGATATCCAGATTCAGAAATTTTAGTAAAATCTTTATTATTCATAAATTTATATAAACATTTATTTATATTATAACTAAAATAAAGTTTTATATTCAACTTGTGTATATTAAATAATTTGAGTGCGAGACTAATTAGCCGTAGAAAACATCGCAAAATAATTGGCCAAAAGGATGCCGTGGTTAAAAAAATACTTCCAAGAAAGACGCTTTTCTTTGCTTTGCCTTGTTTCTTCGCTGTTTTCGATCTGTAAGAAAAAGAGGATAAACAAGATAAGCCATAAAAATCCAATGCCGCCCAGCAAAAGAAATAGCCGGCGAAAACCAAATAAGACTATGAAGTAACAAGTGGCGATAAAATCATTGAGATATTCGTCTGAATACTTTTTTAAAAAGCTTAACAAATCTCTTTTTATCCAGCTATTGGCTATTAGACCCCTTTCGAAACTGCAATCCCCTAGTTGTATTTCCACAAGCTCAGGCATCTTTACCGGAAGTGCACCGATTAGGAAAAATTTCAAAATAGATTTATTTTACGCTTTCTATCTCTTCAATAGAATTTTTAAGAGAAACCCAAAGCCTTGCCACATAAGGACTAATAACATAGTTAAGTTTTTCTAATGTTACCTTTTGATCTTGGGCTCCAGCTAGGCTGCTTATAGCTTGTAACATAAGGTTCACAATTGGGCGGTTGGATAGCTTGGTAATGAGAGATGTATAGGTTGGATAGTTAATCCGAAGAAGTGAAGAGAAGGGTGCTCTACAAGGAAGGTCTATACCAGCAATCTTTAGGAGATTCTCTGTAAGTGTTGTGCAGTTATAGTTATGCGCTGTGAAAGGATGGTCTTTGTCTCCAAGATAGGTTTTTCTGAGGATATTGTAAAAGGCTTGCTTTTGTTCTTCATTCATTGGGAGGGGGCTCTTTAGCTTTGCGATATGCCTCGTGTGATTTTCGTAGGCGACAGCAGGGTCAGGAGAAAAAATCGAAGCTTGATTGGGATATAAGATTCTGGGGACAATTGAAGAGGCGATTTTTGAGTAGGTGCTTAGCTTGTCATACTCATAAGTAAATCGCACATATTTACCTGGAATATAGCGTTTTTTTTCTAAGTAAAGCTCTGTAAAAGCATGCGTTCCATTAAGACAGGAATTTGGATTTCCAAAGCTAATTGCCGGAGTACATGAATTTTCTTTTTCTATAGAGTCAAAAGGGGCCAATTCATTCATGTTTTCAGGAATGAGATTGGGATCATGGAAACAGATTCCTTTACCCGGTAGGTAAAACACTTTTGCTTGTTCCGGGAGGCAGCTGCTTTCAACACTATCATTAATCCTGCGTAAGTTTTCTTTCTCGACAGCTCTTTGGATGTCGTCAGAGACATGGACTTGAGGAAAAGGGATGTCGCTAACAGGTATCAGTGGCTTCTTTTCATCCAAAGAAGAAGAGATCATCAACACGGGACTGTCTTCGCTGACCGTTTGTAAACAATCGTTTGCAGCAAAGATTTGCTTATTGAGGTGATATTCTGAGAGCATGGTCATTGCGTGAGGAGATTCAAAGTAGCTTTTTAAAGAAACGAGTTTCATAATATAACAAGTATCAAAGAAGTCTTCAGAGAAAAATTGTCCATATTTTAAAAGAGTCCTTCCAAAACAGGGGGTAGTTTTTAAAAGTTCTACATCTTCTTGCGCTGTTGCAAAAGCAGATTTTAAGGCTTTTTCCAATGTAGCTTGTTCTTCTATTTTTTTTTCTATGAGTGCTTCCCAGGTTTTATCTTCTGCGATCAGTTTTTTTCTATGCTTAATAAGGGGAATGATCTGCTTTTTTGCAGGTTCTAATAGTTCTTCAATAAATTTGTAAAGTTCTTGATTGGATAAGCCCATATCGATTGGGGCGACAAGTTCAAGATACTTAAAGCGCGTTGGTAAGTCAGCTTTTTTTAATGCTTGAAGCTCTCCCTTGGATAGAGTCAAAAGTTGCTTTTTTGATGGGAGCATGAGATTCAGAATCTCATCTTTTCTTAACTTGTAAAGAATGGAGAATAGATCTATTGCCTCTTGAGGAGAAAGTTCATTTTCAGAAAGTCCAAGTCTTTGTTTTAAAGCGGCAACGACTTTGACAAGCTCTCCAAATAGTTGAGGAGATTTAATTTCATTTTGTTGTTTTATAATAGATTCTATTTCTGTGAGTGTTTTTAAGAGACCATTTTTTTGCTCCTCATTAAGGCTATTTTGGAGGGATCGGTTTTCAAGCCTTAGGCCGTCATCCAAGATTAAAACCTTTGATATGAAATTTCGATGAAAACAAAAAAGATCGCTCTTCTCTTTGTCAAATGCGAGTAATGGATTTTTTTCTAAAAGCATGCTTTGAATATTGTAAATAAGTAAGTGATCAGAAAAGTTTTCTAAAGAGAGTTTGCTTTGAATCATTGATCCTGTGAGTTGCGTGTCGGGGTTTTGTAGGGGAGGAGAAAGAGAAAATGGTGGGAAGGTATAGAGAGTAGATCCAGCAGCTACAAGACCGCTTAGTATTGATGGTGTTAAATTTAAAGAGGGTGTGAAAGAATAAAGGGTAGATCCAGCAGCCATAAGACCCTTTATTATCGATGTATTTATAGGATTCATTATAATTTCCTATATTAATTAATAATATAATTATATCATTAATTAATATAAAAATCAATTGATTTTTATAGATTGTTTTTCAATAAAAGGTGAGAATATTAATTTATATACACGTTCAAAGGCTATAAAATTTAAGTGCGAAATCAGGTCATCCCGACTTGTGCGTATCCCCTGATCTTAATCTTGATTAGGAATCAAAAATCTGACAAAAATCGCTGCATCAAAAAATAGAACTTCCGTTATAAGATACGCTATGGATAGTTTTGATTTACGCACATGGGATCTTTTCTCCTCCGCCGGGGGCCTGCTAAACGAACCGACTCTTATCGATCAAGTGGTCATCGATTCAAGGAGGATCGATTCTAAACATTCTCTTTTTGTCGCTTTAAAGGGGAAAAAAGAGGATGGGCATCGCTTTATAGAACATGCGGCAAAAAATGGCGCTAAATTTGCCATTGTATCTCATGACTTTCAAGAATCGCCTCAGGGTATCTCTCTCCTCAAAGTCGCCAATCCCCTCTCTGCTTTACAATCTTTAGCAGGGGCCTATCGAAAAATACTTCCCACCAAGATTTTAGGGATGACCGGTTCTTTTGGTAAAACGATGGTCAAAGACCTTCTCTATTCTCTTTTATCGACAGAAAAAAAAGTCAATGCCTCGCCTGAAAGTTTCAATAGTCAGATCGGCGTCGCTTTGAGCTTGCTGAATTTTCGGAAGGAAGATGAGATTGGAATTATCGAAGCAGCCATTTCACTTCCCAATGAAATGAGACCCCTTCTTGAAATGATCCAGCCGGATTTCTCTCTATTAACTCCGGTTGGCAATAAACACCATACAACTTTAGATATTCAATCATTAAAAAAAGAATTGTGGATGTTACTTGAAGGTACCCGCAAGACTGGGTGGGCCTTACTGCCAAAAGATAATCAGCTAGGCCAATTGGAATGCCCAACTTTTTTTTGGGATACGCCTTCTAACACACTCCCCCATGCCATCGCCGACAGCGCCTCCCCCTTTTCAAAATATCAAGTCATTTTTCCAGATCATTCCATCTTTTATGGCCAAATTAAAAAGGGTCATGCTTATTTCTTTAACTTAGTCAATATGGCAGTTAAAGCAGCGTGGCTTTTTGGAATTTCTTCATCGAATATTAAAGATGTCCTTAAAGAATTTTATCCAGAACCGATGCGGACTGAAATTTGGAAGTCGACAGTCGGGACTTTATTCATCAATGACACCTATTGCTCCGATCCTCAATCAATAGATCACGCTTTGAATCACATGAATTTAGGCTCTGTTCAAGGGCGAAAATATTTTGTTTTTGAAGGGATGAGAGGAAAGGAAAAAAAAGAAATTGAATACCGGCGAATAGGCAAAGCTCTTGCAAGTTCTAACATTCATAATCTATTACTAGTTGGGAACTCCTCTTTTCAACCCGTTATCGATGAAATGAAAAAAAAAGATTCATTAGCTAAAATTATTGTTTTTGATGACCTTCACGAGTCATTTAACTTCCTAAAAAATGAAATCAAAAATGAGGATCTTGTCTTATTTAAAGGAAAAAGAAAACATTCTTTAGAAGAACTCACCGAAACATTTAATGACAGCATTAACAATAATCAATGCTTGATCAATTTAGCTGCCATTCAAGCAAATTTGTCTTGGATTAGAAAACGTTTAACTGAACAGACAAGAATCATGGTGATGGTTAAAGCCTTAGCCTACGGTACCGATGATATTCGAATTTCAAAGTTTTTAAACAACGTCGATATCGATATTCTCGGAGTCTCTTATATCGACGAAGGAATCACTTTAAAGCGATCGGGTGTGAAGCAAGCGATTTTCTCGATCAATGCAGCTCCTTATGAGGCAAGTAAAGTAGTCAAATGGGGCATTGAGGTAGGTGTCAGCGATCAACACCTCATCGATCTTTTAGCAAAAGAAGGGGAAAAACAAAACTGCAAAGTCAAAGTCCATCTTCATATCAATACCGGAATGGGGCGATTTGGATGCCCACCGGAAGATGCATTACATCTAGCCCGTTTGATTCAAAGTCATCCCTTTTTGGAATTTGAAGGAGTCATGACACATTTTGCTTGTGCTGAAGACCCCAAAGAAGATGATTTCACCCTCGCACAGGTCGAGCGATTCGATCAAGCTGTAAGTCAATTGCATCAAGATGGGATTCATCCTAAATGGGTGCATGCAGCAAACTCAGCGGGGGCTCTCCGTTTTCATTTACCACAATACAATATGGTCCGACTGGGTCTTGCTGTTTATGGGTTATACGCGTCAGAAGGGACAAAGAAAGGAAATGACCTTCGTTTAGCAATCAGTCTAGTTTCTCGAATTGTTGGGATTAATCTCTGTAAAAAAGGAGACTCCATTAGTTATGGACGAAAGTACACTGTGCAAAAAGAAAGTCAAAAAATCGCTGTTCTTCCGATCGGTTATTATGATGGCCTCCATCGCCATTATAGCGGTAAAGGCTCTGTCATGATTCGCGGACAAAAAGCTCCCATGATTGGAAATATCTGTATGGATAATATGATGGTCGATGTCACCCATATTCCCGATGTTGAAATTGGAGATAAAGTGCTCATCTTTGGGGAGGATGAATATGGGTATTATTTATCGCCTGAAGAGCTAGCTGCTAGCGGTCAATCCATAGCCCATGAACTGATGACTTGTTTAGGACCCCGAATTCCTAGAATTTTTATTTTTGAAGAAGGAAAACAAATACGATGAAAGAATTTCAAAAGCTAAACGACCTCTCTAAACACGCACGCATTTTACAAGGCATCACCTCAGTTCTTGATTGGGATCAAGAAACCTATATGCCATCGGGAAGTATCGGCATTCGATCGCAACAACTCGAAACCATGGCAGAGTTGATCCATAAAGAAAAGACAAGCAAAAAATTTGCCAATGCTCTTGGCCAATTGATCGATATCAAAAGTGGAAAATTGAAATCGCACGCACTTTCTCCGGAAAAAATTGCATGTCTAAACGAATGGCGACGCGATTACCTCCATGACACCTCTCTCCCCTCTAAATTTGTAAAAGAATTTGCCAAAGTGAGTTCACAGGCCATCAGCGCATGGCGTTCTGCAAAAAAAGAAAATGCCTTCCAACAATTCGCCCCCTACCTCGATCGAATCATTCAACTCAATCGTGAAAAAGCAGAATATTTAGGCTATAAAGATCACCCCTACGATGCCTTGCTCGACCATTTTGAACCCAATCTTACGACACAAGAAGTCTCTCAATTATTCAACAAATTGCGCATACAACTTACCCCTTTGATTAAACAAATCGCTGCTCAACCGGTCAATGATGATTTCCTCTATGGCGAATGGCCGGTGGATAAACAGATGTCATTTGGACAAAAAATCCTCGATGCTATGGGCTATGATATGACTAAAGGAAGAATTGATTTTTCCACCCATCCCTTCTCCTCTGCCAGCCATCCAACCGATAGCCGCATCACGACGAGGATTCATCCAAGAGATCTGACAAGCAATATCTTTGCCATCTTACATGAAGCCGGCCATGCTTTGTATGAGATGGGTCTTCCGCAAGAGCATTATGGAACGCCTCTTGGTGAATCAAGGTCCTTAGGAGTGCATGAGAGCCAGTCGCGCTGGTGGGAGACCAGAATTGGAATGAGCGTTCCTTTTTGGAATTATTTTTATCCAATCTTAAAAGAAACTTTTCCGGGGAAGTTCGATTCAATCCCCTTAGAAGCCTTTTATCTAGCCATTAACAAAGTTAAACCCTCATTGATTCGGATTGAAGCGGATGAAATGACCTATCCTTTGCATGTGATTTTGCGATTTGAAATAGAAAAAAGTTTAATTGAAGAAAGCTTAAATGTTCGAGATATTCCGGAGGCATGGAATGCAAAAATGCAAGAATATTTCGGCATTACACCGGAAAATAATGCCGAGGGATGCCTGCAAGATATCCATTGGTCCATGGGTGCCTTTGGCTATTTCCCAACATACACCATGGGAAATCTCTACTCTGCCCACCTCTTTGAGGCCTTTGAACAAGAAAACCCCCAATGGGAACAGAGGGTTTCTTTAGGACAATTTGATTTCATTAAGCGATGGCTTGAAGATAACATTTATCGCCATGGCAAGCGCTACACCACAAAAGAGCTGTTATTTGAAGCGACAGGGAAAGAATTTAGCGAAAAGCCCTATCTTGAGTATCTCAAAAATAAATATGGCAAGTTATACTCCTTCCGGTTGAAAGCTAGAAACAGTAACTTTAAAAATTTTTCTGCATAAATGGGTCGAAACAAAGTTTTATTATGTCTGCCCTTTCTACCCAACTTTTTTTAAAATGGATGGATGGTTTTACAATAAAATGATGGCTTAAAAGACTAAGTTGTTTTTTATCGTAATCATTAATGAGATAAGTAATGGAAAACCTTGGCTGTTTTGGCGGAACTTGACTTACGATCTCTTCTGTTTCTATCTCCTCTTCTCTTTTCCGTTTCGCCTTCCGTTTTTGTTTTATAGATATTGGCTGGATTTCTTTCTCTTTAGGAATATAGTATTTAGGCGTAAGGCCGAGCAAAAAATCAATCTGTTTTTCAGAAAATAATGGGGGCTCATTGCATGAAAAATGAATGTCTTCGCATTTAAATGCCCCTTCGCCATTAATTGTTGTTAAGTATTCAGGAATCCATCGCAATTTGTGACAATGATCGCATTCGACCCATTTTTGCTCGATAAATTGTCTTCCATTAGGAAATTTTTCTCCCATTAAATAATCGATATCCTCCGGTTGGGCTTCTTCGGGTTTTTCGCAAGGAAATCCCAATGTTTGACAAAATAATTTTTGTTTTCTTTGGCCTACCTCATCCTCATTCAGCCGTCTCCATTTGGAGCAAGCATTGCATCTTTGCCAAAACAAATCATCAGGAATATAAAATTCTCTTGGACAACTTCTTGGAAGTAAGTATACCATATTAAAACCTTCTATTTATTTTTTAATAAATAAAAATGATAATTAATTTTAATTTTAAAGTAAATAAATTTTATTATTTATTATTTTTTTAAAAAACAATAAATCAACTTCAATACTAATTGGATAGGTTCATAATTTCGATTTTTTTCTTTTACATTTTTTTGCAAAACATGTTAACATTTCCCATTAAATTTAAATTAAAATCTTTAATAAAGAGGTTGGAATGAATGTTTCATCTATTGAAATAGATAATATTTCTATTACTAATTATACTTCAAATGAAAGCACCGTGAGTTTTTGCTATAACCGTCTAAATCCTTCTTCCATTGATGCCATTATTAAAAACAATTCAGAAGGCCTCTCTAAGCCTTCCTTAACAAAAGACTTAGAAAAAGGCAACTATATATCAGTTTTATCTGCCGTATGGGGAGAAAAAGACAAGATCAGACGCCTAACTTGGCTCAGGCTAAATGCTGAACTTCACGCCCCTTTAATGTATGAACTTGCAATTGCCGAATTCGTCAATAACCCCACTCTAGAAACGATAACCAAAATTACTTTCCCTTTACTTAAGGCCGCAACTTTTCGAGTGACTCAAGATGCATCTTGCTCTGACGATTCAACCGTTTCTCACGGCGATGCTCATCTGTGTATGGATGGTACTTATCGCGATGCATTAGGCAAAGCTGTAAAAAAATATGCTAAGGATATTACCCCTGCCATTTTTGCAGCAAAAACAAAAGAAGCGCAAAGTGAGGTCCAACAAAAAATCTGTGAAATCGCCCGTCAAACATTAGAAAATCTAGATAAACTGCCAAACCCAACTTGGATTGGCTATCATGGATTGGATGTTCATATTAATGGGTATCCAACAATGTGCCCCCCGGCGCAATTTGCTGCAAGACGTCAAAATGCAGCCGAAAATATATTAGCTAGGCTCGGGCCCTAAAAGACTTAATGCAATCGCACTTCCTTAGCCAAGGAAGTGCTTAATAATTGATTTCGTAATCCACAGGGATTAATTCTTTTATTTTATTCAAAAATTTCTCTCCGCCATGCTCATCCAGAGCAATATTGATCGTTCTCAAAGCGCTTATCATCCGATTAAATCGATCGGGAAGGATATTTCTTTCTCTAATAATTAAAGCGGGTGCATATAAAATATAATTAAAAAACGTCCAATCTTCCTTCGACCAAGAAGTTGATTTAATGAATTTAAGAAAGGCAAAGAGCGTTCCGATATTTGCTTGTCCGATATCGATCCCATCTTTACATGTTAAACTGATCGTATCGGGTTGTAGCCATTCAATCATTTTCAGTTCAAGGATATTGTGAAAGATTTCGATAAAATCTAATCGATTTTCTCTCGACAATACATTCTTGGAGGAGAAAAATGTTTGATGAATCAAATCAAAAGCTTGGTCGGCAAACTGTCTCACCTTTTTAAGGATAGCTGATGGAAAATAATAGCCTCCCTTTTCATCGAGTAATAGTTCTTTAAATTGCTCCTTAAAGACATCAGCATGATTGCTTTGATGGTAAGGGCTCAGTTGGTGATAGAAATCGGTATCAATCGCTAAGGTGACCACGGTCAGCCCCTTTTCTGCTTCTTTTTCATATTGGTATTTTTCTAAAGAGACTGAACGTGAATATTCACGCCAAGAGGTGCGATCTTGTAGATTGATCAAAAGATGATGCGTTGAAAGACCGCTTTTTAAATTATATTGAATGAATGCTTTAAATTCTTCATTCACTTCCCCTCTATTGATAAATTCCTGATAAATGGGCGAGGGTAAGCGCAAGAATGCATGCCTTTTTCCTTGGATGTGTAGATCGAATAAGGGACTAGGTAGATTGTTTTGTAAAATCGGATCAAAGGCCTGAAAGTTACCTTCCTCTAAAAAATTCAAAGTTTTTAAAAGCGGACCACTGGAATGTTGTTTGTATATTTTCGATATCGTTTGGTGATCATCGGCAATTTGATCTGAAATTTTATCAAAATTTTTTTTATTTTCATGACTTTTTGCCTCTTCGATCAGAGTATGGATAATTGCTTTCATTTCTTCCATCCCCTTTAGATTTGTGTATAATGTCTTGCACAAATGGTTGACAATAGCAATGAGGTCATGGGCTAATTGATTGTTTTCCTTTGGAGGGTTAACTACCCATTTTTTATAGATATTAGTCTGCAGCGCTTCCCTTAAAAAAAACTGAAAGTCTTCAAAATATTCTGCACAAGATTTTGCCGGTTCGTAGCGTAAGAGATTTTGCGTATGGGAACTCATCATTAGAGCAAAAAAGGCCTTATTTAAAACTTGAACCAATTCATGATCATGTTTTTTTTGAATTTCGTGAAAATAATTCTCAAAACGAGAAGAGAGGCTCTTTATGATCTCTTTAGCCGATAAAAGAGCAATTTTATCTACCCAATGTTTAATATTTTCTTGAATCTGCGATCCTTTTTTTTCTCCAAAATAGCTTCCAAAATCACAGACTAATTTGACATTTCGAAGAAGTCTAGGGCTAAAAAAACGAGAGCCATCTTCCTTACGGATAAAAAAGAGCTCATATTCAGTGTCCTTTTTGACAGTTTCCAAATCGACAAATACATGTTTAGTGTTCATCAATGCATCGGTTTCTTTCGGTACACTTTTAAATGCCATTTCTCTGCCGCTTTTACCAATTCCAAGAGTTAATCCAAGGATCCATTGATTAAAGATTCCCTCATCAATTTTTTTGGAAATTTTAGATGTGTAAAAATCTTGCAATTGGCGAAATTCTTTAAGCTCAGTGACGCTGCCCAAAGACTGGTGAAAAAGATGGGTGTATTTATCGAGTTTTTTAGCAGCCTCCCCCACTAGAACCATAATCGTTTTAATGCCATCCAACGTTTTCTGATCATTGACTTGCGAATATTCGACTTTATAAAAATGTTTAAGGTAATGAAGAACGACTCTAAAAGTTTCTCTAACAAGATTGACAGTGGACGAAGCGTCTAGTTCATTCAACCAATGAACTGTTTTGTAGGCAATCTTCTCATTGCCTATCATCATTTCATGCCTTTGACTCACTCCCACATCGCGATCAAATTCTAGATCTGCAATGCTTGAAAGTGTTTCGACAGCTTCAATAATCGATAAATCTGATGAATGGGCAGCCATAAGACCCCCTAGTTAGTTAATTATCTCTTTAATTTAATTATCTCAGACAATTAGATTTTATTAAAATAAATAATTATTTATTTTTTTAATTAAATTAAGTTTAACTAAATTTTCATTGTAAAATAATAAAAAACGGGATACATAACTCTTAATCTTAATCGCGGTAGAAAGAATGAGGGGATGACGTCTCTGACTCTGATAATTTGAAGAAAGGCAAGATAGGGATTAAGAGTGTAGCGCACAAAAAGATTTTTTTGTGCGCTACACAACGATCAGGTTATCTTACAAATGAAGATGATCTTCTTGGATGAGGACGTCTTTCGCAAGCCAATGCACAATTTTGAGGATGTTCTGCCCCTTTATTGTTTTTTACACATCGACAAAAACAGCGACAATTTTGTTGACGCTTTGATTTTTGATTATTTAACTCGCATTTTGCCACACAGCTCTTTCTGTTTCCCCGGCCTGGTTTTCTCCCTCCGCTATTATTTCCACAACCGCAACCTGCTCCAATTGTTTCTAAAAATTCTTTTGTTAGCTTTTGCATAACTCCTCCATAAATTTATTTAAAATGTCAACGAAAAAAATCCAAATGGAGTTTTTCAAGCTATTCTTACCACTTTAGATGAGTCTTGTCAATTTTTATTTCGAAAAGCAATGCGCAGTGAGAGAGGTTGTAGAAAAAAGGGAGCTTTAGCTGATTTAGATCAGTACTTTGACAATCCTGTTTGTCAGGGATTTCACAGTATTTTGATCTCAATAGAATCAGAGAAGAAAAAAACACAGGCCATCTTGAATGTTTGGGAAGAGGGCCATTTGCAAAATGGAAACGAAATAAAAAGCTTTAAATCTTTATTTATAATATATTTTATTATAAAAATTTTTAATTGTTTTATTAAACAAGTTTATTTTAACTGGCATAAAAAAAGTAATTTTGATATTATTTTTTATAATCATCTTCATCGAAAGATTTGATCAAATAATTAAAAATCGCAACAACCCTCAACTTTATGAGAAGTTGCCAAAAGAAAGATTAAATTTATGAACCCACTAAGTACAATGGAAACAACAATAAAGGTCCTTCCAAATCCAATTGTTGCGACTTTGCGAAGTTCAACATGTATTTTTGAAGTGCGTTGTGAAGCTACAGGAAAATGGCTCAGTCCAGCATATAATTCTTACGGCTATTCCAATGAAGAAAAGAAAAAAGAAATGAGAGAAACTTTAAAAAAGGTTGAGTATCAATTTCATAAAGTGAAAGAAGAGTATGGTACGTTGTGGATCACACCTCCTGTAGGTTTCTGGCTTAGCGATGGACGCTTGGTTTCTCCTACTTGTAATGAAGGAGAACGTGTGAAAGCTTACTACGGAAGTAAAGAAGAGATATTAAGCATAGGTCGAAAGGTCACTCACATCACAGACGGCCCATTTACGTTTTTGCCATAAAAATAAAAATTATCGCTCGTAAACAATATAAGCGTCAATTTTAGCCATCTTTAAAATCCTCATCCGAGATGCTAATCTGTCTTTCTTTTAAAAGCAGAGGAGCAAAAAATGCAAAAATCCTATTTAATTCTCAAAATCAAAATCTAAACAATTCATTTATTGTAACCGTCTTGGAAATGAGAGATAAAAAGGCGATCTTAACACTGCGAGAGCCGTTTAATAGGTCAGTTGCAGTGCCAGATCAAATGTCGGAAGAGGTAGGATTCGAACCCACGGTCCGCGGAGCGGACTTCTGTTTTCAAGACAGACGCATTCGGCCACTCTGCCACTCTTCCATAAGATGAGATGACAGTTATAATGGATATCGCTAAATCCCGTCAATCTTTTTTGTTTCTTCAAGCACAACTCCTTTATAGACTAAAGCTTTTTCGGGATCTAAAGTCACAAGTTGTCCTTCTTTTAGAATACGGCAAGCTGCGTCCGCTCGAAGGAGAATGGGCTTTCCGTAATTGAATGCGATTTTTTTTGCGTATTTTTCTGACACAATATCGTTGATGTGGTTTTGCAAAATAATTCCGGCTGAAACTTCAATCAATTGGAGATAACTTTCATCGCATTTAGCAATGACTAATAATTGATCTTTGACTTCAAAAGGCATTTTTGCTTCCGGAGCTAAAACGATCGCCGCTTTTCCATGAATGCGGCATCCATAGCCGATATGCCCCCTCACTAAGACATCGCCAATACTTTCAACCATCATCATATTGGTTGTACCGGAAATTCCAAAAGGAGTCCCTGCAGTAACAACAACTAAATCCCCATATGTCAATAAATGATTGTCCAATGCAAATTGGCTAATTTTTTCAAACCCCTCTTTAATCGATTGACATTGGGGGAAAAAGACTGGAATCACCCCCCAATTGAAGGCAAGTTGATGAAAGATTTTGGTTTGTCCTGTCATCGCAATGATGGGCATTTTTGGCCGAAGCCGAGAAATTAACCGAGCAGTCCCTCCCCCTTGAGTGAAAGCAAAAATCGCTTTAGCATTTGAGCTGTATGCCGTTTTGACAGTTGCTAATGTAACTGCAGAAGGGACGTCATGATAAATCAAAGGAGCGTGCTGATCAAAAAATGCCCTGTAATTAAAATCTGCTTCTGCTTCTGCAATAATGCTTCTCATCATATTGACAGTTTCGATTGGAAAGCGGCCAATCGCTGTTTCACCAGAGAGCATCACAGCTGATGTGCTATCATAGATGGCATTTGCAACATCCGATGCTTCTGCTCTTGTCGGTCGTGGATTATGGATCATCGACTCAAGCATTTGAGTGGCGGTTACAACCGGCTTTCCGGCCAAATAACTCTTCCTGATCATCATTTTTTGCAATCGTGGGACATGGCTAAGTGGAACTTCTACCCCTAAATCTCCTCTCGCAATCATAATTCCGTCAGCTGCTTGGACGATATTGTCAAAATTCTGTACACCTTCGCTGTTTTCTATCTTGGCGATGACGAGGACATCGTTCTTTTTTTGTTCTGTTAAAATTTTTTTGATGGTGAGTACTTGTTCGGCAGAGCGGACAAAAGAAGCAGCGATAAGATCGACATCGTGTATGCAGCCAAATTTGATATCATCGATATCTTTTTCTGTTACCGCAGGTAAATTTAAGTGGGTGTTTGGGATGTTAACACCTTTTCCGGATCGAATGAGTCCTCCGTTGTCAATTTCAACCATCACCCCGTCTGAGTGCTTCTCAATGACTCGCGAGGAGATATATCCATCATCAAAAAGAACAATCGTGCCAAGTGTGAGTTGTTCCGGAATGTCATTTGGAAAAATAGAAACTTGAGTTTCATCTCCTATCACTGTATTTGAACATAAATGCCATTTTTGCCCTGGATTTAGAGTAATATGACCCTCATTAATTTTACCCAATCGGATTTCCGGCCCTTTGGTATCTAACATGATAGCCAAAGGTCTTCCCAATCGCGCTCTTGCTTCTTTGAGGATTTCTATTATTTTTTTATGTTCTTCATGTGTCCCATGACTAAAGTTCAGCCGGGCGACATTCATACCAGCGTTCATCAATTGAATGATTTTCTCAATTGAATTGACGGATGGGCCAATTGTGCAAATAATCTTGGTTTTAATCATGTTCATCATATAGGCCATCTTGACAGATAATTCTTTATCTTAAAATATTAAAATAAAAAGGTTGATGAGTTATGAAAATAGGCACACTTGTCTTTAACTCGCTAGTATTCATAAGCCTTCCAGTTCTGCATCTGTTTCTGCATGGTGAAATCGAACAGGTGACTTTAAGCTGGAATGCCTTTGTCTGCCAAAAACCATGCGTCGATCAACTTCAACAATTATTATCGGCGACAAAAGGAGTTAAAGATTTACAAGTTAATTCATCCGCCGGCACTGCCGACCTTAAATGGGATTCTGCCTTTCAATTTAGCTATGAACCGTTTCGCTATGTGGCAGGGGGGATAGGTCTAAATTTCACGGCAATAAAGGTTAGGATCAAAGGGACAATCGTGCACGATTCAGGGCATCTTTACTTAATCTCAGATCAAGATGGCTCAAGGTTTCATCTGATAGGCCCGATTAAAACCGAACCCGGCCGCTATACACCCAAATACAATATCGAAACCCATCCGCTGCCCGATGATGTTAAAGCGCAGCTCTTTGAAATCCAAAGAAATGGGCAATCTATCGTCATCACCGGCCCTTTATACTTACCCGCCTATTACCCTTTAACGCTCATTATCTCTCAAATAAGCAAGCCAAAGCCAACAAGGGAGTCCCGGATGCATTAAGGCAGGTCGAGACGACCTGGCTACGCACTCATACCGAAACAAATTTTGTTCAATATTTATTAGATTTTAACAATTTATAAATAATCATTTATTAGAATAGCTATTAAAACAAGGCTTAGTTATTCCAAATAATTTATTTGTAATTTTAACATGAAATCAATAAACATAACAGATATATCCATCACAGCTCTAACCACTTATTCACCCTCTCAAACAAATAGAAAACTCAAAAAAGAAAATTCTCTTGAGAAAAAAACAAATCAAATCGCTCGAGAACAATCCCTTTCTCAAGAAACTGATTTTTCTTTATCTATTCAATCATCCTTCACTCGAGTAGTGATCTTAACTGAAGCCCCTTTAGATCCATCAATCATTGAACAACAACTTCTTTTTTCCAAAGTTTTAATCAGTGAATGTCAAAAAGATTCCGATAACAATAAAGCGTTATTATGCGAATTTAAGAAAATTTATAAATTAATAAAGAATTACGATGTTTTTTCTGAATTTCAAATTAATGAAATAAAAAAGTTTACAAAAATTTATACAAACTTTATATTTAATGAGACTTCTAGAGGGCATGCTTTTTTAAATGCATTAATAGAAAGGAGCGAACAGAGAAAGAACATTCCATTGATTGATGATCTTATCCTTAACCCTGAGGCCTTTTATACATACAGTACAGATATCAAAAACCTGATATTCAAAAAGGAAGGAGGCCAACCTTCTCAATTTGAAATCATGATGACAACAGATAAAGCGAATGAACTTTTTGATATTATTGTAGGATCAATGAATCAAGATGAGATCAATTTAAACGAAAGGATGAGAGAGCAGATTTATAAATTTGGATTTAGCAAACAAAGGTATGATTATATTTTCTTTAAAGAAGACTCCCTTTCTGATGAAATAAAAGAGAGTGTTCAGCGATGCTTGGAAAACTGCAAGATCCCCTATGAAGATTCAATCTTGAAAAATGCGAAAGAAAATATCAACTTTGATAGGTGGACTAAACTTCGACAAGAAGGCTCCAATTCTATCGACACCAGAAAATGCAATTCAGACACAGCAAGTCGTTGGAATGAAGCGGATGAATTGAGAAGTGAATATGCGATCAAAGATAGACATCGCAATGAAAGATTTGAATCTGATAGATTGAGAAAGATGCACTTAAGGCTTTGTAAAAATGAATTGGATGCACAACCTGGAAAAATCAGAAATGGGATTGTCCGATCTTCCGGCTGGAAACAAGTGTATTGTCACCACCAGTTATTAGAAAGTCGTCTCGATGAATTTTGGCAATGGTTTAATCAAGGTTTAAAAAAATGTGAAGAGGGTGAAATCAACCCCATTATTTTTGCTGCACAAACCTATCAGAGATGCGTCTCGCTACATCCTTTTCATAATGGCAATGGGAGAATCTCTCGCCTTCTTATGGACTATGTCCTTGAGCGATTTAAACTTCCCCCTCCGGTTTTAGGAAAAGATATTTTAGACGCTCTTTTTCCGTTAAACACGGAGAAACCAAAACATGAAGCCTTTATTGCAAAAATTATTCAAGGGATAGAAGAAAGTAAACAATTAATCCTTTAAAAAGAAGAGAACAATGTTACCAGCAAGCTTTAAATACAACACCTTTAATAGGATGATGGAATTCCTCAACGAGAGCAATCGCATCGAAGGGATTGAAAAAGTTGACTACCTAAAGGATGAATTTTTTCGTAAAGCTGATAGGGGACATTTCGGCGCATTCGTCCTTTCTCAACAAGAGGCTCTTAATAGGGAACCTTTGTCTGTTAAAAAAATACGGCAATGGCAAGCCTTAATCACCAGGGAACAAATCAGCCTCGGCGAACATATCGAAGAGAATGAAATTGGCCACATTAGAAGTCCCTCGCTTCGAAAAAATGTGCGCATTGGCAAGCATATTCCCCCATCTTTCGATCAGGTCCCAACCCGTTTAGACTACTTAGTTGAAAGGATTAATGAGGCATTAAAACATCCGGAAAAAATGGATGATGACGCGCAATTTTGTAAATTTTTAGGGAGTGTCTTTCAAGAGTTTGAATCAATTCACCCTTTCGCAGATGGCAATGGGCGAACCGGGCGTTTATTAGCAAATTATATCGCCACCTTTTGTAATAGACCAATCATTGTTTTCGATTCAGAATATGCACAAAGAAATATCTATTATAAAGCGCATGACACACCTGAAGCAATGATTCTCTTTATGACAAAAAAAATTAAAGAAGCGATTTTTGGATCAGATCATCAAGTTTTATTAAAAATGAACAATAATGATGACAAAACCGGGATTTACCTATCTCCTTCCGGAGATAGAAATGAATCCTATGAATGGCATGCTTTAGACCATGAGTTCGCTAAAAGAGACATAAGCGATGTCGATGAACCTGCGGAAATTGATTCTAAGCTCCCCAGAAAAATCACCTAAAAAAAATATGTGAAGCTATTCGAGTAAAATTTTCGTTCAATAGACCTCTTTCGAAACTCAATTTGCTTGAGAAAAAGAAAGGTTTTTGGATGGATTTATTGCCAAATAAAGTGTGAGAAAAGCGGCTTAAACCCTCTCACTACCTCACACCTTCTCATTGATCTCACTGGCTCAGTGGTGAATTGTACAAAAAAATCCAAAATTGCACAAAGTCGACTTGTATATAAACCTGTTTAAATATAAAAATGTCTTTTTGGTTTTTTATTAAACACTAAAGAGGAATGTATGAATATTACAATATCCAATCATAGCGATGTGAGAATAGTGAAAATGTTGGATCAGCCGGGCATTACGTCTCAACACTCTTCGGATCAGTCTATAGCGCATGTTGTTATTCACAATCGCCCATTTGTCTCCATCCTATCAACCATTGAACGTCACACTTTAAATGTCTATCCAATTGTAGATGCAATTCACCCCTCTAATCACATCATCACTCATATAAACATCCATAATCCTACGATACGATATATGGAACAAAAGGGTTTTTCAACATTATCCGGCTCTTTTCCATCTCATTCTCAAATGCCTCCTGTCCATCCTTCCCCTCTACACCCATTAAACCAGCTAATAGGAGAACTGCCCCCTTCTTCCATTGCTGAGATCGAAAGATATCTAAATTCAAGCAATTATATATTTAATCAGACCTCTGAAGAAAGCAATCTTGAAGATGAGACAAAATGGATAGAAAACATTTTACAACTTATTGTTAAAACTACTAAATCTGAGATAGATATCATGATCAATGCAATAAAATTGCTCAATGATGATTTAAAAGGTTCAGAAAATGAAAAAGAAATCATAGCCAAAACAATAGCTGACTTTAATAAACCGCTCAATACCAGACGATATCCTTTAAATTCCAATCCGAATTTTCCATCCGGCATTGGTGGCAATGCTCCACTGTCCTACTTGGTGTTTGACTCAATATTGTTTTTCACAATCCTTAGACATTTAATTTTAAAAGACCTAAAAAAAGATAATATCAATGATCAAAAAGAACTCTTTAAAACGAAACTGAAAAGTGAATATGTGAAAATTTTCGAACATAAGTGTGTTATAGTAGATAATGAAATTATCAAGCTCTGTCATTTTGAAAAGGCTATTTTATATGCAAAAACTTTAATCGATGCAAATTTGACAGCAAAAATGATAGTTAACTATTTTATTGTCACCGGAGGTCTAATGGATGGAACAAGTAGAAAATCTTTTGTCATTAAAGAAAGGGAACGCCTTTTTTTACTCAATCATCTATTAGGCATTAATTCGTTGGAGAGAGTAGCAAAAATATTGCAAAAAAAGCGATTGAGCAGCTCTTCATCCTCTTCTGCACTTTCTAATGAAAAAACCATAGAACCCATTTCTGAAAGTTCTACCTCTCTAAAAGATGAAAACAACCTCAAACAAGTAGAAACTCCAATTGAAACGTTACAAGAAGTCAATGAAAAGAGAATAAGAAAAAGATCTTTCAAAGTTAGAGAGGATGCAACTCATCTGATAGAAGAAGAAAAGAAAAAAAGACAAAAAAAGTAAGTATATACTCCGTCCAGTTGAAAGCTGGAAAATTTAACAAGGAGGCGGCCTGATTTTGCCACTGCCTGCATCGCACAACAAATTCCAAGTTGTGCTGCTTCGGCACATGGGCGTTAAGCTAAGAATCAGTCGCCCGGCGCTGGCGCTCTGGGCTCAAACTCATTGTTGCTTTCTACCCACCCCTCCCGATGGTCGGAGTGGGCTGCAGACAGTCGCTCTACGAGCTCTAGCACAAAGCCTTCGGCATAATTGGTAGCTGTAAATAAAATGACGTTGTT
>JANWJE010000034.1 GCA_025451995.1 Parachlamydiaceae bacterium | reverse complement strand
AGGCGGCCTGATTTTGCATCAGGCAAAGCCGGTGCCGAAGCAGCACAACTTGAATAAGTTGTGCGATGCAGGCAGATGCAAAAGCAGAGCCAAGCCGACGCAGTAAAATTTCCAGGTTTCAACTGGACGGAGTATATGTCCGCGGTGAAAATCACGACCGCAGGTAGACTGGAAGTCAATCGCGTTGGGGATATCGCTAAAATAATAACTAATTAAAAATCCCCAAGATGAGATTGAGTGTTTCTCAATCTCATCTATTCATTATTTTTTAACAGTAAATTATTAAAACAATAATAAAATAGTTAGATAATAATATTATCAACATTATTACTGTTTTAATATGCAAAAAGAAATAGAAATAATAAAAAACAGAACATTTCAAGCGAATTTATCGCTTCTCGCCGACAATATACAACCTCATGATGTGAAACATAAAATTGTCGAAGAGCAATCGTATGAATTTTGGAAAAAAGAACTTAAATCATCCGCTCTTGGTTATAAAACTGGAGTTCAAACTCTGTTACAACATCCTGAAGCTTTTAACCATTTAGACCAAATTATTCTACAAGATTGTTTGCTTTCACCAACTGATTTGGAAATTTTCAATGATTCACAATTATTTTGTGAAGTTTTATCAGGTTCTTTATGTCTTCAAGAAAAATGGAACAAACACCGTCAAGTTCTATTGGCGTTTTATTGCGCCTTCGAATTGCTTTTTCGATCTGGAAAGTGGTTGGATGGCCTTAATGTGTGTTCTTTTTTAATCTTAATGAATCCTGGGATTGCTGGATTCTGGATCGGAAAAGGAAGCGTTAATGAAATGCTCCAACATTGGGTCGAAGCTTTAGATAATTATTGGAAAGCTCAATCTCTAAACAATGAAGATTGCCACATTTATTCAAGAATCCTACGAGTAGCAAAACTCCTAGATGACCATGAGTCTATAGAAAAATCTCTTCTTTTAATGGAGAAATACCAAGAGGCGGTTTAGATGGACCCTCTTCATCCAACAAAGATTTCATCCCCTAGCAATCCTTTAACAGATTCTCTAGGCGTCAAAACAAAAAAAGAAGATAGAATTTCTACCGATCAACACATCACTGTAGAAAGTTCTGCAACGATTGAAAAGCAACTTCAATCATCTGAAAAAACAACACCCATTGAAAACACCCTAACGGAATCGCTAAGCAGCAGACTTTCGGTAGTCTCTCAGAAAGAATTTTTAGATGCATCAAAAGAAGCTTTAAAAGCCACTGCTGAGGAACTACCCGAGCAGCTTTTTGCAGATAATGAAAAACTCTTGGCCTTTATCCAAAAAGCTGAAACTCCCTTTAATCCACAAATGAAGGAATGGGCTTTAAACTTCGGTTTGCTTTATTCGACATATCAACGCACTAAAAATTCGGAGACAAAAGAACTCATCCGCTTTTTAATGTGTAATTACTTGGCGAAAGCTGCATTTTTAAACGCTAGTTCGAAGGTGGGGTTAAATAAAGAAGAAGAAGGTTTTGAAGGTGGAATGGAATCCGAATATCAAAGCCTGCTTCAATATGGCATGCTAGTCTTTGGTGGACATTATCATCGAGGCGTTAATTCTCAAATACCGATTATGTCTATGATTGACAATGATTTACACGCAAAATTTGGTGCCGGTAATAGGGAATCTAATATGCTTTTGACAGATACAATGAATATACAAAAGTTATATTCGGTAGCATTTAAGCCGGCTCCGCCTCTTTCTAAACAAGAAGAGAGCATTCAATTTTTAGTGGAGCAATTCGAATCCAATTTAGCAGATTTTCCCGGCACCCACATGAAATTTCCAATTCTCGTTGATATCACAGATCAAATAGGACAAAGCGTAATTACCGAACATGATCCAAAAAAAATTGAAGATTATAAAGACAAGCAAACCATTGCTAAAGATCAAATCAATTCAATTGTTTTTAAAAGTGTCGAATTGCTTAGAGAAAAATATCCTGAAAGAGAGGACATCGCCACTTTAGCGGCCAACTATATTAAAACAAATATGGCGATTGTTTCGAGGGCAACCATCGATCAAAATTTGGCTCTTATCGATTTACATGAGACGATATTCAGCGAAGAAGATTTTGATAAAACAGGGGAAATAGATCCAAAATATGCGTTTATATTTGATGATATGCGATCTGCGGTGAGGTTAGAAAGGCGGCATGATTTAAATATTAAAATAGAGGAATGGGCAAACCATTCTGCGATTAACGTCGGCGCAGTTCATTTGCGCCAATTAGTTGCAAATACCAGCGAAGATCCAGGTAAAATGGCTCAAGAGTGTTATGGTTGGTCCGTTGATTATGCTGTTCGCGGACAAGTCGATATCTTTATGTACAAAAATCCCGATAGTTTTTTGCAAACAAATATTTTTAAGACTTTAAAAGAGATGAGCCTTAGCAAAGATAAAAAAATCGGGCAAGCGCAATCGTTTCTAGCCAAAGCCACAATCAACATGACAGCAACGCTCCTTTCTAAAATCAGGAAAGAGGATTGGGATGCAAAACAAGACGATCCAATTTTCCGAGAGTTGACCCAAACGACTCTTTTTAGGATGTCTCAGCATTTAGCGAATGCTATTCAACAGAAAAATAATGCAAGTGAATTTTTTAAAGCGATGGATTGTGCACATGCGGAATTGATGACTTTACTGGCCATTTACACACCATTTGATCCTGGATCTTTCGAAAAAACATATGGTGGATATCTAAAGCCTCTTTTTCCGGCGAACCTACAGCCCGTTGTTGGACTTGCTAAATCAGCGATGAATGTCTTTGCCGGGGTCAATGCTGCAGTGATAGAAGAAAAAAAAGATCCCATCAGAGTTTGTATAGAACATTCTTATTATGAAGAATTAGAATGTTTAAGAGAAACCCGCACATTATTGCAAATCCTTGAAGATCCAACTGTAAAAAAAGTTGATCTTTATACGACAGAATTTTATCACAATATTGATATCGATCCACAGCATGGAGTCTATTCAAAAGGAAGGGTCATCGATGATATCAAACAAATTTTTGCCAAAAAACCTCAGACGAATCAACTCACTGTTGCTATTGACGCAACCATTGACCTTACACAATCAGAAGACATCAAAGAACTCTTTTCTACGTTTGCCAAAGAAATTGAAGAAGGAAAACTCAATATTGTCGTTTTTCGGAGCGGGCAAAAATTTGATATGCTAGGTCTCGATAATTACTTTGGCAGTCCCTTTTATATTGTCAATAATGGAGATCAAAAATGGAAGGCCTTTAATGCACTAAAGACAGATGAGGTCTTCAAAACAGATCCATTATCCCAACAATTTTTCTGTCTCATGACAGAAACCGGACCGCAGCTTGTCGATGAATATAAAAAACAAATTTTCGATAACACACGCGCAATTTTAAACTTAACTCCAAGTTCCCTTAAATCAAAAAGAAGTAAAGATGTGTTCATTGCAAAATTTGAAAAAGATGTAAAAACCCCTTTTATTGATATCAAAATAGGTTTTGAAGATGAAGGTCTAAGTGACGACCTAAGAAGATGGGCACAACAGCGCTTTATGCAGCTTTTTGTCGAGAAGAAGAAACTTGTCTATGTTCGGGGAAGCTTTGGATTTCCGCAACCAAATATCACTTGGATTCCTCCTAAAATGAGAATCAACCCTGGGATTGACCCAAGCGATATTGTGATTTACAAGCAATTCTTTCAAGAGTTTGAAGCAAATGTCAATAAGATTAAAAATACTTTAAAAAAGGAAAAGTGAAGTCAAGAAATTTGCAACATTTCTTTCCTTTTTTATTTCGGGAAGAGTGATGCTGACTCTATTCTGTCCTTTCATGGGAGCTTGAATAAACGCATTAGCCATTTCATCTAAAATGGCTTTTGCCACTATTTCAGAATATTGTTTTGATTTTTTCTTATTTTCTTCAAGAGCCAAATCATGGCTGACTCCTTGAATTTCCACCATTTTTTTAGGTTCTAAACATCCCTCATACGTTGACTCGATTTGCCACAAGGGAAAGATATCATCTTTCGTTCCATGACAGAAAAGAACGGGAATTCCAAGATGCCTTAATGGATAAAGATGGTCCGTTTGTGTCGACAACAATACAATCCCTTTGATCTTATTCGAAGAAGCTATCAGTTGTTGGGCCGCTTGCACTGCAATAGCACCCCCCATAGAATATCCCATCAAATAGATATTTTCTGTGGAATCAAAAAATTGCTTGGCGACATGACATGTGCGTTCCACATTTTCTTGAATGTCGTTCGGTTTTGTATCGATAGCGACAAAAGAAAAGTTTTCAATGGTAGAAAATTTTTGAAACAGCGGATAGATATCCTGCGGTCCCTTAGATCCCCCGCCACAACCTGAGATTGCAATTAATAAAGAAGCCATAAAGAAATGGAACTAGTATTATTATTTTAATTCAATATAAATTTTTTATTGTATATTAATCTCATATTATAGTAGAATCTTCAATAAAAATCAATTATTATGAACATAATCACATCTATCACATCGCCTTTTAATTCTTTTGCTAAAGATATTCTCCCTTCTTTTTTTCCTCTTTTAAACAAAAAAGTACTCACAATTGCCCTTGTAGCTTTCAGCGCTTTCAGTGCACTAGCGGCTGTCGCCTATCTCATCTATCGCGCGTGTAGTTTTAAAGCCACGCCATTGAAATTGCCCAAAAAAGAGAAAAAAAATGTGTTGGATCTCCCGGTTGTCCTGACACAAGAAATCGCTTCCTATTTTACATGGAAAGAATATGGGAAATTTTTTTCATTGAATAAAGAGCTGGCAAGATTCTCTAGTAAAACAATTGCCGATTCGGATCCGAGTCTTAAAATATATAAACACCTCTTCGCGCAAATCTTTTCCCAGAAAATTTGGAATGTCGAATATTCGACCATGATCAAAATTAATAGGCTCACAACTCGCATTGGCACAGAGCTAAAGCACTTTCATATAAGAATGAATCTGGAGGATTTCTTCGAGAAAGAAACCCTTTATCTTTTGGCAGAAAAAAATCCAAACATTGAACATCTCAGTTTAGATGCGTGTGAACTTTGCAATTCTGATCTCATCTTTATAGCGGAAAATTTTAAATCCCTCAAATCATTAAGCATAAAAAATTCATCTGTTTCAAGCCATGTACTTTTACATTTAAAATATCTTTCCCAACTAGAATCATTGGATTTAGAAGGGTGCAAACATGTACATGATGATGGGCTTGATCACTTAAAAGATATTATTACATTAAAATCACTAAACTTAGCAAACTGTAAAGAAATCACTAACAAGGGCATTGCCCACCTAAAAGATTTGATCCTTTTAGAATCATTGGATATCTCAGGATGTTACAAAGTTACCTGTGACGGACTTGCTCCCTTAAAAACCTTAGTCAAATTGCAAATTTTAAATCTAGCAAGATGCTCGGGAATTTATAAACTCGAATTTTTGAAGGATTTTATGTCTTTAAAATCATTAGACCTATCCTCTTTTGAAGCTTCTGGAACGGACACTCAGCTCATCCACTTAAAGTCTCTCATCAATTTACGGTCGCTGAATTTATCATGTTGCACGTTCTCTAATGTGGGCCTTGCCCACTTGAAAGGCTTTACTTCCTTAGAATATTTGGATTTATCGTTTTGTGATAAAATTACAGACTTTGGAATAGCCCGATTATCCGGCCTGAGCGCTCTGCAAACGCTCATTTTAACACACTCTAAAGTTACCGACAAAGGACTCTCTTATCTAAAAAATTTGATCCATTTGAAAACTTTGGATTTAGAGGGGTGTGAAGGGGTTTCTGTTGATGGGATTGCTCAATTAAAACACCTTTCTTTACAGATGGTGTACCTATCTTCTGAAGGCTTTATTGAGGACAATCGCTATCTCTTAGAGGACACCTTCCCCAAAACCACCTTTTCATTTACTATGACATGCTTGTGATCTAGTTATCCTGCATGTAGGAAAATTACCCAATAGTGTATCATTATTATCGCTATATCGCGCGTCTCTAGAGAGCTGCCGCGCCTTTGTTTGATAAAAAAAGGAATTTGCACGATCGTGAATAGAATACGCGTTTTAGATGATTTGACAATCAACAAAATCGCTGCCGGCGAAGTGATCGAAAATCCGGCTTCCGTTGTCAAAGAGTTGATTGAAAATGCCTTAGACGCCGGCTCAACCGAGATCACTATCGAAATCGCAGAAGGAGGGCGCCAGCTCATTCGGATCACTGATAATGGATGCGGGATGTCAGGCGATGATGCGCTTCTTTGTCTGGAGCGGCATGCCACCTCTAAAATTCACCGCGTAGAAGACATTGAAACCATTGCGACTATGGGTTTTAGGGGAGAAGCGATCCCCTCGATCGCCGCCATTTCAAAATTTTCTATCCTCACTGCCCCTAATGAGCCAAAAAATGAGAAAGGAACCTACGTAATCGTAGAAGGTGGGCGTATCCTTTCACATCAGCCGGCTGCACGCTCTCACGGCACGACAATTGAAGTCAAGTCCCTTTTTTATAATGTTCCTGTGAGGAGAAAGTTCCAAAAATCCCCTGTTTATGACGCCCAAGAGATTCAAAAGCTCGTCGGCCTTCTTGCCATCGCTCACCCCACAGTTCAATTTGAATGTATCAGCGATAAAAAAACAGTATTTAAAACTTCAGTCTCTTTTTCTGATGCATTCCTTAAAACCCTTGGGCAAAGAATTGAATCTGTTTTTGGAAAGGATTATTACTCCTCTTTAATCCCCATAGAATTTAAAAAAGAAGCGTTTGAATGTATTGGCTACCTTGGGCTTCCAACCTCTCATAAACCTAATCGGGCATCCCAACATCTTTTTATTAATGAGCGGCTTGTGACCTCTCCTCTCATTTCATTCGCCATCAAAGAAGGCTATGGGACAATGCTTCCGAACAATCGCTACCCCATCTATACCCTTCATCTTCGCATGCCGGGAACACACCTTGATGTCAATGTCCATCCGCAAAAAAAAGAAGTGAGGCTTAGGAACGAGTTCGATTTGAAACAAGCCATCATCGATGCGGTTCAAAAGGGTTTTCGAAAAGAAACACCTTCAATCCACCATACAATCGAAATACCCCCATCACCCTCCATTCCACCCTTTTGGGGTAAATATCCCTTGGTATCTGAGGTATCTGAGGTATCTGAATCGCCCTCCCCACTTTTCGCTGCCGAAGACAAATGGCAATTCACAAACACACCCCCAACAATACTTAAAGAAAAACATGACGAAATCCAACTGCCATTAGCGCCTTCAACCAAAAAACCCGCCATTATCGCTACAATTTTTGGATTTTGCATTCTCGATTCCTTTCAGCTCAATTCGAAATTAATTGTCCCTTTGCCAAAAAATGAAGGGGGATTATGTCTTTTGAATCAACAATTGGCTTATTCTAGAATCCACTATGAAATGCTTAAAAAAAAATCGAGCCATTCACAACAGATCCCCCTTCTCATTCCCCTGACAATTTCATTGAATAGCCACGAATTTCAGACCATGCAATATTTTGCGGATGATTTAAATGGAATGGGTTTTGGATTAAGAGAATTTGGAGAAAATCTTTATTTAATCGATGCCTACCCAAGTTTTTTAAAAGAAAAACACATTGAGAGCACACTTCGCTGCATCCTCGCAGATTTAGTTGACAGGCAATTTTCCCGTAAAATAGAAAAGGAAAGAGATGAGCAATTGGCCTTGATCGCTTGTAAGGCCACCCTGCCGCCGATGCAACGCCTTTCTTTAGAAGAGGCAGCAAGCTTGCTTGCTCAACTGATTGGATGCGATGTGCCGTCTGAGTGCCCTCTTGGAAAGCCAACATGCCATTACATTGAACCCAGTGAACTCATAAAATGGTTTAAGCGATGAAATTACTCCCAAGATTAGAGCGGTTAAGAAACCACTTAAAAGCCGTTTCCTGTGATGCCCTCTTGGTTGAGCATCCGATAGATCTTTTCTATTTAACGGGAATCAAACTATCAGCTGGAAAAGTGATCGTAACACCATCGTCTGCACATTTAATTGTGGATGGGCGCTATTTTGAAATCTGTCAAAACCAACAGCTTTATCAAGTTTATTTAGCAAAAGATTATGCTTTGAAAGAATGCCTCGCTGATTTACACATTTCTCAACTAGCGATCGATCAAGATCATACAACCCTTCATTCTTTTATAAATTTAGAAAAAGAGTTATCATCCCAAGTAAAAATCCAACCCATCGATTCAGCAGTTCAACAGCTGAGAATGATCAAAGAAAAAGATGAAATCGAATTATTGAAACAAGCGGCCCATTTAGGCTACCAAGGATATGAACATCTCCTCTCTCTTTTACAAGAAGGGATATTGGAAAAGGAATTGGCATTTGAGCTTGAATTTTTTTGGAAAAAAAGAGGGGCGAGCCATCTCGCGTTCGATTCAATCATCGCCTTTGGAAAGAATGGCTCCATGCCCCATTATCGATCTGGTTTAAGCCCTCTTATTAAGAACTCTTCGGTATTGATCGATATAGGCCTTGTTTTAAACGATTACCATTCCGACATGACGCGCGTCAATTATTTTGGCAATCCACCGGAGATCATAAAAGAAATCTATGCTATTGTTGAAGAGGCTAAAAATAAAGCTTTGGCTTTATGCCGCCCCGGAATCCCTGTGAAAGAACTCGACAAGGCAGCGAGAAGCTCTATCGAAGCGAAGGGTTATGGCAACTATTTTACTCATAGTTTAGGGCATGGAATTGGATTAGAAACACATGAGCCGCCTATCTTAAGACAAACAGGGAGTTCTAGTGAAATCTTGCTTAAACCCGGGATGGCAATTACCATTGAACCCGGCATTTATTTACCCGGCATTGGCGGCGTCAGGCTTGAGGACACGATTGTGATAACGGAAAGTGGCTACGAGAACTTATACCTCTCGTGACTCAAAAGCTGACATTTGGAGCGCGTCAAAACCCCGGGGATCAAAGATCGCAAACGACCCCATATTGACTTAATATTGGGTCGTTTGCGATCTTCGATCCGCGGGGATTTTCACGCAGCTCGAAATGCCAACTTTTGAATCACGAGAGGTATTACATGTTAAGTTTTAGACAAAAAATATTTATCACCTATCTTAGTGTTTTTCTTGTTTTTATTATTTTAATGTTTCCTTTCGTCGCCAAATGGGTGCAGACCATTGTCCTCCAATCGATGGAAGCGCGGGCCACCGAAATCATTGCACATATCAAAGACGCTCCAAACAACGATGCATTAGTCCGCAGGCTGAAAGATCAAAAAAGCATCATGTTTTTTCGCAGCAGCATCATCACTAACGAGCATAAGGTCCTGTATGATTCTCACACTAAACGGTTGCTGGGGCCAAAATTCAGCCAAGAATACATCGTAGACCACCCTGAGGTCTTAGAAGCCTTTCAAAAAGGAGTCGGTTACCACGAAGACTATTCGCAAATCCTCAATCAAAAATTCGCCTATTTTGCCAAAGCTTTTGACTTCCATGGCAAAACTTACGTCTTAAGGACGGCATTCCCCTACCAATATGTGCATGAAATCATTCACGATTTTGAAATCGGCTTTTTGGGACTTGCCATTCTCATTCTCCTTTTATTTAGCATCATGACGTGGTTTGTCATCCATTATTTGACCCAGCCCATCCAAAGAATCATCAATGCGGTAAAACCCTATCAAGAAGGAACGGAAAACATCTTGCCCCATATCGAATTAAACAATGGAAATGCAAGCGACGATTTTTATAAACTCGCAAACACCCTCAATAGCCTCTCTCAAAAAATTCAAAACCATATTAATTTAATTACAAATGAGAAAAATGAGAAAAAAGCTATTCTGGAATCACTTGTTGAAGGGGTTGTCGCAGTCGATAATGACATGGATATCACTTATACCAACTACATGGCGATAAAACTCATGCAAGTTCAAGAATCTTTAATTGGAAAGAAGATCACCTCGCTGCAAAATGAAAGCTGTCAAAATCTTCTATTACAATGTCAAAATGAGAAAAAACCCCTAACAGACACAATAGAAACAATGATCGAAGGAAAAAAATATTATTTAGATATCGTAGCAGCGCCAAAAAAAGACGATGCGGGGGCAATTTTGGTTTTGCAGGATAAAACCGCCCATTACAAAATTTTTGAGATGAGGCGCGATTTTATCGCCAATGCCTCGCATGAATTAAAAACCCCCATTACAATTATCCGTGGGTTTGCAGAAGCATTGCACGACAATCCCGATTTATCCAGAGACATCCAACAGGAAGTGACTGGCAAGATCGTTCGCAATTGCACGCGCATGGCAGCTTTAATCAAAGACCTGTTAACCTTGGCAGATATTGAAAATATTCCCTCTTCGCGCCTAAGTTTATTCGATCTCTCCGAACTGATTCAACGTTGCTTTTTAACCCTCGCTGAAGTATTTCCCGACGCCATCGTCAGTTTTGACAAAAGAAAAGAGAGCATAGAAGTCTACGCCGATATGGATCTTTTAGAATTGGCGATCATGAATCTCATGTTGAATGCGGCAAAATACTCCAACCGCCCCGCTCACATCCATGTCATGCTGGATGAAGAAGGCGACGATGCCATCATCCAAGTGAGCGACAAAGGGATCGGAATTCCGGCTGCAGATCAAGAGCATATCTTTGACCGCTTTTATACAGTTGATAAAGCCCATTCACAAAAAATGGGGGGATCGGGCCTCGGCCTATCCATCGTTAAAACGATTGTAGAAAAACACTACGGCACAATCACTCTCCAATCAGAGCTCGGCAAGGGAACAACCTTCACCATCCACCTGCCGAAAGGAAACCTTGATGAATTGGAATTTTAAGAGCTTAGCTTAACGCGTATGTGCACACGGTCACGAACGTAAAAAAAAGTTGCACATGCTGTCAAACTGGTTGTTTGTATACGTTCACGGGTTCTATAAATTTTCATAAATCTAACAGAATGAGCAGAATAGACAGGATAACACAGAAGGGCAGCAATACTTAAAATGATGGTTTTTAGAAGAAAAATTTGTCTCTTTTTGTTCTTCTATCCTGCCTATCCTGCTTATCCTGTTAAATTTGCATTTATCAAGCACCCGGTGAACATATACTGATCCCAGTTGAAAGCTGGAAAGTTTGACAAGGAGGCAGCTTGGCAAATTTTAATCTTAATCTCGATCTTAATCATGATCTTAATCTTGCTTTTCATCTAATTCTCAAGTTACGAGACACTTGGTGGACGTTAAGTTTTTAGTGATTGAACTGGGGTATAAATAGGTGAGGGGGAAAGCACAAGATTAGGATTAAGATTAAGATCTGCTTCAGAACTGGCTAAGCATGAGGGCGCCACCTTGCCAAAAATTCCAGGATTCAGCTGGACAGAGTATATACGGTTGTTTGATAAATTCTATACTATTCATACAAAATCGCTTGTGTATCCATTATGATCGAAAATATTTTTAGCTTCCTCTAATGTCATTCGAGTATCGGGATTAGGATCTAGAAGACCATAAATAACATTGTCTATAGTCCCTTTGGAATTCTTTAGCCTTTGAAATGTTTTGGAAGTATCTCGATCAAAATTGATAGTTTTTCTCAAAGTCTCTTTTTCTTTTTTATCAAACCATGAGGGTACCCTTTCATAGTAAAGTACATATAACATTGTACCAAAAGCCCAAGCGTCAAGAGGAAAATCGTTCGCTTTCTTTTTTTCTTCTTCGGTTCCGGTTATTGCCTTTATTAATTCAGGTGCCACATATCCGGCCGAGCCTTTAAATCTTAGATCTTTATTTTTAATAGAGTAGCTAAGTCCAAAGTCGCCAAGCTTGGAATCAATGATCTCACCTTTTTCATTTTTTATCAAAAAGACATTCTCTGGTTTATAATCGGCATGAACATAACCTTTGCTTTTAGCATATTTGAAGGCATCAAGCTGATTTTCACAAACCATATTTTTTTGCTTTATTGATAATTTTTTCTTACTTATAGCATCAAACAATTCACCCCCATTACAGTTCTCCATCATGATTTTTATCTTATAGGTTCCGTCTTTTTGTGGTACAATAACTAGAGTCTCATGGTCAAATCTCACAATGTTTTTGTGGGGACCAATTGCCTTCATTATTTCTAATTCCTTCAATATTTTTTCCAATGGCATCTCGTCGCTGGTTTTTAAAGTAGCTTTAATGGCAATTTTTCCGCTGTTTAAGTTCAAGCTTTCCTTAACCCTTTTAAAAGAACCTATTTTTAAGAATTTATGCCTCCCCTCCCCTTCTTCTTTGCCGGTTTTGCCAAAGCTTACAAAAACTCTCCCCTCTGCAGTGAAAAGCAACCCATAATGAGTGGTTTTTAAGCCATCTTTCCTTCCTTCCTTTGTAGAAATATAGACTGTCGGATCCTTCTTACCTTTTGATTTTTTTGCTTGCGCTTCTGCAAAGAGTTTTTCCTTATTCAGATTAATAAATTCAATTTCTTTAGAAATTTGTTTCTCAGTGGCACCTTTGCTTTTCCATGCTTTTATTCCCAGGTTGGCTGTATCCTCATCACAATCCATTGCTTTTTGATAGACATTGATTAAGTTGTATTTTAATAATTCATCTTCCAACTTGTTTTTTATCATTAAAGCAGCACTTTCTAAATTAAAATAATCATTCAAAATTTTATAAACACTACTACGACCTAATTGATTAATATAAGGCACACCTATTTCTTTTAATGGCCTATATTTTTTAATAGCCTCTTCCAGGTTAATATTTTTATTTTCTTTAATATTTTTTATAATATTGATATCTTCATCATCAAAACCAACTAGCTGTTGGTTTTCTAATTCTTTCTTTTTTAATTCTTTCGCTTTTTTTATATCTTCATTTTTTTCTGCTAAAAACTGATCTATCGCAAAAGAATAATCAAAGCTATAAACATTAAGTTTATCAAGTTCAGTTTTTTTTTGTTTTATTTCTTGGAAAGAATCTTTAATTAATTTATTTTGATAACGTTTATTATCTTCTATAGTTTTTTCAAATGCGAATTTTTCCAATGCATCATTTAATTCGCCGGGTGCTTTGCCCTTTATGGCTTCAAGTAATTGATTAAATTTAACTTTGTCTGAATCAAAGTGATTTGCAGCCTTTGCTAATTTGGTTGTCTCATCAGATTCTAATTTTCTACCCACATGCTTTTCCCATTGTTTTTCTCTTCCCTCATTCAAAAGCTGTGCAAGTCGTTGAAAATCACCCGAGTAAATGACCTCTTTTATTTCTTGTTTATCAAGTCCCATAGCGGCCAAACGGTTCACTGCGCTGCTTACATTGATAATAAAACGTGTAGTTTCTCCATTTTCTGTAATTTCAAAAGGCTTCCAGTTATAGCCTGATAAATAAAAAGATAGATCATTAAGTTTCCCTAGAAAAGTACCCGACTCGCTCAGCTGGTGCATGGCAATGAGGTGACAAAACTGATCTACAGCACCTCGGATTGCAAGCCTTTCTCTATCTTTACCAGACTTTATGCCTGCATCTTTAATTTCACCGGCTTCGCTATTTGTGAAAAAAACAATTTTATCAGGTATCATATAATCTATAAAAACTTTAAATCACCTTACTTTAAATTAATTCGTTTATATTAAACTTTGATAAATATTTATATAATAAAAAATAAAAAAACAATTAATTGATTTCACACATTGTGAAAGGGGCCGTGAAAGGGGCCGGGCCCAACAATCTGAAAGGGGCCGTGAAAGGGGCCGGGCCCAACAATCTGCATAAATTATGAAAGGGGCCGGGCCCAACAATCTGCATAAATTATGAAAGGGGCCGGGCCCAACAATCTGCATAAATTATGAAAGGGGCCGGGCCCAATATGAAAGGGGCCGGGCCCAACAATCTGCATAAATTATGAAAGGGGCCGGCCCCTTTTATTTCAAATATTTGACAATAATGCTCAGCTTAAATGATAGTGTGGCAAATGAATTTTATGAGGAAAAATATGTCAGATTATAATTTCAAAATAATAAGAAGAGCCTGCCTTTCATGCGCATTATTAACAACACTCCTATTTCTTAAAACTGAATGTTTGAATACCCTAGATGCAGAGCAATTGCCTACTGAGATAAAACATCAAAAATTTGAAAGAAACAAAAAATCTTTAGATTCTTCTTTGAAAAAAGCCAAAAGGAAAAAATTTCAGTTAAGCGATTTTGAGGGCTATTTTATATATGAAGAAGAATCTATTGGAGGAGTAGATGGAGGTGTTGGAAAATCCGGAATAGTTCATGGGTTAATTCAATTTGATAAGTTTGGGAATGGCAAAGTGATCCAAGAATACGGAATTCTTTATTTTGGAGTCCCCACCGAATTTTTTAATTTTTCCTATTTACCTACAACTGGAAAAGTTGTCGTTACAATTATCGATGCAAAAAATGGCATTGCTAGGTTCACATTCACAGAATCGGTAGATGGACCAGCAGGTGCATTGGTAGGACCCCTATTCCTTAACAGAAATCCAGGGAGCAAGAAAATAGAATCAATGACCGGCCATTTAGATCCAGCAATGAGTCCCGCAAGTTTACCCAATAACTCTTTACAAAGAATTAAAATGACTAGGCAAAATTAAGATTAGACTTCTTTCGTTTAAAAATTTTATTGCCATGTCTTTGAGGTCGATATAAGATGATTTGAAAATCGAATCATCGAACGAATGGAAAGCAATGGAACACACTCAACAAGACATTGAAAAAGCGCACGCGCTTTTAAAAGCGATTAAGAGGGAAATTCATAAACATATCATCGGTCAAGAAGATTTGATCGATGCTTTACTGATCGGGCTTCTGTCGGATGGCCATCTCCTCCTTGAGGGGGTTCCGGGGATTGCTAAAACACTCTCTGCAAATACATTGGCTAAAGTCATCCGATGTCAATTTAAAAGGATCCAATTTACTCCCGATCTTTTGCCGGCTGATCTCACCGGCACACCTATTTTTAATCCAAAAGAAGGGACATTTGAGGTTAAAAAAGGACCTGTGTTCACCAATATCCTCCTGGCAGATGAAATCAATCGAGCGCCAGCCAAAGTCCAGTCTGCCCTCCTTGAAATCATGCAAGAAAAACAAGTCACAATTGGAGGGGAAACTTTTCCGGCACCTCGCCCTTTCATTGTGCTAGCGACGCAAAATCCGATCGAACAAGAAGGAACATATCCTTTAGCGGAAGCGCAAACGGATCGATTTATGATGAAAATCAAAATTAACTATCCCACGATTGCTGAAGAAAAAATGATACTGGAAAGAATTGGAACGATGAATCCTCTTCCGCCCATCGATCCCATTGTCGAAATTTCAGATTTATTTCACTTAAGAGAATTAGCTGATAACATTTACCTAGACGAAAAAGTCATCGATTATTTACTCAGCATCGTGGATGCGACTCGGCAAACAAATCACTCTGAGATGAGCGATCTATTGGAATTTGGAGCCTCTCCTCGCGCGAGTTTGGCCCTTAAACAAGGAGCCAAAGCAAAAGCCCTTTTAGCCGGGCGAAACTTTGTCACACCCCAAGACATTAAAGATCTCGCACCTCTAGTCTTACGCCATCGCCTGCGCCCTACCTATCAAGCTGAGGCTGAAAATTTAACATCCGATGATATCATTCAACGGCTTTTGGCTAAAATCCCAACTCCATGATTGAAAGACGTGAAGCTTTTAAGCATATACGCAGACTGCAAATTCAAGCTCTACACAGAGTCGATGATCTCTTTGCAGGTATTTACCGCTCCATCTTCAAGGGGAAAGGATTAGAATTTGAGGATGTAAGGGAATATAAGCCGGGGGATGAGATTCGCTCGATCGACTGGAATGTCACAGCGCGATCACAAACGCCATTCGTTAAAAATTACAGAGAAGAAAGAGAGCTCACGGTGATGTTGGTCGTCGATATTTCTTCCTCTAATCAATTCAGCCATCTTAAAATGCAAAAATGCGAATTAATCGCAGAAATTGCCGCCCTCCTTGCTTTTTCAGCCATTAAAAACCAAGATAAATTAGGGCTGCTCCTATTCAGTGAAGAGATTGAGCTTTATTTAAAGCCTAAAAAGGGTACGCGCCATGTAGTCAGAGTTATTCATGATCTTCTTTATTATTCACCAAAATATAAAGGGACAAATTTACAAAAAGCACTTTCATTTTTTGGGAAAATTCAAGAAAAAAAAACCATCTGTTTCCTTATTTCAGACTTCCTAACGAACGGCTTTAACAAAGAAGTCTCTCTTATCGCTAAAAGGCATGATTTGATCGCCTTTCATATTTTTGATACCTATGAACAACAGTTTTTACCAAAAGGCCTCTATTCATTAAAAGATTTAGAAACAGGCGAAGAAAAGGTTGTGGATGCAGCAGATTTGGTGATACAGGAAAACTATCAAAAGGAAGCAGAAATAAAAATAGAAAATACAAGAAAAATATTCGAACAAGCGGGGGCCGATTATTTTAGAATGCACACAGGCGAAAATTCAAGCGATGCCCTGCAGCGCTTCTTCAGACTGAGAAAAAGAAAGATTTTTGGATGATTTTCACTGACTTTAGAAATTGATTTAGATCTATACTGCTTCCAGCTGAATCCTTGAAAATTTGATAAGGAGGAGTCCAGAATTTGAATCAGGCATAACCCGTTGCCGAGGCACATACGCGTTAAGCTAAGAATCAGTCGCCCGCCGCTGCCGCTCTTAAGCTCAAACTCATTGTTGCTTTCTACCCACCCCTCCCGATGGTCGGAGTGGGCTGCAGACAGTCGCTCTACGAGCTCTAGCACAAAGCCTTCGGCATAATTGGTAGCTGTAAATAAAATGACGTTGTT
>JANWJE010000033.1 GCA_025451995.1 Parachlamydiaceae bacterium | reverse complement strand
TCCCCCCTTAGACCCCCCTGCTTTGCAAAGAGCTTTATACTTCTCAATTAACGAACGAAAACACTTAGGACTAATACAATTTAATATTTCTAATTCCTGGGGGTCAATCTTTACCCATGCATTTCCTGTACTTTTAATTAACTTTATAAAATTTTAATATTAATTTGTTACAATTCGTTTAAAAAATTTACGAAATAGTTTCGTTGTTAGCAGTTTAAATCAAGGAGAGTAATGAATATAAATAATTATATTTTGGCAACAAATTGTCTTGCTCGTGCTCAAAGAGGACATGCGCAACTTGAAAATCTTGAAGCTGAATTCGAAGAAATAGCATTTTCTCCTATAGATGTAACTAAAAAAAGTGATTTCTATGGATGTGAAGATCCAAATGAGGTTCATCCTGAGAACATAAAAAAGCATCTGCAACAAATTTCAACGCAGCACATCCGCATTGGTACAGGAGTTGTAAGAAATTTTTTTCACTTAGCGATCGATCAAAGTTCAAACTGCGAAGGGTTGGTGATTATCGATTTGAGTCCAAGAGCTATTGCTCATTTGCATTTTGATCTCATGCTTTTTCGGATTTCTGCGGATATGTTTGAATATGTCCAACTCTCATCAGATCCAAAATTCATAGACGATATTCTTATGAAATTAAATTCTAGCGATATGCCCGAGAAAGTGAAAACCTACTATCGAGAAAATTTAAAACTTTTTGCCCCGATCTATTATTCATCAAAAAAAGAGTGGAGGGATCCAAATTTTTCAGGCTATCAAGCTGTCAATTATACCCAAAATGAAGATCAATTTAATACAATTCAGCAATTTGCAAAATCGGGGAAAATCATAGCGAAATTGGGTGACATCAATGATCTTTCTTTTCTTGGCAATAAAGAGGTTGTTGTCGATTTATCAAATATTCCCGATTATTCTATTATCGATTTTAAACTGGGCACAATGGGCCCTAAAATTTTGCAAGCGATTTGGACACAAGTGAATGGAGATTATCCAGCCTCTTATTTTTCAACAAAATCGGTATACATCCCAACTGCAGAAGAACGGGAAAAACTTAAAAATATTTTGGATATATTAGGGCAGGCGAATGTTTTTTTTGGTTTTATTACACCCGCTATTATATTACAGAACTATGTGGAACGAAAGGAAGGGGAAGTTTTTTATAATGATTTGAAGACCATTTCCATATTAGAATCATACAAAGAACAATTCTTATTCGAAGTTTCGCCAACAGTTGGCTGGGTAGATTTCAATGAAAAGAATTGGAATGGATTAATGGGTTTGCGCAAACTTTCTTTAGAAGAATGTAAAAAGTTATCCCATTCTTTACCAGAACAATATAAAAAAGTAATTATACAACAAGGAAAGTGGCATCTAAGTCCTCAAAATTATTCAGTTTTTACAGATAAAAACATAATACAAAATGTCAGTACCCCCTCAGTCATTGCACTGCTTCCTCTTTTGAGTCTACTCAAACGCCTTCGTCGTTGAAAATTTACGCGAGAGCTTTCAAACAACTCAAAATACAAATTTTGAGTTGTTTCGGTATAAATATTTTAATATAGAAAAATTATTCTTTAACAGTACAATACATTAAAAAAATGGTGTTTTTTATGGAAGCAGAGATTACAAATCTTATTAATAATTATTTATATGAATATTTATATGAACGATCGCAGGATGAATCAATAGATTCAAAAATTTCATACACTATAAAAATTTGTTTTTACTTGTATTTATTGATGCCTATCATTGGATGTGCCTGCAATCTTATTGGTAGAGTGAGCAGCAAATCATCTTTTTCTTTCCAATTAAAGATTAGCCCTATAATGGATCCTCCGGTTTACAAACCAAATCAATTAGAAGGGATTCCAACCGATCTGTTCCCTAAAATATTCGAATGGGTGGGTTGGAAGGGGTGGAAAAGATTTGCAACGACCTCTAGAAACTACAAAGAATTAACGCATACCCCTGCGATATTATCCCAAATGTTTTCAATACCAATTCCATTAAAAAATGCAGATTTGGGAATGGAGAAAATTTTAAAAAAAATAAAAAGTGTTAATCTTAAGAATAAATGCACTCATTCGTTTCTAAGAGAATTTCATATAAAAGGTGTTAAATATTCAATTGACCTTTTTTCTGATCAAGTAAATCCAAGATTGAAAAAATTAATTGATGAAAATCCAAATATCGAGCATCTCAGTTTTGAAAATTGGAGACTAAAAGCCCTGGATTTTGAATATATTTCCGAACATTTAAAAAATGTAAAATCTTTAGAGATTTATGATGAAGACTCTTTTACAGATGAATGCTTGTTCCACATAAAAAATTTAAAACATCTCGAATCTTTGAAATTTAATGGCTTGCATATCACTGATAAAGGTGTCTCTTATTTAAAAGAACTCACCCATTTGAAATTTTTATGTGTAACAAATGGGCATAACATCACAAATGAAGGGATTGATCATTTAAAAAATATTGCATTTCAAAAATTAGAATTAATAGGGTGTCAAATTACAAGCCTTCAATTTTTAGAAAAAAATTCTTCCCTGCTTTCTTTAAGTTTAATTCTATGCAGAAAATTGAATGGGGATCAACTCTACTTTTTAAAACAGTCAAAAAATTTGAAATCTCTGGAATTGAGAGAGATAAATATTACAGATGAATCGCTTTCTCATTTATCTCATCATTTTTATTTGGAAAAATTGGGACTTTATGGAACGAAGATTACCGGTAAAGGTCTTATTCATCTAAAATGTCCTCAATTGAAGGTCTTGGATTTATCTACGACCAAAATCAACGATGATGCATTAGAAATTGTGAGTAAGTTTAAACAATTGGAAAATCTAAATTTAGCTTGTTGTTGGCAGATTAGTGATAAAGGTCTTTTAATTTTGAGCCAAGGAACCTGTACCGGTTTGAAACAATTGGATATCTCGCGATGTGATCGGATAACAGACGATGGAATGTGTTGCTTGTCCGCTTTTTGTCGTCTAGTCAACTTGAGTTTAATGTTCTCTAAAATTACCGATAAGGGAATTGAAAAATTAACAAAGTCAAGTAATTTAGAAATATTGAATTTATCTTATTGTTATGCACTAAGTTACAAATGCATAGATGATTTGAGGAAATTCGACCATTTAAAACAAATCAATCTTTTTAAGGCTACAATAGATCTTTCAATTCTTATTGAATTAGCATTATCTGGATCTAGAATTAAAGTTGTGATTTTTCATGGCTGTGAAAAAGTGTATTCAGATAGGGTTAGCCCTATAAGAAGTAGGAGATGGGCTAGAAAATGAATTAGCAAGAGGTCTATTGTTGCATAAAAGGCATTCACGCTATTGCGTGAATGCCTAAATGGACTTAAGAAGCTATTTCTTCTACTGTTTCAAAGTCGAAAATGAGCGGCTCTTCCAGCTCTCTGTCGACGAATTTTTTGACCTTGCGGTGACGCTCGAAGCCTGTTCCACCGGGGATGATATGCCCCATGATCACGTTTTCTTTGAAACCGGTAAGGAAGTCAGTTTTCCCGGCACAAGCAGCTTCGGTCAATACACGCGTCGTGTCTTGGAATGAAGCAGCGGAGATGAAAGATTCAGTGCTAAGAGAAGCTTTTGTGATTCCAAGAAGAACCGGTGTCGCTTGCGCGGCTTTACCACCTTCTTGAGAAACCTTCTGATTTTCATTCTCAAACTCTTTTTTATCCACCTCTTCACCATAAAGCATGCTCGTGTCACCTGGGTCGATGACTCGGACCTTCTTTAACATCTGGCGGACGATGATCTCAATGTGCTTATCATTGATGTCGACACCCTGAAGACGATACACTTCCTGAACTTGATTCACTAAGTATTTTTGCAATTCGCGGACTCCGCAAATTTCTAAAATTTCATGTGGAATGACCAATCCATCGGTAAGCTGCTGCCCTTTGACGACATGGTCCCCTTTTTGAATAATCAAGTGTTTTGTGTGAGAAATCAGATGCTCTTCTTCCATTCCTGTCATTTCATCGCGAACAATAACAATTCGCTTGTTTTTTTGAACACCGCGGAAATCGACCACGCCATCAATTTTTGCAATTTCTGCTGAATCTTTTGGTTTTCTTGCTTCAAATAGCTCAGCAACCCGTGGAAGACCCCCGGTGATATCTTTTGTTTTGATTGCACTTCGCGGAAGACGAGCTAACATTTTCCCAGCCGTTGCATATTCTCCTTCTTGCACGGAGATAATCGCCCCAGCAGGTAATGGATACGTTCCAACTAGCTCTTCACAGGCTTGATCCGCATAAATGGCAATCTGTGGATGTAATTCCCCTCTATGCTGTTTAACAATAAGCTCTGTTTGGCCCGTCTGCTTATTGACATCTCGTTCAGTGGATAATCCTTCAACTAAATCCTCATATCGCGCATATCCTGGGCGATCGCAAATAATTGGAATACTATGCTGTTCCCATTCAGCAATGCGTTGACCAGGCTTCACTTTGGTTCCATCGGCTAATAAAATTTTCGTTCCAAGCTCAATTGTAAAAGATTGAAGCGGTTCAATCGATTTTGTACTCAAAAGCTTTTTGTATTCATCTAATGTTCGCCCTTCATCTCTCACGATGTTTAGACGGCCATTTTTATTGAGAACAACCCAGTGTCCCTCTTCCGTTTTAACAGTACGCACATCGCTGTAAATAAGGATCCCCTCATTCTCAGCGATAATTTCTGGGCTAACTGCAGCAGAGGCGATACCTCCTAAGTGGAAAGTACGCATCGTTAACTGTGTTCCAGGTTCACCGATTGACTGAGCTGCAATGATCCCCACAGCTTCTCCTAAACTGACCGGCCTGCTATTTGCAAGGTTGATTCCATAACATTTCGCACAGACCCCCCTCCTTGTTTCGCAGGTGAGTACCGATCGGATTCGAATGCTTTCTACACCGGAGTCATCGATTGCCTCAGCTTGAATATTAGTGAGAATATCGCCGGATTTTGCGATCAGTTTGGTGCTATCGCCAGGTTGATAAATATCTTCACACACAGTTCGGCCAAAAATACGATCTTTTAATGGTAAAAGCTCTTCTTGACCTTGCTTTACAGCTGAAACATCGATTCCATTTAAGGTCCCGCAATCATCTTCTGTAATGATGACATCTTGTGCCACATCAACAAGACGGCGCGTCAAATAACCTGAGTCAGCTGTTTTTAAAGCAGTATCCGCAAGACCTTTTCTCGCTCCGTGAGATGAAATTGAAAATTCAATCACGGATAACCCTTCGCGGAAGTTCGAGGTGATAGGAGATTCGATAATGTCTCCCGATGGTTTGGCCATCAAACCTCTTAACGCTCCAAGCTGACGGATTTGCGATTTGTTTCCGCGAGCGCCTGAATCCATCATTAAATAGAGTGGATTCATCGAGCTATCTTTAATCTCGCTGATTAATTTAAATAATTCTTCTGAAAGAACGTCTGAAACCTCTGTCCAAATACCAATTGTTTTTGATTTTCTTTCACCTTCTGTAATGATCCCATCTTCATATTGCTTTTTCACAAGCGCGACGCGATCATGTGCTTCTTGAAGAATTTTTTCCTTAATCGCTGGGATTTTAACATCGCAGACACCCATAGAAAGGGCTGATTTCGTCGCTTCAGCAAACCCTAAACTTTTTAGATTATCTAAAAAGCGCACGGTCGCTTCTAACCCGACTTTTTTGTAGCACTGCATGATTAGCTCTCCCATCTTCTTTTTTGGGAGGCTATAGTTTTGGAATCCTAGTTCTTTTGGTACAATGGTATTAAATACAACTCTACCGGGAGTCGTTTCAATAATTCCATTTTCTGTTCTTAACTTAATTTTTTCGTGTAGGCGAACTCCTCTCGAATAATCGCGGCGCGTTTCTAAAGAGTCTTGTTTCTTTTTTTCAAACCAATTGTAGCTTCCACTTGCTTGCAAGGCGAGTAAAACCTCTTGGCTATCGCGGAAAACTCGAGTTTTAAGTCCATGATCTTCCGGAAAGTAGAGCGGATCGAGCATGAGATAATAAAGACCCAGGGTCATATCCTGTGATGGCACAGCTACCGGCTTACCGGAAGAGGGTAAAAAGATATTATCAGGTGCCATCATCAATAATTTTGCTTCTAACTGCGCCTCAATGGAGAGTGGTACATAAACCGCCATTTGGTCGCCGTCAAAGTCAGCATTAAAAGCAGAACAAACTAAAGGATGGATCCTAATCGCTTTTCCTTCAATTAAAACAGGTTCAAATGCTTGAATTCCCAATCGGTGCAATGTAGGTGCGCGGTTGAGCAGCACTGGATGCCCTTTGATGATGTCTTCTAAAACATCCCAAACTTCTGGGGCATGGCGTTGGATCATCTTTTTCGCGGACCGAATGGTATAGACATAGCCTAAATCCTTCAATCGTTTAACAATAAAAGGCTCAAACAATTCTAATGCCATTAATTTTGGCAATCCACATTGGTTAAACTTCAATTCAGGTCCAACAATAATGACTGAACGGCCTGAGTAATCGACCCGTTTTCCGAGAAGGTTTTGACGGAAGCGCCCCTGTTTCCCTTTTAACATCTCTGAAAGGGATTTTAGTGGACGATTACCGGCACCCATGACCGGATGTCCGTGACGGCCATTGTCAAACAAGGCGTCAACGGCTTCTTGTAACATCCTCTTCTCATTGCGAACAATGACTTCAGGCGTTTTGAGTTTTAAGATTGCTTTGAGACGGTTATTTCTGTTGATGACTCTTCTGTACAAATCATTCAAGTCAGATGTAGCAAAACGGCCTCCATCTAGTGGGACAAGGGGTCTTAAATCTGGCGGTATGACCGGCACAGCAGACATGACCATCCATTCAGGCTTATTGTCAGAAGAGACAAAGCTTTCGATGATCTTTAATCTCTTTGCAAGTTTCATCCTTGCTTGTTGAGATTTTGTCTTTCTTAATTTTTCTTTTAACTCAACGAGTTGTGTTTGTAGATCTTCATTTGCTAACAGATCCTTAATAGCCTCTCCACCCATTTTTGCGACAAAAGCGTCTTTGCCCCATTTTTCTTGAGCTTCTCTATATTCAGTGTCGTTAAGGAGTTGTTTTTTATCTAAGTCGGTTTGTCCGGGATGAATAACAACATATTCTTCATAGTAAATGACCCTTTCGAGATCGGCAGAAGTCATTCCTAAGACATTTCCAATGCGCGATGGCATAGTCTTAAAGAACCAAATATGTACCACCGGAACTGCTAATTCGATGTGCGCCATTCTTTCTCTTCGCACCTTAGAAAGTGTCACTTCTACGCCGCAGCGATCGCAAACAATGCCTTTATGTTTAATTTTCTTATATTTACCGCAAGCGCATTCCCAATCGCGAGTTGGTCCAAAAATTTTCTCGCAAAATAATCCACCTTTTTCAGGCTTGAAAGTGCGGTAATTGATTGTTTCAGGTTTTTTTATTTCTCCGCGGGACCAATCATTGCGAATGACATCATCAGAGGCGATCTTAATCGTTAATTTATCAAATTGCGCCTCATTCTGCTGCTGATTCTTGTCTGACATCTATGTCTCCTAAAATAAATAATATATAGCCTGCATGTCCGTGCCCTTGCACGTGCCCATGCCCTTGCACGATTTTATAATACTTCTTCTAATGCTTCTGTGTAGACATTTAAGCCTAAACCTTGCATTTCTTTTATTAATACGTTGAACGATTCAGGTGTGCCCGATTTTAATAAATTTTCACCTTTAACGATTGATTCATAGATGCGTGTTCGCCCTGCAACGTCGTCGGACTTTACTGTTAGAAGCTCTTGTAGCAAATGTGCTGCTCCATAGGCCTCGGCTGCCCAAACTTCCATCTCTCCAAAGCGCTGCCCCCCCATCTGAGCCTTACCGCCCAAGGGTTGTTGCGTAACTAAAGAATAAGGTCCAACCGCGCGAGCATGGATCTTGTCAGCAACTAAGTGACTCAATTTTAACATGTAAATATAACCGACCACGACGGTATTATCGAATCTTTCGCCCGTACATCCATCATAAAGGAAGAATTTCCCATCAGAAGGAAGCTGTTGTTTTTTCATCATTTCCCAAATACGGTTTTCTGGAAAACCTTCAAAAACCGGACTTTTTACGAAAATACCAGCATGTTTGGCTGCAATCCCCAAATGTGTCTCAAATAGCTGTCCCATATTCATACGTGAAGGAACACCTAATGGGTTTAAAATGATCTCAATGGGCTGCCCTGTATTGAGATATGGCATGTCAGATTCTGGGACAATTTTCGAGACGACCCCTTTATTTCCGTGGCGTCCCGCCATCTTATCCCCAACTTGCAATTTACGCTTAGAGGCTATATAGACCTTCACTTGTCGAATCACACCCGGATCCAGGTCAGTATCCCCTTTTCTCATGTGCTCAAGCTGCATTTTATAATGCGACTCTACTTTTTGCACTTCAATATCATATTCATGAAGTGTTTGCTTGAGCAAATTATAAATTTCATTGTTTGGCATTAAAAGATCTTCTACATTTTCTCTTTCTATTGCCTCAATGGTTTCTTGGGTGATAGCCATTCCGTCTTCGAGGATGATTTCGGCAGTGCGACGATGGACGATGTTGCCAGGGGCAGCTTCACCCAACAACAATGCACCTACTCGTTCATGTCTTTCAGTTTTTAATTCTGCTTGCTTTGTTTTATATTCTCTTTGAATGACTTTAAGTTTTGAAGCTTCTTCAACCAACTCATCATCTGTTTTAGAAAGACGGTCGCGTCGACTAAAAACCTTCACATCCATAACGACCCCTTCCGTTCCCGGCGGTGCCACTAAGGATGCATCTTTAACATCCGATGCTTTATCGCCGAAAATAGCGCGAAGCAATCTCTCTTCGGGTGCAAGTTCAGTTTCTGATTTTGGTGTAATCTTACCGACGAGGGTATCTCCAGGCTTTACTTCTGCGCCGATTCTAATAATCCCATCATCGCCCAAATTTCTTAGAGTTTCATCTGATACATTAGGGATATCTCGAGTAATTTCTTCCTTACCGAGTTTTGTATCTCGAGCAGTTAATTCGAACTCTTCAATATAAATAGATGTGTAGTAATCTTCCCTTAATAATTTCTCAGAAATGATAATCGCATCTTCATAGTTGTAGCCAAACCACGGCATAAATGCGACTAAAACGTTGCGTCCCAGTGCGACTTCTCCTTTATCGGTGGCGGGTCCATCCGCAATCACGTCCCCAGCTTTAATTTTATCTCCAACATTGCACAACGGCTGTTGATTAATGCAGGTCCCTGCATTGGAACGAATAAATTTCTTCAAATAATAAGTTCTTTTATCCAAGCGATTGTCGTTGGGTGAAATGACAATCCTTAATCCATCGACATATTCAACAACCCCATCTTCTCCGGCAATCACAACTGCACCGGAATCGCGGGCTGCTCTCGCTTCAAGCCCTGTTCCAACGATTGGAGCTTCGGGCTTCAAAAGAGGAACCCCTTGTCTTTGCATGTTTGATCCCATCAGAGCACGGTTCGCATCATCATGCTCTAAAAACGGAATCAATCCAGTAACGATGGAAACAAGCTGCTTTGGAGACACGTCCATATGTGTGACATTTTTAGTGTCTGTTTCAAACTGCTCACCCCGGTATCTGACCCAGCAAATTGGACCCTTGAACATGTTGTAATCATCTAAGGGTGCTGATGCCTGCGCGATGATGCAATTTTCTTCCTGGTCAGCAGTCATATATTCAATTTCTTCTGTGACAACACCCTCTCTTACTATGCGATAAGGGGTTTCAATAAATCCAAATTCATTGATTTTTGCAAAAGAAGATAAAGAAGATATCAAACCGATATTTGGACCTTCAGGTGTTTCAATTGGACATATACGGCCATAATGACTTGTATGAACGTCCCGCACCTCAAATCCCGCTCGATCCCTGTTTAAACCTCCAGGCCCTAAAGAGGAAAGACGTCGCTTATGTGTCAATTCAGCGACAGGATTTGTTTGATCCATAAATTGCGATAATTGCGAGCGACCAAAAAAATCTTTTAATACACCTGCTAATCCTTTCGCAGAAACAATTTTTCCGGGAGTTAGAGTATCTGAGGAGAAATCGAATAAATTCATTCTTTCACGAATGATCTTTTCCATCCGCGCTAAGCCAATTCTACATTGGTTTTGAATGAGTTCTCCCACAGATCGAACACGGCGATTGCCTAAATGATCGATATCATCGACCAAAGATTCTTCACTGCCACTGCGCAATTGAATTAAATATTTAAGTGCGCCGATGACATCTTCTTTATTTAAAGTGACAATTTGTAAACTTTCATCGGAAATTTCAAATCCAAGTTTATGATTGAGTTTATATCGTCCAACTCTTCCAAGATTATATCGTTTGGGATCAAAAAATAACCTCATAATAGCCGAACGGGCATTTGATAAAGTTGCCGGCTCACCCGGTCTAATTTTTCGATAAAAGTCTTTTAATGCCGATTCATAAGAATCTGTTGGATCTTTTGCCAGCATTTTGATAATAGGACTTGATTCGTCCGCATCTTCTGCAATTTTTATCGTATCAATTCCCGCATCCATAATGCGCTTTAACATTGCTGTTGTTAATTTTTCAGATGCTTTACCGAATACGACGCCGGATTCATCATCAATAATGTCTTGTGCAAGGATTTTTCCAACAAGCTTTACAAATTCTTTTTCATTCTTTAGTTTATATTTTCGTGTACTAAAAAATTCCTCAATAATATCGCTATTTGAGGAATAACCAAGAGCGCGGATAAACGTTGTTGCTAAAATCTTTCTGCGTCTTTTTTTACGGTCAATATAAATATGAATTAAATCGTTTGTATCAAATGCTCCTTCAAGCCAACTTCCTCTATAGGGGATGATTCTAAAGGAATAGATGATATTGCCGCGTGGATGTCTTTCCTGTTCAAAACAAATCCCCGGAGAGCGATGCAATTGAGAGACAACAACTCTTTCAGCACCATTAATAATAAATGTTCCCTTATCAGTCATCACTGGAATCGTCCCCATATAGACTTCTTCCTCTTTAATGCCTGTTTCATCAGTGAGTCGAAATTTTACTTTTAGAGTTACGTTATAGGTAATTCCTCGACGAATGCATTCTTCAGGAGTATATTTTGGAACACCTAAACTATAAGAAAGGAATTCAAGTATCGTTTTTTCATCGTATGATTTAATGGGAAATATTTCTGTAAATACTTCTTGCAATCCATTATTATCTCTTTCATCTTGAAATTTGTCAGCTTGCAAAAATTGATTGTACGATTTGATTTGAATTTCAATCAAATTTGGAAGATCAATAATCTCTTCCTTTTCTACAAAACTTTCTCTATGTGGCGGCCTTTTCAACATTATGAAGGACTCCTACTGGCTGTATTTTTGATCTTTGAGAGGAGGGAAATGTTACACAAACAGGTTGTATCATTGTTTGTGTTTAAAGAACTCCCAACTTTCAAAAGCCAAAAACTTGAGTTATAAAATTCATTTAAATATTTTTTTGGAAATAACTGAATTGAGCTAAAACAATACGAATCTCTTTTCTCAGACGAGATCATTATGACAAAACGCCTTTAATTAGTCTAGATAAATGTTAAAGCTATAAAGTAATATCAATAGCCATTCATGCCCATGCTGCATAAGCATGGGCATGAACGGGTTTTTTTCTAATTAACCCATGTTTAAGTGGGTTATACCGAAACAACCTCAAAACTTGGTTTTTTAGCTGCGCGAAAGCTCCCGCGGTTGAGCGATCGTAAAAGGCATAGTATTAAATCAATACAATGCCTTTTACGATCGCTCAACTCCGGGACTTTGGCGCGCTAAAAAACCAAGTTTTGAAGTTATTTCGGTATAAACGCCTTACAGCCCTTTCAAAGCTACTTTTCCACCAGCTGCTTCGATTTTCTTCTTAATATCTTCAGCTTCAGCTTTAGGAGCTGTTGCTTTCAATTCTTTAGGAGTCGATTCAGTAAGTTCTTTCGCTTCTTTTAAGCCAAGACCTGTGATTTCACGGACGATCTTAATAATTCCAATTTTTTTGTCGGCCGGTGCATCTGTCAGAGTCACTTGGTAGTCAGTTGATTCTGCAGCAGCAACCGGTGCAGCTCCTGCAGCAGCTGGTGCAGCAGCCATTACTGTTGGAGCAGCAGCTTTTACTCCCCACTTATCTTCGAGAAGAGTCTTCAATTCGGCCATCTCTAAAACTGTCAATCCACTTAGTGCATTGACTAAGTCTTCTGTAGTCTTCTTATTACTCACGATATTACCTCTTAATTCTTTTTAGTTTATAAAACTTTAGATCGATAGAACCTTATGATTCGGTTTTTTCTGTATTTTCTTCTAGCTTTCCTTTGTTGTCTAAGCAATAAGGTACGCTTGTCAATAAGGCCTCGATAACTGCCAATGTCTGCGATAATGGAGCTTCGAGTACGCTGAGCAACTGTGATCGCATTTCGTCTTTTCCTGGCAAGGTAGACAAACGCTCAACATCAGCGCCTGAATAAAGTTTGCCATCGAAACGACCGCCAATCAACTGAATGACTTTCTCGCGATCTTGGCTAAACTTTATCACTGTCTTTGTGGATTCAATTGGATCTTTACCAAAGAATACGATTCCAATGTGCCCTGGCAAAGAAGATAGTTCCAACTGAAGCCCAGCATCTTCTGCTGCTTTTAACAAAACTCTTTTACGTACAACTTCAACATCGCCGCCTATTCTGCCAACTTCACGGCGAAAATCATTTGCCGTATTAGCTGTGAGGCTTTTGTATTGCATGACGACGAACGACTCAAACCGTTCTATCTTTTCTCTGATCTCACTTTTAAGGAGTTCTTTTTCGGCTCTCATGTTTTACCCCTTATCCTAAATCTTGTTCGCGTAGATCAATTTTAAGACCAGGTCCCATTGTGGAAGAGATCACTAAAGATTTCATGTATTGACCCTTCGCAGAAGCTGGTTTTGCTCGCTGAATTGCAGTAAGTAAAGTTTGGATGTTGTCCATGAGTTTTTCAGTTTCAAAAGAAAGCTTACCAACTCCATTGTTTATAACTCCATGTCGATCGACTTTAAATTCGATCTTACCGGCTTTCAGTTCCTGTACAGCCTTAGCTATATCAGTTGTCACTGTTCCAGCCTTTGGAGTAGGCATAAGACCTCTTGGGCCTAATACCTTACCTAACTTACCTACATCGCGCATCATATCGGGTGTTGCGACGACAGCATCAAAATCTGTCCACCCCCCGTTAACTTTCTCAAATAGCTCATCATGACCCGCATAATCGGCACCGGCGGCTAAGGCTTCTTTCACCTTATCTCCTTTCGCGAAAACGAGAATTTTCATCGTTTTACCAGTTCCATTCGGTAATGAAACTGTTCCGCGAACGCCTTGGTCCGATCTTCGGGGGTCAACGCTAAGCTTCAAAGAAACTTCCACTGTTTGATTAAATTTAACAGTTGGACATTTTTTGAGAATATCGATAGCTTCTTTCACATTATATGTCTTTTGAACATCAAGTGATTTTGCTATCTCCCGAATTCTTTTACTTGGACGACCCATAATTTATACTCTACTCGTTAATGAGTTCTAAGCCCATTGATCTTGCTGTTCCCAATACAATATTTGTTGCCATTTCAAGATCAGCAGCATTCATATCTTGCATTTTTTCTTCTGCAACTTTACGAGCTTGTGATCGAGTGATTTTGCCAACTTTATCTCTATTGGGTACGGCTGATCCCTTTGCAATTCCCGCTGATTTCTTTAGCAGTTCTGCAACAGGAGGCTTCTTTGTTATGAAAGTGAATGACTTGTCATGATATACAGTGATCACTGTTGGCAAGACATCGCCAGCCATTCCTTGCGTTTTTGCATTAAATTCTTTACAGAAAGCCATAATATTGACGCCCGCCGCACCTAACGCTGGTCCGATTGGAGGCGCTGGATTAGCTTTTCCTGCAGGAATTTGTAATTTGATTATTTTTACAATTTTTTTTGACATTTTTCCCTCTTAAGGAGCTCTTTTTCATTCTCACATCGATAGAGGCTTCGATGTTCTTGTTTACTTAATCTTTTTGGTGAACCAATATATACTGCTTCCAGCTAAATCTTGGACTTTTGGGCTGCTTCAAAGCCCCGGGGTTGAGAGATCGCAAGAGGCATTGTACTGATTTAATACTATGCCTCTTGCGATCTCTCAACCGCGGGAGCTTTCAAGCTAGCCCAAAATTCCAATATTCAACTGGAAACAGTATATACTCGTTCTACTTCAAACGTAGAATTTCTACTACGTCGTCTTGGCTCTTCTTTTGTATCTGCCGCATCGCACAACTTATCCAAATTGTGCTGCTTCGTTGTGCTGCTTCGGCACCAGCTACGCTTGATGCAAAATAAGGCCGCCTCCTTGTAAAAATTTCTACGTTTGAAGTAGAACGAGTATACATGATCTAAAAGAAAATATCCATTATAAATTTTCAGCATCATCAGTTATTTCTTCAACCTGTGCGAATTCTAAATCATCCACTCGCGTATCTCGACCAAAAATAGAAACGAGCGCGCTTAATCGCCCTTTATCATGGAAGACATCCGTGACTGTACCGATAAAATTAACAAAGACACCATCGACAATTTTGACGCGGTCGCCCACCTCAAATTTATGTTTTTGGGTAATCTTTTGCTTTTTATCTTCTAGATCTCTCAATATTTCTGCGACTTCTGCATCTGTTAAGGGAGTCGGCTTATCGCCACCCAAAAAGTCGATGACGCCATTTGTATTTTTTACATATTGCCAGGAGTCATCCGATAGATTCATCTTGATTAAAAGATATCCTGGCCACAATCTCTTTTCAACAATATGTTGTTGACCCTTTTTTACTTCTGAGACATTTTCTGTTGGGAGTAAAATTTCCTCGATTTGATCTTTCATCCCTTTAAGATCAAGATGTTCCTCTAATGCTTTTTTTACTTTTTTTTCGTGCGTCGAAAGCACCTGAACAACAAACCATTTATTCATTTAGACCTCTTTCAATCCCTCAACTCACTAGATGCAATACATAATTTAAACTACTAAGGATTCCTTGGATGAATAGATCTAAGAAATAGATAGCCATTCCAAAGGAAAATGTGGCACCAACGACTAACTTGGTGTAAAAAATGAGTTCATCACGGCTCGTCCAATTAATCTTTTGGATTTCACTTTTAACATCACCAATAAAATCACGTATCTTCTTTGAAGAAATGATTTGCTCATTAGTTGCTTGTTGGGGCTTTTTTATTTCCATCGATTTTACTTCTGCACCCACATTATACCTCAAATTAATACTTTAAAGTCGAGTGCGGAGGGATTCGAACCCCCGACCGACGGCTTTGGAGACCGTTGCTCTACCAACTGAGCTACACACCCAAAACAAAGAACCTTATGAGCGAATCGCAAAATTTGGAAGACCTTGAGGTCCTAAAAAACCTTGAAGACTCCTTGAAGACCCCTTGGGAACCTTGAGGGCCTTCGCACCAGGAAATGAAGACGAGGGCTTGGTAAGAGTAACTTCTTTTACTCAAGGTCCTCATTGTCCTCATTGTCCTTTCAATCTTGCCATTTACTCTAAGGCTGTTTACAGTTATCTATTTGATGATTTCAGAAACGGTACCTGCACCGATTGTTCTTCCACCTTCACGAATAGCAAAGCGCATCCCTTTTTCCATCGCAATAGGAGAAATCAATTTAACTGTAATTTCAACGTTATCACCTGGCATTACCATTTCAACGCCAGCTGGCAATTCAATTGTTCCGGTAACATCTGTTGTACGGAAATACAATTGTGGTCGGTATCCTGAGAAGAATGGCTTATGACGACCACCTTCTTCTTTTGTCAAGATATAGACAGGCCCTTTGAATTCTGTATGTGGTGTCGTTGACCCCGGTGCTACGAGACACATCCCGCGCTCAACATCCGTTTTGTTTAAACCTCTTAAGAGAATACCAACGTTTTCACCAGCACGCGCTTCATCAAGCGTCTTGTTAAACATTTCTAGACCAGTTGCCACTGTCTCTCTTGTATCTCCCAAGCCTACGAGTTGTAATTTGTCGTTAACCTTTACAATCCCTCTCTCAACACGGCCTGTTGCAACAGTACCACGACCAGAAATAGAGAATACGTCTTCAACAGGCATTAAGAATGGCTTATCGACTTCGCGCTCAGGAGTTGGGATTTGTGTGTCGACAGTTTTCATTAACAGTTTAATGCTCTCAACGTATTTTGGGTCGCCTTCAAGCGCTTTTAGAGCTGAACCGCGAACAATCGGAGAATTGTGATATCCTTTTGATTCTAGAAGTTCGTGCAACTCCATTTCGACGAGGTCAAGAAGTTCTGCATCGCTTTCGCCAAGCATATCCACTTTGTTTAGGAAGACTACAATTGCTGGTACTTGCATCTGACGAGCTAACAAAATATGCTCGCGTGTTTGCGGCATAGCACCATCCGTAGCAGCAACCACGAGAATTGCCCCGTCCATTTGCGCAGCACCTGTAATCATGTTTTTCACATAATCGGCGTGACCTGGGCAATCTACGTGAGCGTAGTGGCGGCTTTCGGTTTCATACTCAACGTGTGTTGAGTTAATCGTAATTCCACGCGCTTTTTCTTCAGGTGTATTATCGATAGATGAATAATCTCTAAATTTAGCTCCGCCTTGCTCAGCGAGAACTTTAGTGATAGCGGCTGTTAATGTCGTCTTACCGTGGTCGACGTGACCAATTGTTCCGATGTTGACGTGTGGTTTCTTCCGCTGAAACATTTCTTTTGCCATTTTACTTCCTCCGTAAGTCTAGTAAAATACGATTGTTGTTTATTTAATATTCTGCCCAGAATAGGAATTGAACCTACGACCTTTTGCTTACCATGCAAATGCTCTACCACTGAGCTATCTGGGCAAGGCAACTTTTTGCATCTTATTCTTTGCAAAAAGGGACCAGTATAGAGCTATAACACAATTAAATCAACATTCTTTCTAAGCTTTCTTTAACGTTGCCTAAAAATGATGCGAGCCTTGCTTAAATCATAGGGCGACATCTCAACAGTGACGACATCTCCAACTAAGACGCGAATATTTTTCATCCTCATCTTTCCACAGAGATGCGCTATCACTTTTAATCCATTCTGAAGAGAGACTCGGAAATTCATATTGGGAAGAAGCTCTTCCACCGTTCCCTCTATCTTTATAGTATCTTCTTTAGCCATGCTTTTCGCTTGTTAATTCATAAAATTCGAAATAAGGGTAAAAAGGATCCCTCAACTCGAACGAGTGACTAATAAAATAACATTTAGCAGTTAAAAGTCAAATGAAAATTTTTCGATTTGAAAAAAAATGGACGAGCTAGCATGGACGAACAGCCATGGGCTAGCAACCATAGACATAAAATAAGTGTTGTTCGGTGTAAAAAACACACTAGACCTCTTTCATTGTCCATGGCTGCTGGTCCATCTTACTTCTTACCTTCCCCTTTCCCTTGACTGTTAATTCGCACATTATTAAAATTTAACCTTATGTACGAATCCTGCCAGGAAAAACAAAATAAGATCAAAGAGCTTTTTTTGGCTTGTCCAACTGAGGAAGCTAAATATGAAAAAATTATCGAGCTTGGACGAAAGCAAAACAAGCTAAACCCCAATCACAAAATTCCAGAGAATTTAGTGAGGGGATGTCAAAGTCAAATGTACCTTCATACCTCTTTATCTGAAGATCATGTTATTTTTGAAACCGAATCCGATGCATTAATTTCTTCGGGATTAGCAGCTTTGCTTGTTCAAGTCTATAGCGATGAGCCTCCTGAAGCTGTTTTAAAATGCCCTCCCACTTATCTTGAAGAAATTGGAATTAACTCAAGCCTTACGCCCAATCGAGCCAATGGCCTCTATAGTTTGCATTTGCGCATGAAACAAGAAGCATTGAAATGCATCGTCCAAAGAGAAAAGGAATATTTGGGTATAAATATGGATAATTGAGGCTTTTTTGATTAATCCTTCGGAAATAGAAATTACTTCTGAAATACTCAATCTCATTGCTGAATATAGATGAATTTAACGGAAGTTACACTTTTTGATGGTCCGATTTTTGTATCTTTTTGATTCTAAGCATCTTTGCTATTTGCTTTTAGTGTCTACAAACACAACTGCGCAAATGCAAAATGCTTAGAATCAAAAATCTAACAAAAATCGTTGCATCAAAAAGTGGAACT
>JANWJE010000032.1 GCA_025451995.1 Parachlamydiaceae bacterium | reverse complement strand
TCGTTATATCGTTCTTATCGTTGATTTTGTTTTAGACAAGAAAACCTCTCTTCGATGTCAATTTTTGATCGCCCTGAATATATCTTTTACGCTTGGGTGTTTAAGGGAAAATTCGCACATCGCATCATTTTAGCAAATAAATGGAATTATGCAAGAGGTCTATTAGACCTTTTTAACGCGAATTTTAATAAAAATATTCTTGTTTTTATTAAACAACTTACTTAACCTAACACTTTTCTTTTGAAAATAATCTTGTACCGAAACAACTTCAAAATTTGGTTTTGAGCTGCGCCAAAGCCCCGGGGTTGAACGATCGTAAATGAATCCATATTGACCCATTTACGATCTCTCAACTTCAAGCTAGCCCAAAATTCCAATATTCAACTGGAAGCAGTATATACTCCGTCCAGTTGAAAGCTGGAAAATTTAACTATGTTATACAGTAAGAACACAATACAGACTCAGCTAAAAAAAATTGCTATCAATACCATTCCTTTAAAAGGGTGGTATTTTTTATTTGCGCTAATCTCTTTAATGTTATGCATCATTTATTGGTTAATTTTTGGATCATTAAGCATTACAATTAAAGGAAAAGGGGTCACCCTTCAACCGGGTAGCTGGATCACTCAATATTCTTCTTCAAATGGTAGAATCAAAAACCTTCCTATTAAATCCGGGCAAAAAATTGAAGAAGGGAATTTAATCGCTGAGGTTGAAGATATTGCAACAAAGCATCAATACGAACATCTAATACATTCAATTGAGCAGATTAAAAATCAGATGGCTTTACAGCAAAATAACTCTCAAAATAGCGAGCAACTGGAATGGGATCTTTTTAACGCTGAAGAGGAATTGTCCATTGTAAAACATTCGCTCGAATTAAACGATACCTATTCTGATTTTAAAGGGAAAGTTGGTGAAGTTTTAGTAAATCCAGGAGAGATGGTTGAACCGAACACCCCTTTACTGCGCATTGAAAAAGACGTTGATGGACCTCTATTATTTTATGCCTTTTTCTCTCATGAAGAGGGGAAAAAAATAAAAATAGGGAGCGATATTAAAATTATCCTCTCAGCTGTAAATGAAAATAAATATGGGCATCTCATGGGGCGTGTCAAGGAAATTTCAGATTATCCTGTTTCTGAACAATCTTTAATCGCACAATTCCAAAATGAAAGTTTGGTTCATTTTATGACTGATCATCGGCCAACGACTCATGTGATTGCAGAACTAAACGTGAATTCAGAGATTACTAACGATTATGCTTGGAGTTCTAATAGTAAACCTTCGATTCCTTTAGCCAATGGCATGATAGGGATGGCAGAAGTCGTTTTAGAAAAAATTAAACCCCTTTATTTTTTATTCCCTTCAAAGGAATTAAAAGTAGCTCTACAAGAAGGGCAATAAAGGATGACTGCTCAAGCAATTCCTCGACCAAAAAAAGGGCAGTGTTTAAGAAAGCGAACACCTACAGTGATCCAGATGGAAGCTGCTGAGTGTGGAGCTGCTGCCCTTTGCAGCATTCTGGGTTATTTTGGTTCTTTTCCACCCTTAGAACAAGTGCGCATCATGTGCTCTGTCTCAAGAGATGGGAGTAATGCTTTAAAAATTATCACAGCTGCTGAGTATTATGGACTAAAAGCCGAGGGTTTTAGCGCCGAGCTTCAAGATCTTTACTCTGCTCCACTGCCTGTCATCGCCTTTTGGAATTTTGATCATTTTATTATCATCGAAGGGTTTGATACAAAAAAAGTCTACATCAATGATCCAGCGAGTGGACCGCGCGCCATTAGTTATGAAGAATTTAACGAGTCATTCACCGGTGTCATCCTTACATTTTGCCCCACTGAAACATTTAAAAAGATTGCTATCGATAAAGAAAGGCGTTGGACGACCCTTTTATGGGACCGATTTAAAGATTTTAAAGCCCCCTTAGTTTTTACTCTTTTGATTGGTTTCTTTTCAATTTTCCCCACACTTGGTTTGACAATGTTAAGCCAAATTTTTATTGATAAAATTTTAATAGGAAAGACTTCTTCCTGGACGACGGGTTTATTACTTGGATTTGCTCTATTTTCCACATTATCGACTGTCATTTACTTGTTAGAACATTGGATCCTCGCTCGGTTCAATGTCAAATTATTGACTTATCTTTCAACTCATTTTGTATGGCATACTCTGCGGCTGCCAATCTTGTTTTTTATGCAAAGGTTTGGAGGAGAAATTGCGAGTCGCATAGAATTGAATGAAGACATTGCACAATCATGGATCTCAGAACTTCTCCCAACAGTGATCGATGTGCTTTTCGCTTTTATTTTCGCTGCCCTCATGTTTTATTATGATCCGCAGATCGCATCGATCGGGGTGGGTCTTGTTTTAGCGACATTAATTTTAATGAAGGTGCTCTACAGATCAAGAGAGGATGCCTATGCAAATTATCGTCAAATTCAAGGTAAAATCGCTTCTTTTACTATTAACGGTTTAGAGTCAATTGAATCTTTGAAAGCTGTAGGCGGGGAATATCATTTTATTGGCCGTTACGGCGGTATTTATACAAAAGCATTAAATACAACGCAAAGTATCGCTTATTCGGACTTAATTTTAGGGACAGTTTCTCCGCTTCTTTCTTCTATCGGTTCTTTGAGTGTCTTAATTTTAGGAGCGTATAAGATCATTCAAGGGATGATGACAGTGGGGGAGTTCATCGCCCTTCAAATGCTCTTCCATCACTTTACAGAACCCGCTCTCAATTTAGTTAATTTAAATCAAACCCTACAACTTCTAAAAATCAATTTACTCCGTTTAGATGATGTCATGCGACATCCCCAAGATCCTTTATTAAATCACCACCCTGTACTATCAGATTTTCCGTCTAACCTGAATGGAAAAATTGAAATTACCGATCTTCAATTCAGTTATGGTCCCTTAGATGCGCCTTTATTAGATAATATTAATTTGACAATCACATCAGGAACAACGGTTGCAGTGGTTGGAGAAACAGGATGTGGAAAATCAACGCTTATTAAAATCATCGGGGGCTTATTGAACCCCAAAAAAGGTGATATTCGGTTTGATGGAGTGTCATATGCTTGTTTTCCTCGGGAAGTGCTCACTCGATCCATCGGTGTTGTGCAACAATCGCCTTACCTCTTCGAAGATACCATTCAAAATAACCTTTCTTTAATGGATTTACAGTGCAATCCAAATGAGATGATTCAGGCTGCAAAGGATGCTTGCATTCATGAAGAAATCATGGGTCGTCCTGGAGGCTATCAGGCCAAGCTAGACAGAGATGGGGCTAATTTCAGCGGTGGACAACGTCAAAGATTAGAAATTGCCTGTGCCCTCAATCGCAACCCATCGATCATTATTTTTGATGAGGCGACGAGCGCAGTCGATTCTTTGACAGAAAGACAGATTTTAGAGAATGTACGCAAGAGAGGCAAAACCTGCCTGATCATCACCCATCGTCTAAAAACGATTCAAGATTGCGACATGATTGTAGTCATGGATAAAGGAAAAATTATACAACAGGGAACACATCGAGAATTGATCTCACAAGGAGGGTTGTATCAATCACTTGTAGATAGTGCCGAAAGATTGGATTTCCAAGAGATAGAAGTATGATCACAATTCAAAAAGGAAGTGATTTGCTTCCAAAAGGTTTATTTAAGAAGACTTTTATTCTTCCAAGAGCCTATCGATTTATTGTTGGAAAAAAAGATTCTCTTTACTACTTAAAAAAAGGAAAACTTGATTTTTTTGCTATTGCCCTCAAGCAAAGAGAAACTGATGAAAGAGAACTAAATCTCGAATACCTTGCTGAAGAGTGTGTGTGTTTTAAACCCCATTTTTTCCCGGGGTCGCTCCACTATTTAACGACCATCGAAGAAGGAAAAATCTTTTTACCATTTTCTTTTGAATCCACCATGGTTGTATTAGCGATTGCCAGGGATGATTGCGAGATAGCAAATGAAAATTTAGAAGAAATGAGGGAGATTGCTGCTCGTTCACCAACCATCCAGGTAATTCTATTAGATAATATTTCTGATTGGATAAAAAGTTTAGAAAACCATTGCCATCAGATAACTGATTCGTTAAGTGCCAATATCATTCCTCCAAATGAATTTATTCCGTTAAAAGCCGGAACAACATTTAAATGTCAAAATAATCAGGAATCGAATTCTCTATTCTGGTTAAAGATTTACGAGGGAAAAGCTTATGCAAATGATCTCACAGCCATCCAAAAAAATACATTATATCCAATCCATGCAAACCAATGGTTTACATGCCGAGAAAGCGGTACAGTAGAACTATTTGTATCAGAGGCTGATTTAACTCTGAACAAAGAATTTTGGCAAGGGATCACTCTTTTTCAGCAACATGTTTTATCGTATTTAAAGCTCAGTCAACACATAGAAAAAGAAAAAATCCAAATAGAAACTGAGCGTGCGCGCGAAAGAGATGCCCTTCTCTATGACCTTTCTTTTGACAATTTAGAAAATCTATTTGAATTAAAGGAACACCTTGGCGAGTCAACGAATAAAAATCTTCTATTTCGCACCTGCCAGCGTGTAGGGGATGAATTGGGTTTACAATTCATTGCGTCAGATTTTGAATTAGACAATAGCGAAGAAGCTTTGCAAAATCTTTGTATGAATTCTCATATTTATTATCGCAGAGTTCGCTTATTTGAGACTTGGTGGAAATCTGAAACTTTTCCCTTTGTTGCTTTTTACGGCGAGAAAAAACTGCCGATTGCATTGCTTCCGGCTTCTAAAGGGGGATATCGTGGCATAGACCTTAATACCTCTATTGAATTCACTATCGATGCTGAAGAGGCAAAAAAAATATCCCCTTACGGATACATGTTTTATCGACAATTAAAGGAGGGAAAATTAAATGTTAGCAACATTTGGACGTTTATTTTTAGCCAAAGGCGGAATGAATGGCTTAAATTTCTTTCATTAATTGTTTGTGGCAGCTTGGTCAATCTTTTTCTTCCTCTATTTACGGGATTGATGTTTGATAATGTCATTCCTCACAGGAATTTAGATTTATTGTGGGAAATTGTGCTGGGGACAATCGTTATCACTGTTTCAACACTTATTTTTAATTTTGGAAGGGAAGTGTTGATATTAAAGTTAGAAAGCTTAACTGATCATGATATGGATATGGCAATTTGGCAGAGACTTATCCAATTGCCCATGCAGTTTTTTCGAAAATATTCCATCTATGATTTATTCACATTTACAGGCGCAATTGGATCGATTCGCAAATTCTTGTTAAGTCATACCATTAATGTCATCTTCGATGTTTTCTTTGGCGTGGTCTATTTTATTTTGATGTTTTATTATAGTTGGACTCTTTCTCTCGTGGGTCTTGGTCTTTTAGGGATAGAAATTATTTCCATTTTTGTCCCGGTCTATTTTGCAATTCAATACGAAAGAGACTTGCTTAGCAAGCAGATTGAATCTAATAATAAAATGTTAGAAATGATCCAAGCATTAACAAAAGTTCGTTTAGCAGGTGCAGAAGCTCGATTATTTAGACGTTGGGAAAAAGCATTTACCGATATGACAAGAGTTGATTTAAAATCTCTTTATTTACAATTAAAATCCGGCGGCTTTCAAGACTTTTGGTCAAATGCAGGTAGTTTAATTCTCTATTCTTCTGTTGTCATTCTTCTATTTTTTGATACTTCTCAATCTTCCGAACAATTAACTTTGGGAAGCTTTTTGGCTTTTATTTCAGTTTTTTCTTTATTTAGCAGCTCTCTCACAGCATTAGGAGGCACTCTTTTAAATATTATAGGGATCATACCACTATGGGAAAAGACAAAAGCTTTTGCAGAAGCCGAACCTGAAGAAAGTGCAAAAAAACCATCTCCCGGTCATTTATTGGGGGAAATAAGGATAGAACGGTTGACATTTTCTTATCGAGATGACTTGCCACCTGTCCTTAAAAACTTTTCTTTAACAATTAAAGCGGGTGAAAGCATCGCTTTAGTTGGCAAGTCGGGATGCGGGAAGTCGACATTATTAAAATTACTTCTTGGTTTTGAAAAATCTAACAATGGAACTATTTTTTATGATAATAAAGATATCAAAGGATTAAATCTTCAAGGCATTAGAAGACAATTAGGTGTTGTGTTGCAATCCGGGGCTATTTTTGATGGAACCCTGCTTGAAAACATTAATAGTGAAAGGCATTATTCCGAAGAACAAGTTCAGCAAGCCCTTCATTTAATAGGCGCTGATTCATTCATTCAAGAGCTTCCTATGGGCATCCATACAGTCCTAACGAATGGGGGAGCCTCTCTTTCAGGAGGACAAAAACAACTCATTCTCTTAGCAAGAGCGATCGTTGGGAAACCTAAAATCCTCATTTTAGATGAAGCGACAAGCGCTTTAGATAATCATAAGCAAAAGATCATCTATGAAAATCTTAAAAGGTTGCCAATGACGCAAATCATCATCGCTCAAAGATTGGACACTATTCAATATGTTGATAAAATCTATTTGATTGAAGAGGGTGAAATGACAGATAGTGGCACATTTTCAGAGCTTTCGAATCGACCCGGCTTATTTTCAGAACTTCTTAATCAAGCGATAAAGTATGAATGATCTAATGACCATTACACATCCTTTTATTCAGAAATTTAAAGGAGATGAAAAAAATGTCCTTTTAAATTATTCCTATAAAAAGACATTTCAAAAAAATGAAAAGATTCTCTCCAAGGGGGTCATTTCTAATGCCCTCATCTTTGTGTTGGAGGGTGCGTTAATTTACAATAAAAAAGACCCTGTCTCTTCGAATACTTTTTCTTATGTCTTAGAAGCCCCCGCTATTTTTAACCAAGCCTCTTTTCTTCAACCAAGATCTCTCAACTTCGATCTGTATGCCGGTGAACTAACGACATGTTTATTTTTAGAAAGAAAGAAATTGGAAGAAGCGGATGAGCATTCATTCATCGATCAAATCATCCTCCAACTTCTTAGATATGATTTAGAAGAAGAGCTCTCTTTGCCTGTCATCAATCATCTCCAAGATATCCCTCCAAATGGAGACACTTCTCTCTCCACATTAAAAAAAGAAGCAATCGAAAGATGGTTAACTCTTTTTTCTGATGAGGAATTAAAAGAAATAGAAAAACTTTTCATAGAAGAAAGCTATGAAGACGGTGAAGTTTGCCTTGAAGAAGGGGAGAATGTTGAGAGTTTTTTTATCCTATTAAAAGGGGAGTTGATCAGTGAAAAGGGGGACATTGCCCTTCAGGGTGGAGATTCTTTTGGTCAAAGCTCTCTTCTATTTCCAACACCCGCTCCGAGTACGCTGATAGCGACTCAATCCACACTCTTGTTTATTCTCGATTGGGAAAGAATCGAAGAAAATAGCGATGATGCAACAATCAAAAAACTTTTAGAATTTCTAGAAGGGGAAGAAAACGTCTCTTTTTTTCAGATCAATCACATTGAACGGGTCAATGAATTAAATGAAGAAGACCAACCCTTAGAATCAAGCAAACACACAGGGGAATTAAAGTTAACTTTATTAGAGGTTAAAGACAAACAAATAGACAAAATCGAAAAACAATTTTTGCTATGTTTAATTGGGTTGAGTTTTATTTCGTTTGAATATCTAAAAAGTTTTGGATTTTTCAATAACCTCTTATTGACAAGTGCACAAATCGCGATCCCGTTGCTTGTTATTCATTATTATTTTAAAGAATCAATTTTGGAATGGGGTTTTAAAAAAAATTTTTTAAAAAATTCAATTTTACAAGCATTTATTTGCATTTTAAGTGTCTCGATTGTGTTGTTGATCTTAGATCATGTCACTGAGATTAAGCGTTTTCAATTTTATCATCAGAGTCTTGCACCCTCTTCTCTATTAAGCTATTTTCTATTTGTCTGTATACAAGAATGGTTGAAACGGGGAGTTGTCTTGTTATCCATACAAAAAGGTTTGAAATTTAATAATCATTGGGTTTCAACTCTTCTATCTTCCGCATTATTTTTTGGTTTTTCCGGATCTAATTCCCTTATTTTGCTTATAAAAGAAATTTTTTTAGGTAAACTTTTCTTGGCGGCCCCCCACTTGATCGGAATCATCTTGATTCATTTTATTCTAGGCCTTTTATTTGCTGTTTAAGGAGTACATATTCCTTCTAGCTGAATCTTGAACTTTTGAGCTGCTTCAAAGCCCCGGGGTTGTGAGATCGCAAGAGGCCATGTGGTGTTTAATAATATTCCGCGTGGGTTCTAGGCAACCCGGGGGCGTTGAAGCGAGGGCAAAATTGCAATATTGAAAAGGGTGGTGGTTTTTTTGTTGGGGAATG
>JANWJE010000031.1 GCA_025451995.1 Parachlamydiaceae bacterium | reverse complement strand
TTTAAAGAAAAAAGCCAAAGAACTTGGGTATACTCTTGTTCCTATAGCAGCATAAAGAACTTTTGATTTTTTAATACAGCTAATTGAGCATCAATAGGGGATTTATTAATTTCTAAAATTAAAAAAATATATATCTATTTTTTCGCAAATGATTGATTTTGCAAACTTAAAAAGGATAAAAATTTCCAAAAAAAATTTAAAAAAACTGTAAAAGATAACTCTCGCTAGGTTAAGTTATTTAGGAGCAGTATATACAAACAACTTGAAGAATTGGAATTTTGACAAGCTCTGTCTGCATCGCACAACTTATTCAAGTTGCGGCTCCTAGAGTGAAAATTATTTCGAATCTGAGACCCTTTTAAGTGGCAAGTTGGGTTAAAATTCATAGGCAAGCCGACGCGGTCAAAAACCAATTCTTCATGTTGTTTGTGTATACATCTTGGCAGGGATTTTTCTTTAAACAAAAAGAGATAATAGGCATGATTCAGGTATGATTGAAAAAAACTGTTTATCTATAATTGTGAATCGACTAGTGGAAGTCTATCAACCATTATCTATTTATCTGTTTGGATCTTATGCATGGGGCTATCCAAATGAACAGAGTGATTTGGATGTTTATATCGTGGTTGACAAATCAGATGAACCATCATATCGTCGACCGGTGAGAGGTTATCACGCATTATTTGGTTTAAACATTGACTCAGAAATTGTCGTAAAAACAAAATCAGAATTTGATGCAGCCAAATCTGATGTTACTTCACTAGCTTATAAAGTCAAAAACGACGGCAAAATACTCTATGCAAAGCCATAAGCTGTGGCTTGCAAAGGCCGAAAGTGATCTTAGAGCCTCTGAGTATCTGGTTTCAGATGAATTAGTTTGGGATGTTGCAATTTATCATACCCAACAATGCGCTGAAAAAGCACTGAAAGCCTTTCTTGCTTTGGCTCAGCGCCCTTTCGAAAAAACACATAATTTAGTCAAACTTCTTGAACTTTGTATGATGCACGATCCTGAATTTATCGTATTAAGAGACGAGGCTGAAATTTTAACACCGTTTCTCACTGCTTATCGGTATCCTGACGCCGAACTGCATCCAGAAAAAAAAGTATTGGAAGATGCAATTGTTAAAGCGCACCGTATATTAAAATTTGTGCAAAAAAAAATGATTGAAGAGGAATGATTGCAATGAAAGTGAAAGGGGCCTGCCCCTTTTACGGCTCCTTTTACAAATGATAATGGTGAACGCAAAGATATCGGACTACAAATAGGAAAAAGGCTTACTGAAAATATCGTAGTGACTGCAGCAAATAAAAGCATGAATAGCTACTATCCCTTTTTTGCTGTAGAAGCCAGATTGAGAAAAAATATCAAAGCTCAAATTGAAAAAGAATTTGGCGGGGAAGAGGATGCGCGCAACCTGCGCATGTCAATCAAATGGAAGAAGGATTATTAATGGACGACAAGCATGGACAATGGACATGCTTGTTCGCCCATGTTGAGTTAATTTACAGCGACCTTTTTCTTTTTGGTGAAGTGTTTATCTTTTCCCATATGCTGTTTCTTAAAAGGTGGTTTGTTTGGCTTATGCATTGTTGTTGGCCTTTCAGCGCTCCTTTTTTCTAAGCCGATTTTATCTGGCCCTTGGATAACTTGCTTGCCAATGAGCATCGAGAGAAGCTTTGAAGCGATAAGCCTTGGATCGACATCATTTAAAGAAGCAAAAATAGATTCAGCTTCATGGTGAATTTCTTGATCTAGGATTTTTTTAGCAAAATGACTTCTTTTTGATTCTTTGACCAATTGAATCGTTGGAATTTGTCCCTGCTTAATTTTTGTCCCTAAAACTTTTTCAAAACGTTGAAAATCGCGCCAATCTCGCGATGTTAAAAGAGAATTGGCAACACCTTTGTTTCCGGCTCTCCCCGTGCGCCCGATTCGATGGACATAACTGTTTGGATCAAAAGGCAAATGATAATTGTAAACATGGGAAACTTCTGAAACGCTTAATCCTCTAGCTGCGACGTCAGTGGCAATTAAAATTTGGAGGTTGTCAGATCTGAAATGTCGAATCACTTCTTCCCTTTGCCTTTGCTCCATATCTCCATGCAATCCCCTAGCAAGATAACCGCAATCTAAAAATGTTTGTGTTAAACGATCGACATCCTTTTTTGTTCTGCAAAAAATAATCGCTTTTGTCGGGTTTTCAAAATCAATCAACCGAATGACTGCATCATCTCTTTCCTCTTCACGAACCATAAAATAAAACTGTTCGATATCTTGATTGACTTTCTCTTTCTGTTTTGTCTTTATAAATAAAGGTTCACGAAGAATCCGCTCAGCCAGTTTTTGAATGGGAGCCGGCATCGTGGCTGAAAAAAGAAGGGTTTGTCTTTTTTGTGGTAAATATTTAAAAATTTGATTGATGTCGTCTAAAAAGCCCATATCTAACATTTCGTCTGCTTCATCTAAAACGACAATTGATGGTTGAAAGTTAGTCAGCTGATTAGAACTCAACAAATCCAGTAAACGGCCTGGGGTTGCGACACACACTTGTGCTCCGGCGTGCATATTTTTTAATTGATTTTGTGATGATTTTCCACCGCAGATGACACAGGTTTTAATTCCTAAATGGCGACCGAATCGATAGAGTTCATCACTGACCTGCTTTGCTAGTTCCCTTGTGGGCGTCAATACCAACATTTGCTTTTTTGGCTGCTCTTGCAGTAAATGGAGAGAGGGAAGACCAAAGGCTCCCGTCTTGCCGGTTCCTGTTTGTGCTTGCCCAACCAAATCTTTACCTGAAAGGATCAGTGGGATGACTTCCTGCTGTATAGGGCTCGGTATTTTAAAATTTGCTTCCTCTAAAGATTGGAGGATCGCTTCATGAAGACCAAAGGCGTAAAAATTTTCGTGTGACATTTTTTTTCTTTTTGTTTATGCAATTCAACAAACAAAAAGAAACGATTTTCTTAGATTTGTCAAAATTAGCAATTAATTTTAAGTTGTTGAATTATTCTAACAAATTTTATCTTTAAAAGAAAGAAGATAAAAAGAAGAGAGAAAAACGTCTATTAATAATCTGATTTGCTTGTTTCGATGTATAGAGAGTTAACTTTCATCGCTTTTTCTATAAAATCGACCGGCCATGTTCCCACCACATGTTTAAATTTTTCAGAAGTCTCATGTACAACATATTCGCCAATGGATCGAGAGACCATCGCTGTGGTCTTAACAAAATTAAGTTGTGTTCTCGCTGCATCGGCTACTTCCATTTTAGAAGGGACTGGTATACCAAGTTTTTCTTCCATGATAGAAGTGTCGGGAACAAGGTTTTTGGCGTTTGGTTCATTCATTTTATCCAAATGATGGATAAATTCTTCTGTAAACACCCCCTTATTCACGGTTTTTGCAAGAAATAATAATATTGACCTTGGGATAGTGATGGAAACGATAGCCGAAGGATTGACCAATTTTAAAAATTCTTCGAGTTTAACTCCTTCTCCGGCCACGTCGATGATAGAAGGAAGGGGGTCATCCTTTTTTCTTGGATCCAATAGATATTCGCTTGTTTTAATGAGTGCATGAACAACCGTGTTTCCATCAACAGGGTAAACGATGTTATCTTCAACATTTGCCGGTACAGCTACAAATGGACTGTTTTCAGATATTGCTGAGTCCGTAGCCACGGGGACGTCTGATTCTAAACCAGTCACTACATTGATTCGCAGGGTCGTCACATTCGAAAAATCTTGCAAAGCATTAGTTCCTGCCGCTTTAGTGGACGCATAAGGAGCTTTTCGATCTTCTGATTGTGCACAATAAGTGCAAGTATGGATCATAGGGATATCTATTTCAGCGCATGCTTTTGCTAGAGTCAGCGGCATTTTAGTATTCACAGCATGCATACTATTTATCGACCCAGATGATTGCCCTGCACAATTGAAGATAATATCGGCATTGACCTCTTGAAAGATTTTTTTTATATCTTCTACTTTCAAATCGGCAGGATTTGGACAATAGTAAGTGAGGCCATCATCGGATATTCCCTCCTCACCACGCTTTACATTAACAGTTTTGTGTCCGTTTGCTATGAGAGCGTCTTTGGTCTTTTGACCAATACGACCTCCTCCACCAAACAAAACATAGGTGTAATTTCTAACACTATGCTCTCTCCCTCGACCTTTCAAAACACCTAAAGCGATATGTTTAAGACTACTTGCCGGCAAAGAACCAAACAATCTATTTATATTCATCATATAATAAACATCTTTGTGTTTTTCTATTATTATAAATAAAAAACAAAAAGACTTTGTTTAAAATATGTTAATTTTTAATTTTAAATTGTAAAATAAATAAAAAAAACCCAGACAATTTTGTCTGGGTTTTTGAAAGACTAAGAAAAAATATAAAAGGTTTAAACTTTCATATCTGTATCTAAAGTTGCTTCTTTCGCTTCACTCTCCGATAAATGTTTTTGCAAAATGTCTTGATAAGTTTGAAGGCATTCTTTCTGTTTTTGCATTGTTTTATAGGCAGTTGCAATGTGAGGACCTTCAATTAATTTATTTTCAAGCGAGGACAATTCAATTGCATTTGATTGCATTTCAAACGCATTAAGCTCTAATTGTAGACTGCAATATGTTTTATATTCAGCGCTATTTTTACAGAGGGGTTCAAAGTTGCGATCCAAGGTAGAGTGAATGTTTTCAGCTTCTACGAAATCATCTTTATCTAGTGCCTCTTTAAATTTGAAATATGCAGTATGAGAATTGGATTCCGCAATTCTGCAAGTGATAACTTCTGATAAATTCATACTTGGGAAATAATTATTCGATGCAATTAACTTGCGAGCTCTTTTGCGAGGCTTGTTATCGCAAAGATTTTCAATGAGCAATACTCTTCTTCTAGTTTCATCCGAACTATGGCCGCCCGTGATGTAACGCGTAAAGTTATCGCTTCCCTCTAAGAGATTTCCAACCACTAGGAATAACCCTTTATTGCGGTTTCCACTGATATAGGTCTTTGCTAATAAAATGGCTTGTTCAAACCGAGCGAGATATAACAACTCTTCTTCTGAGATATTCCCGGTCATAATCTGTTGATATTCATTTAATAATTTATCTTTAAATTTTTCTTTGATGGCTATTGGATCAACATCAGTTAGATGATTTTTTAAAAAAATATGGCGAAGAATTGTCGCTATAAAACATCCCTCAACTTCTTTGCGCTGATTGAAGTCTAAGTCTCCAAGTTTGACATGATTCAAATAGGTAAGCTCGGCACCGCGGCTAAAAACCTTTTCAATCACACTATCTAATTCATTTTCCATTTCATCTTGCATCACTTGAATGGCTGCAATGACCGGCTCTTTAATTTCTTCCGGGGTGAGGCGAAAAGATAAACGTATTTTCCAATCTTCCCAATTCATTAAATAATCGACCTCAGGGAGAATTTGACTAATTTGGGCTACAGTCGCGACAGGCTTCACTTCTGCCGGATTGGATTCTTTAGTAAAAATTTTTTCAATCAATTCAATTTGACCCTTCATCTCTCGATATTCATTAAAAAGGGAAGGTCTTTCTTTGGATTCTTCAGATAAAAAGCTTAATAATAAATTACATATGGTCAGTTGTGTTTTATAAATCGATTGATAAAGCTCTTTAGATTTAATTTCAGGGATAAATGATTGATAAGTTGGATTGGACTGAACCATTTTTTCATGAAATGCTAAGGCAGCTTCCGCACCCTTGAGAGCAAAGATCTCTTGATATTTAAAATAGGTGAAGTATTGCCTACTAAAGACCGGATGACTGACTTCTCTTCTTAATGGGAAAGTTGTTGAAGGTTGAACGGATGAACCAAAACCCGGATACAAATTTTGCGCACCTAATAATGATAATGGATTATAGTTAGATGCAGGAATTTGATTAAGGTTCATTGGAACCGCATAGCCAAGAAAAGGAAAATTGGTAGAAGGACCATTGGTATTTTGGTTTTCCGGTAATTCGATAAATGTTGGTAAATTATCTAAAGGACTTATACTTAGATTATTGTTATTTAGATTATTCATAATATGCCTTTGTTTTTTAAGGTGATAATAGTTTAGTTTTTATTTGTTTATTTTGCTATTTTATTTTTTCTTAAAATTTTAATTTAATGAAAGATCTTCAGGGATCATCGAAAGAGTCGCATATTTTCCTCCCATCTTTCTCAAGAGATCTTGCCAGAGCTTTTCAGGAGGGATATGAAAAATCTGTTGTTCGTCTGCCGGATAAAGCAGCCAATGCCCATCTAAAAATTCTCGTTCTAATTGACCGGCTCCCCAGCCGGCATATCCAAAACAGAGATGGATATAAGGCCCCTTTTCATCCAATATAGCTTCTTGGAGAAATTGCAAATCTCCCCCCAGATATACCCCGTCGCAAATTTTTAAGGTTTGATGCTCAATTTGATCGGAAGTATGCAATAGCATCATTTGATTTGTCTGCACAGGCCCTCCTGCTCGTATAGCAATGTGTGGATTTGCCAATTGATTCACATTGATAATTTCTTCGGGTAAATCTAAGTCAAGAGGCTTATTGATTAACAGGCCGAAAGATCCATTCGCGTTATGCTCGCAAACAAGGATGACTCCTCTAAAAAAAAATCCGACTTCAATATCTGGCGTTGCGATTAATAATGTCCCTCGTTGAATTTGGGTATAAGCGACCGGATCCATAAAACTCCTAATGACAAAAGGGTTGAGATAATGGGATATTTTCCTGAGAGACAATTTGCTCATTATATATTTTTAATGTTTCCTCCATCTCTTCCACCTTTCTTAATAAATCAGAGAATCGCTCTGTAAATTTAGGATTAAACATTAATGATTGTGGATAACATTCCGATTCGTTTAATACGATATTCACTCGAGAAATAGAAGAGGAAATTTGGTCCACTTCCTGATTAAAATACTTGGCAAATTCTGCCGGCGTTGACAATTTCTCTAAAAGGCGCAAGCGTTCCCCTTGTATTCTTTGCCAACGTTTATCCAAATGAAATAAAAGGCCATAGCGATTGATATCATTCATGGTGATTTCCCCTTTATGCATAATAGATTTTAGGCGCAAATAGAGGTCATCGCCAATAAAGAGTTGCCCAAGAGTTCCCTTTCCTTGCCTTGTGTAATCGATAATTTCATTTGCTTTTTGAGTGAATAACTCGGCATTTCTTCCCGTGATATGAAATTCATCGATTGTTTGATCAACTTTAGTCCAACTTTGGTTTGCTCTTTCTGATAATGTCAATACATTGTCTAAAGAAGCTTTCCATTTTTCCGGCTGATTTAACGCCGTTGTAATATCGACAATATTATCTGCAGTCTTGGCTATTTTTAAGACAATTTCATTTTTTTTAATCTCTAACATCATTTCATGAAAATCATCTAAGACGACATCGAATTTCTTTGCGAGAACTTCGATAGTCGCCATCGTATCTTCAACGGAAGTCGCAACAGCAGCGTACAATACTTCATTTTCAACATTTTGTAATTTTTCACCGAGTTGCAAAGGCCGCGGATTAATTTCAATATTGCGTTCCCCAAGCAAGCCGGATGTCCGCAATGAGATCACGTCGGTATTAAAAACATCTACGCCGGAATCAACTTTTAACACCAACTCATAGACATAGATATCACCATTTTTTGCGATGCGGTTTGTTCTTGCATCAGGCAATTCTCGAATTGAGATCACCTCGCCAACGGGTTTTCCTGCAAATGTCACGCGTGTGCCAACATTCACTTTGTCAATATCAGTGAATCGAACCCTTAAAGTTTTAGCGTTGTCACCGACACTTGGATGTAAGAATAAAAGGATAAAAACAATGATTCCAATCGCTGAAATGACAAAAATCCCAATTAAAATATTTTTGATTGAAGAGGCCATTCACCTATCCTTTATATTTCTTGATTTCATCTTTATCGATGACAGCATTATTAAAAAATTCATGCAATTGCTCATCGTCAATTTTAAAAAAATCTGATTTTTTTGCAATTTGCGCGATTGTTCCATCTGAATGAAACGCTAATCTGTCCCCCACCTCTAATGCAGAACGGATGTCATGGGTCACGACGATACTTGTCGCTTTGAGCTCTTCTTTTGTTTGATTGATTAAATCATTAATTTGCATCGATGTGATCGGGTCTAAACCGGTTGTCGGTTCATCATATAAAATGATTTGCGGCCGATAGACGATCAGGCGAGCTAAAGCAGCTCTCTTTCTCATCCCTCCCGAGAGTTCCGAGGGCAATTTTTTTTCAGTTCCCTCCAAACCCACCATCAATAACGCTTGTTCAACTCTATCTCTTATCTCAGATTCCGATAATTTAGGGAAATGTTGACGCAAATAAAATGCGGTATTTTCCCCGACATCCATGGAATCGAATAAAGCGGAACCCTGAAACAGCATTCCCATCGGCTTTAAACCGGGGCGCCTCGAATGCGCTCTTAAATCGGTGACTTTGGTTCCATCAACCTCGATATGGCCTTGATCCGGCGATTCTAAACCGATGATTTGTTTGAGTAGAACACTTTTTCCAACACCTGATCTTCCCAAAATAACGAGTGTTTCACCATCAAAAATATCGAGATTTAGCCCCTTTAAAACTTGAAGCTTACCGTATTTTTTCCATACATTAGAAACATGTATCATGGCTTAAAACCAATTATTTAAGAAATTATTGACATAGTCATAAGAAGTATTTAAACCGAGAGTGAGTAAAAAATTTGAAATTAAAATAATAGAATAGCAGATCACTACACTATTCGTGGTTGATCGGCCCACTCCGGCCGCTCCCCCTTTCGTTGTCATCCCTTTATAGCAACTGATCGTCACAATAATTCCTGCAAAAACGATCGATTTAATAATCCCGCTAAAAAAATCAAAGCGGGTGACGTGAATGGGTAGAGGATCGATAAAAGAGCTTTGCGACATGCCATAATAATCCACTGCAATTAAATACCCGCCAAGAACCCCCATAATGGCACTAAAAACAGTGAGCAAAGGCATCATCAATATTCCCGAGATAAAACGGGGTGCTACAAGATAGCGGAGAGGATTGACTGCCATTGAGCGCATCGCATCAATTTGCTCTGTGACCCTCATGGTTCCAAGCTCTGCGCACATGGACGCTCCTACCCTGCCTGTCACCATAAAGGCTGTTAAAACAGGCCCTAATTCAACAAGCATGGCTTTCGTTACCATCAAACCAGTAGCGCTTGCAAGACCTTTATCTGCTAATTGAAAGTAAGATTGAGCAGCTAGCACCATTCCGGTTGAAAACCCGGTGATAGCTACCACTGGAAGGGACATCACTCCAATGTCAAATAATTGATCTCTAATTAAAATCCAAGCGGGGGGTCGACGAAAAGAAACCCAAATCACACCTACAATTAATAAGACATAGTCCCCTATTGCAGATAGAAATTGAAAGGCACTGCCATTCATTAAAAGACCTTTGAACCACAGAGATCACATCACACAACAGGAAAGTTTTATTTTCTCCTATTGTGAACGATGATCTCTATGTATTTTTCAAAAAATTATAACGTTTGCTTTATGCAAGTATTTCTGTTTCATTTAGGACACTTTCCCCTTTGCTCATTTTAAAGGAAAGGATTTGGCTAGAAGATAGATATTTAACAACAGAGAGCACTGCTGTTATAATAAGGAAGCCTTTTACATCGAGAACTTTATCTAATGGAATTTGAGAATAGAATAAGCGATGTGCTAAAATCCCTGCACCGATTCCAGCAGGAATAGAAGCATATTGAACATAGATGTTATCAAAAAGATTGTTAGCAAAAGAAGCAACTGTTGCAGCGACTGTAGAAACCAACGCAACTGTTTGGTGATTCATCGCTGTTTGACCTATATGGTTTAATAATTTAACAACCCCTAAAGTCGCTGTTGATTGCACTATAGGAAGAAAAAGATCTACTTTAAAGGTGTCCAATGAAATATTCATAATTACTTCTCCTTTTTTAATTTTTCGATTTAATTTTTCACTTTGCAAATACTAGATTAGCATCATTCATTTGTCAATAAGAAATTTGAGGAAATCATAAGATTTTGGCTAACTGAATCACCTCTTCTTTTGCGCTTTGAATGGATTTTTCTTTAAGTTCTTCAGAGACTAAAGTAGGCTCTATAACGATCGATTTAATTTCAGTAAAACCGATAAATTTTAAAATGGTTTCCATATAGGTCTTCTGAAAATCCAAAGCTTCTCCGCCCGACCCTGCTCCATAGGCACCCCCTCTGGAATAAATAACAACAGCCGGTTTTCCGGTCACTAAACCTTGATAGCCATTCTCCGGTGAAAAAGAAAAAGTGTAAGAAGGCTGCACGATAATATCAAAATAATGTTTTAACGGGTAAGGGATGCCGAAATTCCACATAGGAATTGAAAATAAATAGAGGTTTGCTTTTTTAAAATCCGAGATCATTTGTTCAACTGCACGCCAGGATTTACGTTGTGCCTCTGATTGAGATTGCCCATGCATAATGGCATATTTGGCATCGATGACATCGCCATCGAAGCGAGGGAGATCCTTGCTCCACAGATCACAGGTTTCGATCCTAGAATCTGGATGACTCAAGCTATAAGCATCTAAAAAAGTATGAGCGACTAAAATGGAACTCGACCTTTTTTTTCTCGGCGATGCTTCGATATATAGTAATTCTGACATGAGTGATGACTCCTAAAAAAAGAATGTATTATTCCTTTTAGAGAGGTGAAGAGTAAATGTCAATGAGAATTAGGCACGATTTAAGCAAGATTTTTTACTCTACAGAAAGATCAACGATGGAAATGATAGAGCGATATAATGATAAGAGTTTTAAATATTTTAAACCTTTCATGCTTTGATCAAAGATCAAAGCATGAAGATTACTCGATTGCGTGTGTTGGCGCTCTTTAAAAAAAGCAATCAAACTTAGACATTGAGCATATGCTGCTTCCAGCTGAATCTTGGACTTTTGGGCTGCTTCAAAGCCCCGGGGTTGAGAGATCGCAAGAGGCATTGTATT
>JANWJE010000030.1 GCA_025451995.1 Parachlamydiaceae bacterium | reverse complement strand
TTTTGCATCTGCCTGCATCGCACAACAAATTCCAAGTTGTGCTGCTTCGGCACCAGCTACGCTTGATGCAAAATAAGGCCGCCTCCTTGTAAAAATTTCTACGTTTGAAGTAGAACGAGTATATACTGCTTCCAGCTGAATAGTGGAGTTTTTATGAGATTTTTTCTTTGTCTGTCTTGCTTCTTTTTTAATCATCTATTTGCAAATGAGATTGTGTATGAACAACATTTTCAACGCTTGACTTTAGAGCGAAGTGAAGATGCAGAACCTATTGTTTATTACTTTTCACCTTCTAAATCCGAAGAGATTTGCCCAATTGTTCTTCTCTGCGGAGGCTCTGATTGTAAAGGATCGATTCAAAGTGTTCTTTATATGCTTAAACACCCAGGTCTTAAACCGATAATGGATCTTCCTTTGGGTAAAATTGCTATTGAAAAATGGGGAGTGGATGGAGATCAGATTTCAGAAGAAGAATTTTGGAATCACTATACAATCACCCAACGGTTAAATGATCATTTAAAAGTCATCGAAGATTTAGAAAGGAACCCACCCATTGGTTGGGATGGCAACATTATTCTCATCGGCGGGTCTGAGGGTGGTGCACTTGTCACAGAGCTTTCCACTCGCTGTCCGAATGTTTTGGCGACGATTAATTTGGTAGGCGCAGGAGATTTGCCTTGGGCTGAGCAATTTTGGAGTTATTTTGAGAACTTAAAGGAACAATCCTTTTGGTTCCGATTGTATGATACGCTTCCACGATGGCTTCCCTTTTCTTTTGATGTGCCTGCGAGTAGGGAAAAATATGATGCTTTGCTAGAAAAAATTAAAGAAAATCCTTCTCCAAATTTATGGATGGGTGGGATGAGTTATTTCTATCATGCTGATGCTTTGTTAAAGGCGCCAACGGATTATAATAAGATTTATGCTCCTTTTTTAGTTGTCACAGGGACAAACGATAGTATTATCGAATCATCGGATCAATTTGTTCAAAAAGCCCTTAATGCAGGGGCGCCGGTTAATTATTTTCGCGTGGAAGGGATGGATCATGATGTAAAAAATAGACCTGAAATCATTGAAGAAGCGGTTGAATGGTTAACAGTGGTTTATCGACGAAAGACCGAATAAGCATGATCGCAAGTGGCATGATAAGCGGAGAGTTATTTTGGTTTTCAGAGGCGTTAAACGAATTGGGTTTTTTTCAATAGTTGCGCTGAGAATTCTTTGATAGGAGTGCTTTTGGGGACGCTAAGGGTTTGAAGTGCATGGTTCAGTGTTTTTATAACCGCATTATCTATCTGTTGAACACGATGATAGAGAGTTAATTTTTTTAGCTTTTCAAGATGAGAAAAGTTAGCATTCACAAGATTGCCCTTATGGATTTCAAGGCTTCGAAGAGTTTTGGGTAATTGATTGATAAAATCTGCAGAGACGCCTTGGACGTCATAGAGTTTTATTTTTTTTAGTTTCAGGGAAGAAAAATCAACCCCTGTGAGATTTCCCCGGTAAATTCGAAGATTTTGCAGATTTTTAGGTATTTTTTTTAATAGATTGGCATTGACGTTGCGAAAGTCCTGTCCAAGTTCCAGTTTGTTCAGACCTATAAAAGATGAAACATCCAAATCCATAAGATTGCCCGCTGTGATTGAAAGTTCAAAGAGCTGATCGAATAAATGGATGTTGAAATCCTTTGGAATAGAGTGCAGCTTCAAATGCCTTATCTTTGGAAAATGAGTGTGAATTTGTTGCAAAGAATCGCCATCAAGCTTGCATCCAGAGAGGTCCAAAATATGCATATCTTGTGGATCGAACTCCCATGGCGTTTCCTTTAAAAATGCGACGATTTTTTCATTTGAAAGTGTCAGAAGAGTTTGATTGATTTTTTCCATGATCGCTTTTTCAATCGCAGGAGAAGTGATTACGCTATTTTTTAATACATTGAGGGTTGAGACCCAACGCTCCACTTTGAAAGTGTGATTTTCAAAGAAATTGACCCATTGTTCACTTAAAGTATCATCTTGAAGATATTCTATAACATGCAGCATTTGGGAAGTGATGAGCGGGCCGTTTGGGTCCTTTAAGAGTTTTTTTATCTCTTTCTTTGGTGAGGTATAAAACTGAAAGCCTTGGTTTGAGATTCTTAGTAAAGGACAAGGTTTTTGGCTCTCATTACATTTCAATCTTGTGCGTAGAAGAGAACTATGAAGGATTTGATGCAAGGTGCAAGAAATGATCGTTCCATCATTTGAAATCGCCTGTAACATTTTGATTGAAAGAAGGCGTTGAGGAATAACTTTGGAATGTTCTTTCCCTTTTTCCATGAATTTATAGAGCTGATCAAAGCCATTGCCTATTTCGTCTTCTAGCAGTAATGTAAATCTTGGAATGATGATGCAATAACAAAAATGCTCAATCAGATCGATATCCTTTTCGGAAAGAGTCGAAATATCTTTTTCTAAGAGGTAATTAAACTCTTTGAATATAAAAAGTTTATTCGTTTTTTCTATATTAATATGAGTTACATTAGGAAATTTCTTTGCAATCACCTCTTGAACTTTGGATGAAAGAATGCAATTGGAGAGATCTAAGCACCTCAGGGTTTCGGCACAATCCCCTAAACGCTCAAAGAGGATATTTAAAAACAGGATGACACCCACTTCAGATCCACCATCTGGAATGAAAGTCCGAAGCTTTTGCATGAGGATGCTTTCCGCATGAATCGAAGAAGAATGCTCTTTGACTTGCTTAAGTGTGCACATCCAATTTTCAAAATTCGATAAGAATGAATAGTCTGATATGCAGGAGAAACAAGTCTTCCAAAGAAGTTCCGAGTCAAATTGGTTCAGTATTTGAATCATTAGATCTGATATCAACGGAAAACCAATAGAGTCTTGCTTTAAAAGCAGATCCATGTATTTTTTCATGGCTTCATGTACGTCCCAATACAATTTCAGCTCTTCGAAAAAAAAAGGGACTTGAGGAGAAAGAACTCTGCAAGAGAGACATCTTTGGAGAAATTCACTTTCAATGAGGTTTTTAAGCGGTATGTCACTTTCTTTTTTTTCTTTAGAGTAAAGTTTCATAACAGGAATTGAGAGAATTTCATCAGAAAGGGAATGAGTTCTATTTCGCTTGATCAAGGCGCTTAGCAGGTCGCAATAGAGATTTTTAAGAAAAAAAGAGGGCAGTGTGTGAGTTTGGATAAATTGAATGATAGATGCTATTTCTTCAGGATAAAAGGTGGAAGGGTCTTTTTGGAGAATCTTTTCAAGTTGATTTGTTTCTGTGATGAGCGTTCTATCAAGAGATCGTATGGCTACATATCCAAGGTTTGCGATCGTTTTCAAGGGATTAGAGGGAGGAGTCAGATATGCTGAATAATTTTGATTGATAGAGTAAGAGTGTAAATTTGAAGGGAACATTTTTTTTGAACTATTATGCCCTAAAAAGGGATTTACTGAAAGAGATTTTTGTATGTTCACAGAGTCTATAAATTTACATAACATTAACAGGATGAACAGAATAGACAGGATAACACAGAAGGGCAGTCATGCTTAAAAATGATGGTTTTTAGAAGAAAAATTGCTCTTTTTGTTCTTCTATCCTGCCTATCCTTTTTTTACCTTGTTTTTATCATGGCAACAAAACTCTTCTGTCGTTAAACTCTTACTCTGAGATTTTGAACAGATTCTAAGACAAATAATATTAGCTCATTTTTGGAGGAAAGGATGATCATTGGGATTCCCAAAGAGATAAAAAACCATGAATATAGAGTGGGTGCCACACCCGGGCTTGTTCGATTGCTTGTAGAAGGGGGGCATGAAGTATTTGTTGAAACCCATGCAGGTGATAAGATTGGCTACACAGACCATATGTTTTCATTGGCGGGAGCAAGAATTGTCCATTCGCCTGAGGAAATTTATGAATGCGAGATGGTGATCAAGGTCAAGGAACCCCAAACCTCCGAATATCCTTTATTGAAAGAAGGGCAAATTTTATTTTGTTATCTTCATTTGGCACCAGACCCCGTTCAAACACAGCAATTGATTGAGAGCAAAATTGTTGCAATCGCTTACGAAACGGTCACTGATGCGCAAGGAAGGCTGCCTCTTCTCGTGCCGATGAGTGAAATGGCGGGTAGGATTGCCATTCAAGTTGGGGCGACGAGCTTACAATTGAATAAAGGGGGAAAGGGGATGTTATTAGGCGGAGTGCCTGGAGTTTTGCCCGCAAGAGTAGCGGTTATTGGCGGTGGTGTAGTTGGCACTGAAGCGGCCCGTATGGCACTGGGTCTTGGAGCTGATGTAACTATCCTCGATCGAGATTTAAATCGTTTGCGCACTTTGGACAGTTTATTCGGCCCGAGATTAAAGACTCTCTATTCCTCTCCTTTAAATATTGAAGAATCGATCATTCGATCAGATCTTGTGATTGGAGCTGTTTTAATTCCGGGGAAAACTGCGCCAAAACTCATTACGCGCGAGATGGTCAAAAAAATGTCTCCAGGATCTGTTCTCGTTGATGTGGCGATTGACCAAGGGGGCTGTTCAGAGACTTCAAAAGCGACCACCCATGCCGAGCCGACTTATCTTGTCGATGGGATTGTTCATTATTGTGTCACCAACATGCCGGGCGCTTGCGCGCGCACATCCACACAAGCGCTTACTAATGCAACCGGGGAGTATGCGTTGATGATTGCAAATAAAGGATGGAAACGAGCCTTGTCGGATCATTCCGGACTTCGCCAAGGATTGAATGTCTGCTATGGCCATGTGACCAATGAATCTGTGGCCCATGATTTGGGTTATTCCTATGTACCGGTTGAAAAGCTCTTAACATCATGAAATATATCGTTGGAATCGATTTAGGGACAACTAATAGTGCGCTCGCATTTATTGAGATAGAGCACATCTCTTTGCCGATTCAAACGTTTTTAATCCCCCAACTGACGGATGCAGGGAAGATTGAGTCTTTATCGAATCTTCCTTCTTTTTGTTATCTTTCTAGAGATGAAGAGTGGTCAAAAGGAGCTTTAAAACTCCCTTGGAAGAAAGAATCGAATGTCATTGCCGGCGAATTTGCAAAGATTCAAGGGGCTCGGGTTCCCACCCGCTTAATCCAGTCTGCAAAAAGTTGGCTTGCACATGTGGGTGCCAACCGCACTGACAAAATCCTTCCTTTGGAAGCTTCCGATCCATCGCAGCGGATGAGCCCGGTGGAAGTCTCGACAGTCTATCTCAATCATCTTAAAGAGGCCTGGAATGCTAAGGTCGCCAAAGGCGACCCTGCTTTAGAGCTGGAAGAGCAAGAGATCATTTTAACAGTCCCTGCTTCTTTTGATGAGGTTGCAAGGGCATTGACTGTGGAAGCCGCCAGGCAGACGGGCCTTTCGCATGTCACTCTTTTAGAGGAGCCTCAGGCAGCTTTTTACCATTGGATTTCAAAAAATGAAAAACAGTGGGAAAATCAGTTTAACCTAAAACCGGCAGTTCAAGGTGCTAAAGCGATGCAAGATTTTGATTCAGAATCGCTTTCGATGGGGGCTGAACATTCCCAAAAGGGGAAGGCAGCCTCAATCGAAAGCGATTGTGGATCAAAAGATTGGGTCGATTTAGCGCCTTCAATTGCCGGTTTTAGGTTTAAAGAAAATCAGACAATTCTTGTGTGTGATGTGGGTGGGGGGACAACCGACTTTAGTTTAATCGAAATAGGAAAACGGGGTGAAACTTTAAATTTTCAACGCATGGCTGTTGGCGACCATCTGTTGTTAGGAGGCGATAATATCGATGCGGCTCTCGCTCATTATATCGAAGAAAAAATACGGAAACAAGGTTTTCACATCACTGACAATCAATGGTCTTTAATTTTAGCTGAAGCGAGAACGGCAAAAGAAGGGCTTCTAGGTTCAACTACTGTTCAGACGTATCATGGCGTGTTGCAAGGAAGCGGCTCATCTGTTGTCAAGGGAAGCATTTCTTTTGCCATCACAAGAGAGGAAATTGAGAATTTTCTTTTAAATGGTTTTTTTCCGATTCTCCCCTTCCATGAAGCCATTCAATTAAAAAAAAGCCGCGGGATCAGAACAATGGGTCTCCCTTATGAAGATGATCCGGCGATCACTAAGCACTTAGCTGACTTCCTTCACCGGTCTTCATCTGAAAAAAAGAAAGGGATTGATTTCATCCTTTTCAACGGAGGGACTTTCAAAGCGGAGATATTCCAAGAAGCTATTGAAAAATCCCTTTCGCTTTGGTTTCCCGAAACACCCGTTCAAAGGTTGCACAATCCCAATCTCGATGTGTCTGTGGCTCGCGGAGCCGCTTATTATGGGAAAGTAAAAAAAGGATGGGGAGTATCTATTGGTGGGGGTTCTCCCAGAAGCTATTATATTAAAATTGAAATTAAGAATCCCAGAGATGATTTTGGGGGCGGCTCTGAAACAAAAGCTTTAACCATTCTTTCAAGAGGCTCTGAGGAGGGAAAAGTTTCCTATCCAGAACAATTATTTTCCTTACGACCTAATACTCCCGTTTCTTTTCAACTTCTTTCTTCACATGTCCGTTTAAATGATAAAGAAGGGGATTGCCTCACTATCGATCCAAATGAGATGCAAATGCTTTCGCCAATTTGTACGATCCTGAGTTATGGCAAAAAAAAAGGAGGGCAAGAAGAGGTAAAAACAATCCCTGTAAAATTAGGAATCTGTTTAACTCCAATAGGGACCATCGATCTTTGGCTTCAATCTCAAATCAGCGACCATCGTTGGAATTTGCAATTTCAGATCCGTTCAAGCAAACAACTGCAATCTGTCTCTATTGATGAGACATTTGAAGCGGAAGATTTGAAAGAACCAAAGCATTTAATTGAATCGCTTTTTGATCCCAAGTCTTCGATGCAACCTAAAGAGATCATGGAAGTTCTTGAAAAAACAATTGGGCTTCCTAGACGTGATTGGGGATTGACGCTTTTAAGAAGTCTGGCGGAATCCCTTTTAAACAAAGCAAAAAATAGAAAGCTTTCTTTAGCTCATGAAGCTCGTTGGTGGAATCTGGCCGGATTTTTTATGCGACCGGGCTTTGGATTTCCCTTAGATGATTTTAGGATGAAAGAGCTTTGGAAAATTTTATTAGCAGAATTAAAACAGCCAAAAGCACATGATGTTTACATTCAAATGTGTATTTGCATCAGGCGCCTTGCCGGTGGATTTAATAAGGGTCAACACATCCAATTAGCAAGTGAGTTTCTGGGTTCTATTGTCGATAAAAAAACAGGAAAAATTGAAATTAAACGAAAAAGCGATCTGTATTTATATACAGAAAAATTGCGCGCTCTGGCTTCTCTTGAAAGGCTGGATCTTAGCTATAAATCACAATTAGGTGAAGCTTTGGTTAAGCGAATGCTCGCTGAAATTCCAACTGCTGCTGAATTTTGGGCCTTGGGAAGAATAGGAGCGAGGCATTTGTTTTATGGTTCTGCCGGACAGGTGATTCCAAGTGAAACAGCAAGACATTGGCTAGATCGTTTACTCACTATTGAAACAAAAGAGGAAAATAAAGAAAACACTCTTTTTTTATTGAAACAACTTGCGAGAAAAACAGATAAGAGAGAATTAAATTTACCTGCTGATTCCATTAAAAAAATTGTTCAAACTTACCCCGAATTGGAAAATGATCTGATGAATGAACATCCAATAAGCATCTTTGAACAAGAGCAGGCGTTTGGCGATCAGCTCCCTGCCGGATTGGTATTGGATCAGGACTTATGAAACCAGAGATATTAAAGCCTTATTGGGAAGAAGCGAAGCAAGCGATTCAAAATGGAGTTGTAAAAGAAATTGAATTTTCAAGCTCTACCTATCAAGTATTAACCAAACTCCCCAATGAAGAAGAAGTTTGGGTCTTTATACAATTGGATGAGAAGGGGGACATTAAAGATGCTTTTTGTGCTAAAGATCAGATTGCAGAAGAAAAAGGGTGTTTGCATCTTGCAATCGCCTATTTAAGTCTCTATAAAAATTTTATTGAGCCTTTGCATCAAAGATTTGAACGCTCATTATGGAATCAACTGTGCCGGCTCTTTGAGTCTCGTTTTGGTGATAATGCGAAACAATTAAAAAAGAGTGGTGAATCCTTTCAATTATTATCAAAATCGGAAAAAATTCTTTTTGAAGCAATTTCCTTAAATTCAGAAACGGCTCAATTCCTAGACGCAATTTTTTTCCATAGGGTGAAAGAAACTGAGGTCACTTCCCTTAAATTTTCCAATTTAACAGATGAAGAATTATTTTCTTGGCGCATGGGAAGACCAAATCCTCGACTCCGCTATGATCTTTCTTTTTGGTCAGATCTTGCAAAATGGCTTATGAAAAAGCAAGAAGAAGGGGATCATTATGAGCTATCATTTCGCTACGGGACGGGGGGGCTTCCTCAATGGATCTCTATCGCGTTTCAAGATGTCAAAATAGGTTTTTATCTAACAGCCGCGCATTTGCCTTTGATTGTCAATTCTCTTTCTACTGTCAATAGCCCCATTCAGGTGCATAATGAGATCAGAAAAAAGATAGCAAAAATGGTCTATGATAAGCATAACCATGTTTTAACAATTGAAAAAACAAACGAAAATTCTGAGAAAACGAGTGGATTAACGACTCGCCTTAAAAATGCCATTCAATTGGATGGCTGGCAATTTATTCCAGGCCAAGGATTTTTTGCTGAAGAGGCAGATGAGCTATTAAAAAGGAGCGAACTCCATGGAACAGATATTCCCTATGCCCTCACTGAATATACTCAATTGATCGCGTCGAGTCTTTCTAATGCATGTGTCCATTCAGAAGCAACATCTATTGCTTACCAACTGACATTTGATGAAGATTGGAATTTTCATGTGATCGCTTACCTTTTCGAACCGGGTGATTTGACAAAAGATGATTCATGGTTGATGGAAGAGTGGGCTTATCTCGATAGTGATGGATTCTATAGGGTTAAAGAAAACCGTTTTCACGATGTAGAAACGATTATTCTTCAAAATAAAGTTGCAGATTTTGTCACTCAAAATAGAAATTGGTTAAATTTACAAGAAGGTTTCCATACTCATATCAGAAGTGTGGAATTTCATTTAAGTTATCAAATCACAGAAAATCAAAGATTGGTTTTCTTTCGTTCAATAGAAAAAGAAGCAGAAACACGCCAACAAGACTTTGGATCATGGGTATATATTGAACATGTTGGTTTTTTTTCAAAAACTTCTCAATATTCCAATTTTTTCTTAAGACCCGGATTAACATTAAGTCCCGAGCAAATTCCTCTTTTTATAAAAATAAATCGGGAAGAATTATCTCTTATTCCCCATTTTTTTTGTGAGAAATGTCCTATTTCGAAATGTGAATTATCGATTTCCTTTTTAAATAAAAAATCACTTCTCGTTAAGCCAGAATATCAGCTCCTTCCTGAAAATAGGGAAAAAAAACTCATCTCTTTTGATGACTTTGTCTATTTAGAAAACGAAGGATTTTATGAGTTGCCCCATCCCCTTCGCTTGCCGGAAAAATTTCGTCATCCTATTGAAATAGAAGGCGATGATTTAACATTTTTCTTGAGTTATGAAATTGATCAACTGTATCCCTTTTTTAAATCTATCGATAAAAAATTGATCAAACCCAAACAGCTAAATTTAGTGACCTCTTTCATTGAACGTGCAGACGATATTGGGAAAGGATGGTATCGATTCGCTTTTTATTACCAAACAGAATCCGGTTTAATCTCAGTCAATTCAATACGGAACGCTTATAGTAAAAAAGTCCCTTTTGGCTTTTTTGAGGAAGGATTAATTGATTTAAGGGAGGATCGGTTTAATTGGCTGTTCAAGCTGCCAAAAAACCGATTTGAGAAAAAGACACTTTTGTTGACTACTTTAGAATTCATGCGGATCCAAGCATTTGATCATATTGAATTTCTAAAAGGAGAAGAAGCGCATGGACAAGATGTGAATGGAATAAGCATTTTAGAAGACCTGACAACATTCCATCCACCGGAGCAACCCAATATCGAAGGTCTGCTAAGTGAATTAAGGCCTTATCAAGAAGTAGGCCTTAAATGGCTATGGTTTCTCTATCGGCAGCAGTTATCCGGAATGCTTTGCGATGAAATGGGACTTGGAAAGACGCATCAAGCCATGGCGTTAATTGCAAGTATTGTCAATCTTTATGGATCGCATGCCGAAGGATTAAAACCTCATTTTTTGATCATTTGTCCAACGTCTGTTCTTTATCATTGGGAAGAAAAACTACATCAATTTTTGCCTCATTTGAAAATCTGCCCTTTCTTTGGCACAAAAAGAAGTATGGAAGCCTTCCAACAAGAATATGATATTTTACTCACTTCCTATGGAATTTTGCGCAATGAATTAAAAATGCTTTCAAAAGTTCCTTTTGAACTTGCGATCTTTGACGAAATTCAAATTGCAAAAAATCAATTTAGTAAAGTCTACTCTGCGTTGACAACAATTCGTTCTCAAATGAAGGTGGGTTTAACCGGAACTCCTATTGAAAACCGATTGAGAGAGCTTAAATCGCTTTTTGATATTATTCTCCCCTCGTATATGCCCGCAGAAGGAGAGTATCGAGAAAAATTTATCAAGCCAATTGAAAGAGAGCAAAATGTTCAAAAGAAAGAAATTCTAAACCGTTTGATTCATCCTTTCATCTTAAGAAGGAAAAAAAAGGAAGTATTAACCGATTTGCCGGGTAAAGTGGAAGAAACCTTTTATTGCGATTTATTGCCATCTCAACAAGAGCTGTATCAAGATCTTTTGCAGAAGCGTAAAAGGCATTTAATTGAAGATCTGCATAATGAAAAAGGGCCGATTCCTTATCTCCATATTTTTGCTTTGCTTTCTAGTTTAAAACAAATTTGCGATCATCCGGCTGTTTATTTAAAAGAGCCGGAGAAATACGATCAATATACATCGGGAAAATGGGAGCTTTTTTTAGAATTGCTAAGAGAGGCGCGAGATAGCCAGCAAAAAGTGGTGGTTTTTACACAGTATCTCGGCATGATCGATATCATTGAACGGTATTTGAGGAAGGAGGCAATTGGTTTTGCCACTTTGCGAGGCGCCACAAGAAATAGAAAAGAACAGTTAGAGACTTTTAATTTAAATCCAAAGTGTGAAGTATTCATCGGTTCTTTACAAGCTGCAGGGTTAGGAATTGACTTAACAGCCGGGTCTGTCGTTATCCACTATGATCGATGGTGGAATGCAGCGAGAGAAAATCAAGCGACCGATAGGGTTCATCGGATCGGTCAAACACGAGGGGTACAAGTCTTTAAATTGGTGACTAAAGGAACGTTTGAAGAAAAAATCGATGCCATGATCATGAGAAAGGGGAAATTAATGGAAGACATTGTCGGTGTCGATGATCAACATCTTTTAAAGACATTTTCAAGAGATGAATTAATTGACTTATTGAGCGATCTCCGGTCGGATGAAGAGCATCCTACCCACTTTGATGATGATGAATAAGTTCGTTATTTTTAAGGGAGGGACAGCTTTTAATACCCTTTTGAATCAATTTCAAAAGCTGTTTCCACAAAGCAGCTATGTCTTGCCTGTTACTGATGATGGAGGAAGCAGTCGAGAAATCAGAAGAGTTTTTGGGGGCCCGAGCATTGGGGATCTTCGCTCTACCTTGAATCGATTAGCCGATGACCAAACTCCTGAAAGAAGAGCGATTAAACAAATTTTAGAACATCGCTTATCAAAAAAAAATCCAATCGAGGCGATGGAAGAATGGGTTGAATTCTTAAATTTAAGACATCCCTCCTATCGACCGATCTCCAAGCCATCTCTTGAAATCATGCACCGATGTTTATCCACATTTGAAAAAGAACGCCTTTCCAAATTTTCCCTGCAATTCAACATGATGAATGCCAGTGTCGGCAATTTGCTTTTTACAGGGGCAAGAATTCTCCTTGGCTCTTTAAAAGCGAGTATTGAACTTTATGCAAACCTCACACATATCTCTCAAGGAGCCAAGGTATTGCCAATTATCGATTCAAATGACCGCCTTTCGATTGGAGTTAAATTAAAAAACAAAGAAATTCTCATCGGCCAGCATCAAATTTCACATCCGAGCCAATCTGGAAATGTGAAAAAAAAAGAGCAAATCCCTCTTCCGTCCCCCATTGAAGAATTGTTTTATCTCAAGCCTTTAAACCCAGAAACGGCAGTTCAAGGCGATAAAGCGAACCCAGATTTTGAGAATGAATGCTTCAGCCCCCAACCCAATCCTGAAGTGATTGCAGCGATCAAACAAGCAGATGCGATTCTTTACGGAATTGGTTCCTTATGGACAAGCATCATCCCATCACTCATTTTGGAAGGGATGGGCGAAGTGATTGCAGATCGATCAATCCCAAAAATCTTCATGCTAAATAACTGTCAAGATCGAGAAACTTTTGGTTTAGATGCTTCAGATTTCATTCAGGCACTTACGCATAGTTTAAATCGCTATGGCGCCTTAAACCACCCCGTATCCAAATACGTGACCCATCTATTTATAGGGGAAGAGACTTCAATACCAATCAATTTTAACGAAAGTTCCACTTTTTGATGCTCTGCTTTTTGTATCTTTCTGTTCCCATCTGGTGTTGCTCATGGGCAAGGGAATGAATGATGCAAGAGGTCTATTGAATCTGCTGCCAACGTTTATCAATAAGATTCATGTATAAATTTTGATTTGATAATGATAAAAAGCTCTGCTGAATGATCGTTTTCCAAATGGGTAAAATATTTTTAAAATGGTCCATTTCTTCTACAAGAATTTTGTCCTGGAGACCCAATCTTATTTTCCCAAAATAGTTAAATAAATCATCGTATTTTAAATGACTTTTTTTTCCTCTAATGGGTAATGCAATCTCTTCAGTTGCCTTAATAATGATTGTTGTGTTGAGTAGATCGTAAGCCGGACTTAATTCAACTTTATGATTGTGCCGGATGAGACTGAAATTTTTAAGATGCATATCTTCATTACCTGTCAGAAAATTAAAAAGAGTCCGTCTAAATAATTTAAATTTTTCAACTAGTGGAAATGTGCAATGTTTTTCAATGACCGAAATCACTTTCTCCATGCTTGCATCATATTTTGTTTCTCGAGAGAAACCGAGCAATTGCGAAAAATCTTCAACAGCAATTTTTTGATTTCTAGGCTTTCGATCAAATCTCTGAATAAAATAACTTAAGGTATTATCAATATTATAAGCCATCCCATGAAGAGGGGATTCAATACCTGTAAGTTGAGCTAAGTGCATTGTTAGATCTTCATTTTCTGGAACTTCTTCATAGAGCTGATGAGGAGGTTTCATTATAAAGGTCCCATTCTTCTCAACGACCTGAAATCCAGCTTCTGCAACATTTAAGATGATACTAAGCTTTGGTTGTACTCCTTGAATCGATAATTTAGAAGCAAGCCTCGAAGCAAGTTGAATTTGTTCTTTTGAAGTATAAGGAAAATCATTTAGGGTCGTTAGCTTTTTTGAAAGGAGTCGCAGTCCCTTTGTAGAGTATCTATCTTTACCACAAAGCTCATAAGTAATTGGGCAGCGGTTCATGCTAATGACTCAACTGTAATATTGCCCACAAGGTCGCCACCTACAGCTATTATTTGCTCCATAAAATCGTTTTGGTCAATCTTCATTTGTCTCAATAAACTATCCAACATCATACCTTCAGGCAGTAATCCTTCAAAAAAAGGGGGAAAGCGATCAAACTCATATAATTGTTTTGTTATAGGCATTTCTAAGGAAACTGAGGGGCCTTGATATTGTTTCGAATAGATAAAACGATAGTGATGATTTTTTTTAATTTCTTGCAATTCTCCTGCTAAAATTCCATTAGCAAAAACTTTAGCCTTTTTCATGCGATTTATCCTCAAACTCTTTCATTAAAGGGCTTTGAAAATACATTTGTATATTTAAAGCTTCCAGAATTTGCAACAGGGTTTTTAATCGAATTGTCATTTTTCCTTTTTCTATATCGAACACCAGAGTTTTGCCGACCCCTGCCATCTTAGCCAATTCTTCCTGCGATAAACCTGCAATTTTTCGATGGAAGCGCACCATCTTTCCAAGTTTTAAATTCATGGGGAAAATTCTTATTTTTTACTGCTATTACAGTAATAATAAACGATCCACTATCTTTTGCAAGAGAAAAATCAAGAAAAAGAGGGTTTTTACTGTTTTATCAGTAATTTCAATGAATTTGCAACATGCGGTCAAGCTGACAAAACCCACCCCACTAAAAATAAGGGAAACTTAAACTCGACTTTGTACAATTTTTGGACGAATATTCGAGAGAGAAGCTTTCTACAGCTAAATAAATTTCTCGGAAGGGGGAAAAACAACCCCTTCCTGCGAAATTTATTACGCTGTAGTTTGCTTCTCTCTCGAATATTCGTCCAAAAATTGTACAAAGTCGAGTTAAACATAAAAAGGAATGGGCTCTTTCGAGGATCTGCTTATCCGTCACTCATACTCAGGCAAGACAATGGCATTTGATACAACTTTTATTTCTTGCAAGAATTGATGTGATCGCTCCTCTGCAATTGCTTGGGAAACGTCATCTGAGACAAGAAACGACTCGCTTACACTGACTCCAAATGTTTGGGCGGCTTCAACGAATGGCTGCAACAGTTCGCTATAGCGCCTAAAAGCACGAGTGTGAGCCCCTTGTGCTTTTTTCAATTCTCCTGCAAGAATATAAGCGCCAACCAAAGCTAAATTATTACCTTGTCCTGAGAGTGGAGAGGCACAGTAGCCCGCATCCCCCAGCAATGCCACCCGACCTTTAGTCCACGACTTCATTTTCACCTGTGTATTTGAGTCAAAATAAAAATCATCACAGGGTGTCAATAGCTCAAGTATTTTTGACGTTTCCCAACCAAAATCCTGATAAGTAGAGCGCAAGAACTGCTGCTGTTCAATTTCATCACGAATGTTTTTTAAGGTGTGCTGAGAGCGAAACATAAACCCAGCTCTCGCCATCTTGGGATCTCTATCGCTAGAGATAGATGCCAATTTTTGATTGGACTCACACAACATTTCGATGTGACTTAAATGAAGATAATTTGGAATGCTAAACGCACTCAAATAAGAACCGAGATTGATCAATTGATATTCTTCCTTATCAAAAACCATGCGCCTTGTTGCAGAGTAGATCCCATCGGCGCCAATGACTAAGTCATAGTGTTCGTTTTTGCCATCATTGAAATGAACGTCTATGCTCTCATCATTTTGATGAATGCCAGCAACCATTTGATTAAAATGACAGGGGATACCTTCAATAGCCTCCATCAAGATTTCGACTAAATCACCACGTAGAATTTCAACATCTTCTCCTTGCCTAAAGCTAAATCTTTCGCCCATTTCTTCATGCAAGATGTTGCCTTGAGCGTCCACATAACGACCCCTCTCGATTCGCGTGCGCATCTCGCAAACGCGCTTATAAATCCCCATTTTTTTAGCGAGATCGATAGCAACACCTCGAAGGTCTAACGCCTGGCCCCCTTTTCTCGCAGCAGCAGATTTTTCAATCAAAACAGGCGAAAAGCCAAATCTTTTGAGCCAATAACATAGTGCAGGTCCAGCAATACCTGCTCCGATCACGAGAATTTTATTTTTAAAAGCCATTACGGTGCCGTATGAGAGGAAGGGAGCGAAACTCCCCCCTGCTTGGATTCCTTTCCTTTAGACAGATTCTTCAATGGGCGTTGCGTTAGAATTAAGCAACTCAACAAAAAACCAATTGATTATCTTCCACTCAGCCTCATCATTAGATTCAATAGACAGCTTTTTGACAGCAGAAACAAGGCCAGTGATGCCATTGGCGCTTGCCTCGTTATTAACAATATCTTCTCCATCGACCAAAAGATTAAAGTGAGAGACTTCAATGATTTTTGCAATAATATTTCTAAGAAAAATCGTCTTATTGCAAACTGGGGTTTCTGCTTTCACTTGCCCGTTGGAGTCCAATTCGACTAATGATGTCTTATATACTGCTTCCAGCTGAATCTTGGACTTTTGGGCTGCTTCAAAGCCCCGGGGTTGAGAGATCGCAAGAGGCATTTTATTGTTTTAATACTATGCCTCTTGCGATCTCTCAACCGCGGGAGCTTTCAAGCTAGCCCAAAATTCCAATATTCAACTGGAAGCAGTATATAATCTATAATGATGCCCGCGCTTATTGCACCCATCGCCTGTAAGTCTCCCATCGGATTCTTTGCATAATGGGACGGCGGTGAGTTTAGTCATTCGATAATTTTTATCTTGATAAGAAAAGCTATATAAACCATTAAAAAAGTCATAAAGTTCCTTTAAACTATTAACTTTTGTTTCCATAATGGTGGTTGGGCACATTTTTGGGGCTTCGGGATAGAGACAAGGACAAGAGGTGTTTAATGTATTATTTACCATTTTAATTTCTTGTTATATTAAATATTAAAAAGATTGTTTAAAATAGTGATTATAATATTTTTTTGTTTTAAATTAAATAATTATATTTAATTATGCAGAAGTATAAACAAAAAAGTTCAAAAGTTTGACAAAAAACATGATAAAAGCAAGAGTTCGGTTTCGCAGAAAAATCAACGATGGTAACGATATAATGATATAACGATAGTACTTTAAACTCTTCCTGCTTTAAGCAAAGCTCAAAGCAGGAAAATTCCTCGATTGAGTGTGTTGATGCCCTTTGAAAAAAGCATTAAATACACTTTATGCTCTTATTAGCTTGCTTTTTTCAAAGGGCATCAACACACTCAATCGATGGCGTTTTGGTTTAACACACAGCCTTTTTTGCTCAATCATTATATCGTTATATCGCTACCATCGTTTATTTTTGCTTTGAGATGGAATTTTCTGAATAAGACAAAATTGGATCATCAAAAAGTGGAACTTCTGTTATAATAACCTAAATAATTAGTTTTTTATGAAATAAAACCTTGTAAAGGAAAACTGATGAATAGTTTACAAAAAAGCGACGACATTGAAGCTTATAGAGAAGAAAACTCAAGAGGGACTTTAACCTCTACATATTACAATAATGGAATGCCAAGACGTATAAACGAATTTGCAGGTGCGCTAAACATAATTATGTGTGGAGCGGGTGGATTTGGGCTTGGAACTACTGCAGACCTCATCATTAATGTAATAGTTTACACCAACGAACAAAATGTTCTTACTCACCGTTCAGCTATGCTGGGAGTCATTGGAGGGGTCATTGGGTTGAGCATAGCTTTCTTCTTAGAGATTAGCCGAGCGAGGAGAATTTGATTCTTCTAAGTCTTCAGAGAGCCTTTACTCATATTTGTAAGAGAATAAATCCAGGCCAATTTGTCAAGGCGAAGCCTTTTTCATTTCAGGTGAGTGCGTTGAAGTTTAAAACTTACTAAAAGGAAAGATTTACCAAATGGGGATATGGAGTCGAAAATCTATTCATGATTTACAAGCTGACAATGAAAAGATAGAATTAAAATTAAATCGCAATTTAGGTCCCATGCAACTCATTATGATTGGCATTGGGTGTATTATAGGGGCTGGTCTATTTTCCATTACTGGAATTGCAGCAGCTGAGAATGCGGGTCCGGCGATTGTAATCTCTTTTCTTATCGCAGCAATCGGTTGCACAGCTGCCAGTCTTTGCTACAGTGAACTTGCGGCTATGATCCCAATCTCAGGAAGCACGTATACATATACTTATGCCATTTTTGGTGAATTTTTGGCTTTGTTAATGGGGTGGAATCTCATTCTCGAATATGCCATTGGAGCGGCTACTGTTGCCATCAGCTGGTCGGCTTATGCCTTCTCTTTTTTACGGGATATGGGTTTAGAACTATCGCCTACAATTTCTGCCTCTCCTTGGCATCCTCTACACCATCCAACTGAAGGACTCTTGTATGGAGCGATTAATCTACCCGCTTTATTGATTGTGGTTGCGTTATCGATTTTATTGATTTTAGGGATTAGGCAATCGGCTCTCATTAATGCCTTGATGGTGATGATTAAGGTTTCTGTGGCAGTCCTTTTCATTTGTATAGGTTTTTTCTTTATTAATGATGCTAATTATCACCCTTTTATTCCTGAAAATACGGGGACATTTGGAGAATTTGGGTGGAGTGGAATTATTAGAGCTGCCGGCATTGTATTTTTTGCCTACATTGGATTTGACGCCGTCTCAACCACCGCACAAGAGACCAAAAATCCCCAACGCAATATTCCCATTGGCATTATCGGATCCCTGATCATTTGCACAGCTTTATACATCCTTTTTTCTTTAGTATTGGTTGGATTGGTCAATTATAAAGAGATCAATATTGCTGCACCTGTTGTCTCAGCGGTTGACCAGACCCCATTTCCTTGGTTAAAAGCATTAGTCAAACTCGCCATTTTGACGGGATTAACATCTGTCATTTTGGTTTTGCTGTTAGGCCAGTCGCGCATTCTCTATGCGATGTCTGCTGATGGGATGCTTCCCTCTATTTTTTCTAAAACCCTGCCAAAGTTTCAAACTCCTTGGATTTCAAACATCATTTTAATGTTATTTGTCGGATCGATTGCAGCATTTGTCCCCATACAAATTGTCGGGAAAATGACCAGTATCGGCACATTACTCGCCTTTGTTTCTGTCTGCTTGGGAGTGTTAGTTTTGCATTATCGCGCGCCTGAAATGAAACGTCCTTTTAAAGTTCCCGGAGTGCCATGGATTCCTCTGATCGGAATTCTTGTGTGTTTGATGTTGATGCTTTCGCTTGATTATGAAACATGGATGCGTTTAATCATTTGGCTTGCAATCGGCGTTGCCATTTATTTTTCTTATAGTCGCTATCATGTTTCGGGTCAGCATTAGACCTCTTTAGAAACTCCATTTGCTTGAAAAAAAAATCTTTTTGGCAATAAATCCATCCAAAAATCTTGTCTTTTCTCAAGCAAAGGGAGTTTCTAAAGAGGTCTATTTTATCAAAAATTAATAAATCTTTTTTAAAATATCTTTAGTGGCGCGGGTTTTATTCTTTATCTAAAACTCGCGTTTGGAAGCATTAGAATTTTTATAAAGCGATCAACCTACTCTGGTCAATATAAAAGTGATTTTTGTGCCATCTGATGATATGTTTATATTAAACTTTTTTCCATAAAATGGATTAGTGCCAATCATTGCGGACGAAACAACAATATTTTGGCCAACCATTGACTGGACGATGGTATTGAGCTCTAAATTGGTTAATGTGTTCGGCATAAGCCATGATAGAATGAGGCCATTGTTTATGGATAAATAATTAGAATTGCTTGTAAATATACCACTATTATTTTGGATACACAAAAACGAGGCAGAGCATGTTCCGACTGGCGTACCTAGCATGTTGTATATTGATGCGTTTCCAGCCAAATACGTAGAATTAATTGTTGAACTGTCTACTGTAATGTTAGATGTTGGTATTCCAATAAAACTATTTATAAAATCGTTTATATAGAAATAATACGACAGGGTTTCTGTTTTTTTGTAGGGGATGTTTATCCAATTTTGTACTTTATTACTTTCTAAATTGCTATAAGTAAATGATGGTACACATAGGAGCAAGAACAGAAAAAAGCTTTGTATAAGAGCCATATAACCTCCTCTGGAATTTTTAAAGCACGCTATACTCTCGACTTTGTACAATTTTTGGACGACTACAGCGTAATAAATTTCGCAGGAAGGGGTTGATTTCCCCTTCCGAGAAATTTATTTAGCTGTAGAAAGTTTCTCTCCGAAGATGAGTTCAAAAATTGTACAAAGTCGAGATACTCCTTTCAACTGAAATACCTTCAACATTCAGGTTTTGAAGTTGTTTCGGTATAAACTATTCTCAATTCTTTGAAAACAAAATTTGGGATAACATTTTTATTCCTATTATGAATTATGGTAAGGTTGTTGTCGAAAACGATAAAAATTGGTGCAATATGATTGTTAATTCTTTTACTGTCAGTTTAGAAAATTACAGACCTCTTTCCGGTGTGGTTGAGAAGAGGATATGTGAGACAGATGAGTTGATTTGCGAAATCATTAGGTGGGTAGGGATATCCAAGCAAAATCTTGAACTGAATCGACAATGGAGTGGATGTTATCAACGAGTAATTGAGCAGTACTTTGTGGATGACAAGGAATCTGCCCGCTACATCTTAAATGGCTTAAAAAAAAAGGCCTTAATTCCCTCTGAGTGTTGGGGGCAAATAGAGGGTAAATTTAAAAATAGATTATGCTCTTTTTTCTTAGGGCCTCCCAATCTTTCTCTTAGAATTTATGCGATAGAAGAAGTGAACCGGACTGTTAGGGTGAAAGGGAAAGTGAAAAATCGTGGATATTTAATAAAACGCAACATCCTGATGATTAAAGGGATATCTGGGTGGTCATTCCCTTTATTGAATGGAGTTTTCTCTCGACTACATAGTGTGAGCATTGAATTGCGAACTGATTGGAAAAAGGAGTATGAAAAGACAAGTGTTGATGAGTGTAGCATAGGTACGGATAATCCTGCTGGTTCATATTATTATCACTTGGAGAGTATTCATAAACGGAGCGTTCCTGAAGAGATTAGCGCAATTGCAGAAAAAATAAGAGGAATAGCCCATGCTGATTTCGGATTAGAAATGGACTAAGAAACTTTCGAGTTGGTAATCCGTGAGAGGGTAAGGAACTGAAGAATTCAGTTCCTTACCCTCTCACGGAGATGGCCTTGCACCTTTTCTATTCGTTTCAAAAAGGCTTTGACTTGATCGACGTGATCGCCTTGCAGCTCTATATGACCTTCTTTCACCGTCCCACCGCAGCCTAATTGTTTTTTAATTTGGCCGCACACTTGTTTGAGTATTGCATCATCTTCGGATAAATGTATAATTAGCGTCACATAGGCGCCGCGTCTTTTTTCTTTAATAGACCTCTTGCATAATTCGCTTTATTTGATAAAATGAAAGATTTTTGGATGGATTTATTGCCAAATTTTGAGAGCATATTGTGTTTAATATGGTCGAAAAATTTGGCAATAAAGACGCCAAAAAGATTCGTTTTAGCAAAT
>JANWJE010000029.1 GCA_025451995.1 Parachlamydiaceae bacterium | reverse complement strand
AGGGCACCAACACACGCAATCGATGGTCTTTTGTTCAATCATTATATCATTATATCGTTTCCATCGTTAATTTTTGCTTTAGAAGAAACTTTCATTAGGCAAAATTTTGAATCACGATGTGTATAAAATGGCAGCAGTTTCCGCTAAGGAGCTTTGTTGTCCTCTCTTCCTTGAGACACTTACTTCAACCCTAAACGAGTCATTTCTGCTTCGATAATTTCTCGCATGTCGTGATTTTCTTTTAGTTCATGGATATGCAATTCTAAATTTGTAACCGGATTTGTGTTGTTTTTTTTAAGCCATTCTAAAATGGCAGCTCTTTCAAAATGATGATCGGGACCCCCTTGTCTATTAGGGGCGGTGACAGGATAGCGTATGGGCTCTAGTGTAATTGGGCACTTAAATAGCTTAAATATCTTATTTTCAAAATGTTTTTCAGGAATTCTTTCATAATTAAGATCATATTCTATCCCGGCAGCAATCGCCGCTTTCTTTGCGTACCAATTGCAAAAATAGGTGTGGATCGCTTCTTGAAGGTAATCGACCGATGTGATTGTCGATAAAGCAATGGTTGGCCCATATGCGAGTTCTACAGACCCTATGGCTTGACCATTTCTTCTAAAAATTGCCAATATCCTCAAGGCAATATCTGTATTGATCAAATCCTCATTTTTTATGAGATGCATCGATATCTTAGATGCGCATGCTAGCGTTTGATACCCTGCTGAATAGAGTTGATTTTCCCTTAATTCGCCACCTTGAAGACCATAGGCATTAAAATCTTTTTTCAAGGCTAAACAGTCGAAACAAATAATGGCTACTTTAAAGATTGTCTCAGTGTAATCGGCGTGATGTTTGTTTTCATTTTTCATGAGTAGATTATCGATGTCCTTTTTCAAATCAATCGCCTCATCGTACAGGCACTTTCCTTGAATCAACCACCAGGTTGTATCAATCAAAAATGTTGTTGCTTGCATTGAAAACCTCCTTTTTTGAATAGAATAGATTTCTTGACTTTATATAGTTAACACAGATACAAAAACGCATTGAAGAGCGACCCGGGGGGATCCAATGTTTAAAGTTAGAAATTTTTTAATTTTTAGTCTTTTATTTTATAAATTTTTATCCTATGCAGACCCCTTTCCTTTTGATCCTCCAAAAAATTTTGTTTTAGACCCAAATGATATCGCCATTCACCATCCTGTCACAACAAATCAAATTTTGGCACAGCTTTATTTTGACCAAGGATTGACTTTTGTTTATGCCTTTAACCATGATGCTGCCTATTGGTCCTTTTTACGGGCCTCGCAAATTGACCCAAACCTAGCAATGTCTTATTGGGGTATGGCTTTGTCTTTAGGGCCAAATATCAATATGGAGATGACGGCAGATAGGGGCAGACGAGCCTATGACATCATTGAAATGGCAAAACAGAAAGTTTCTAATGTTTCTGAAAACGAAAAAGATTATATCGCAGCATTAGCAACCCGTTATTCAGCAAATGAAAGCAATCGAGCTGATTTAAACAAAAATTATAGTCAAGCGATGAAAAAGCTTCATGAAAAATATCCGGATGACCCAGATGCAGCGGTTCTTTATGCCGAAAGTATTCTTGATGTCAATCCATGGAATCAATGGACTTCAGATGGAAAACCGAATGAAGGGACTTTAGAGGTGATTCAAATTCTTCAAGGAGTTTTGCGCCGCAAGCCAGACCATCTAGGAGCAAATCATTTCTATATTCATGCTGTAGAGGCTTCCCCTAATCCCGAAATGGCTTTAATGTCAGCAGAGCGTTTGAGAAGTTTATTGCCAAGTTCGGGCCATATTTTGCATATGCCCTCACATATTTATTTATTAATTGGTGATTATGCACAAGCAGTGAGTACTAATTTAAATGCCATTGTGGCAGACAGAATCTATATTAGAAACTATGGTTTAGAGGGAATTTATCCTTTACATTACCTTTCCCATAATTTTTACTTTCTTTCGCGAGCATTTACCTTACAGGGGCGTTTTGTCGATGCTAAACATGTTGCAGATGAATTGACAGAATTTTATGTTCCTCATTTTAAGACGATGCCAGGCGTTGAATACTATGCCTCTGCCCCTTTGACTGTTTTGCTCAATTTTCGAAAATGGGAAGAGATTCTCGATTTGCCAAAACCTGATGAAAATATGAAAGTGACAATTGCTGTTTGGCATTATGGTCGTGCATTGGCTTTTGCGATGATCAAAAGGATGGACTTGGCTTTAAATGAACAGAAAGAATTTGAAAGACGAAAAAATGAGATCAATGCATCAATGATTTTTGGCTATAATCGCGCCAGTGAAATTTTAAATATTGCAAAAGATACCTTGGATGCGGCAATTGCTGAAATCCAGTTAAATACTGATCAAGCGATTAAATCATTGCTACATGCCATAGAGATTCAAGACCAACTACGCTACAACGAACCCCCCGATTGGTTTTACCCAACACGAATTGCATTAGGCGGGCTATATCTTCGTTTAAAAAAGCCAAAAGAAGCCGAGGGAATGTTTCGAGAAGAACTTAAAAGGCATCCCAGAAATGGGCGAGCGCTCTTTGGATTAAAAGAAAGTCTAAAAAATCAAAATTTACTAACAGACAGCGAGTGGGTCAATGGTGAATTTCAAGAAGCATGGAAATATAGCGGGATTCAGCTCAACATTCACGACTTATGAAGAATTGAATGATACAATGATTAAATTGGTGAGGTTGCTCCACCATGGGGAGATGACCCATTTTAGGAAAATGAATTAATTTTGAACCCGGGATACCCTTTGCCAAACGTTCAGAATCGAAAGGGCATAGGATATCTTCCGCACCATTAATGATTAAAACCGGCGCCTTGATTTGATGATACCATTTTGTTGAATCAAAAGAGACAAGTGCTTCAAGTTGTCTTTTATAACCAATGAATGATTGCGGAAAGGGATGATTTAAAAAATAATTTACGGTTTTATCAACATTTTCTTGATTTTGTAGAAAATCAGATGAATAGAGCCAGGGTAGTATCCCTTCAGCTATGAGTTGTTGCGAGACGCCCATCTCCTTCAAATGCAATAAAAAATTTTGGAAACGTGTGCTGACAGAATTAAATTTAATGAGTGTATTGCAGAGTGCAAAGCGACTGAATGTATCTGCATGGCGATAAGCTAACAGTTGCGCAATGGAGCCGCCCATCGAGTGGCCAATGACATGAGGTTTCCCTATATCGAGGCTTTTTACTAAAGCAAGAGTATCTTGTGCCATCATCTCTATTGTATAGGGGATATCGGGACGATCACTTCGACCAACTCCGCGGTTATCGAAAACCAATACTTTGAAATGTTTCTTTAATTCGGAAAGAATAGGCGTCCAAAATAGCGAATCTTGAGTAAACCCTGCGATTAAAAGAAGCGGATGGCCGGTACCCTCTATTTCATAAAAGAAATGTGTACCATTAACGTTTATTTTTGGCATATTAATGGTATAGAGACTATTGTCAATTTTAACAAGCTTTTCTGAAATATAAAAGATTATCAGACGTTGATTGTTTGGTGTCCTATTTTTGTTTGCTAGATTATCAGACGTGGTTTATATTATATAAATATATGGTTTTAAAAGATTTGTCGATCAAGTTGCAGCCCAATATAGAATATCTTTCTTTTCAACCTGCCCGAGGTCTCCGATCACCGCACTTGCAAACAACTATCCCTATATTTTTTAGTAAAGGAGGGGACGAACCCCCTTCAATACCCTATTTTGTCAATTTAGAAGATGGCGATCGTTTATATTGTAAGATGTCGACCCCTCATGGGTGGGAGCCTGATCAGAAAACAGTCGTTCTTGTACATGGTTTGGGGGGGACATTTTCCTCAGTCTATATGATTCGCATGAGCCGCAAGCTTTACAACAAGGGAATGCGTGTATTGCGAGTGAATCTTCGGGGAAATTCTGAAGGCATTGAATTTGCAACTCGGCCCTATCACGGGGGGACCAGTCAAGATATCCTTGAAGTCCTCCATCAAATCAAGAATTCTACCCCAAAAAGCCCCGTCACTTTAATAGGTTATTCTCTTGGAGGCAACATTTCATTAAAACTTCTTGGAGAATTGGGCGACCAGGCAAAAGATTGGATTGAAAAAGTGATTGCAATTTGCCCCCCAATCGATTTAAAAAGAACACAAGATCTTCTCCTTTATCCAAGCAACCACATGTATCATCGCTACTATGTGAAATGGCTCAGAATCTTAGGTCGGCGCTGGCTCGGTAAACAAAAGATTCACTCGATTTTTGACTTTGATACCCATGTCACAGCGCCTTATTGGGGCTTTAAAGATCCTTATGATTATTATCAACAATGCAGCAGTAAATATTACTTATCGAGTATTAAACAAAAGACTTATCTTATTTTAGCAAAAGATGATCCTTTTGTCGATTACCAGAGTGTTTTAACAAGTTCTTGCTCTTCAGCCTTAAAGATTTGTCTTTCAAAATATGGGGGACATATGGGTTTTTGGGGATGGTCTGGAAAGGAACATCGCTATCAATGGCTAGACGCCTACCTCCTCAGTTTAGTAGATTAGATTGCGATCTCATGGAAAAATTATTCAAAAACCTTCCTACCACTACTATTCTCTAAGTAGATTTCTGCCGCCATTCCATTCCAGAATGCAATACAGGCAATCATCTCAGCAAAAACAATTGAAAATCCAATTGCCGCATGTTTTTGAAAGTGATTATAAGAAGCGAATGCTTGGCTGTTCTTCCATTGATAATAAATGCCAAAAGCAGCAATGATCCAAGTTGCTAATGGATAAATGACACATCTCAAAAGTCCATTTCTTTTTCTAACCCAGTCGGTTTTCTCAGGATTTCTTTTTATTTCCTCAGGAGTCAAAAACTATAATAGAAACAAAATTTTACCCCGCAGCAAAATCAACGATGGAAATGATATAGTGATATAATGATAAGGTTTTTAAATATTTTTAAACCTCTCATGCTTTGATTACAGATCAAAGCATGAGAATTTCTCGATTGCGTGTGTTGGTGCCCTTTGCAAAAAGCAATCAAACATACACATTGAGCATATTCAGTGCTTTTTTCAAAGGGCACCAACACACGCAATCGATGGTCTTTTTGTTCAATCATTATATCGTTACATCATTTCCATCGTTAATTTTTGCTTTTGAAAGAACTTTCATTAGGCAAAATTTTGAATCACGATCTGTATAAATAAAGGCGATTAAAGCAGACGCTCAGACATAACTTAATAAAACATGATATGCACGATTCTGGTTACGCACTAACACTTGACAAATGCACCCCAAATAGTTAGAAAAGAGAATACCACCCTAAACTTTATGTAAGTAATTTCTATGCCTTTAGCCGATCCCTTTCAAGTCATTCAGACAATTAAACAAGGTAAATATTATTCCCTCCCGGTATTAGCGGAAAGGCTTCCATCAGTCAAACGGTTGCCTATCTGCGTTCGTATCATTTTAGAATCGCTTTTGAGAAATTGCGATGGAAAAAGGGTGGGGCTTGAGGATGTCATTCAATTGGCTAAATGGAAGTGTAAACAGCCTCAAGAGGGTGATGTCCCGTTTATTGTTTCTAGGGTCATTTTACAGGATTTCACTGGAGTTCCACTCTTGGTTGATTTGGCTGCAATGCGGGATGCAGTATCGAGTTTAGGTAAAAATCCAAGTTGCATAGAACCCCAGGTTCCTGTCGACCTTGTGATTGATCATTCTGTTCAGGTCGATCGCGCGCGCACCCCTGATGCATTTACCTTTAATATGCAAATTGAATTTGAGCGCAATGAGGAACGCTATACTTTTTTAAAATGGGGGCAACAAGCATTCAAAACCTTTCAGGTCATTCCACCAGCTATTGGAATTGTCCACCAAGTCAATTTAGAGCATATCGCATCAGTAGTCGTTGCAAAAGAATTTGAAGGCGACATTGTCCTCTTTCCAGACACGTTAGTTGGAACAGACTCTCACACGACGATGATCAATGGTTTAGGTATCGTTGGCTGGGGGGTTGGGGGAATTGAAGCTGAGGCTGCTATGCTTGGCCAACCCGTTTCCCTGCAAACACCTGAAGTGATAGGTTTTCATTTGGAGGGAGAGTTAAAAAAAGGGGTCACTGCAACTGATCTGACATTGAGAATTACAGAAATTTTAAGGAAAGAAAATGTTGTCGGAAAATTTATAGAATTTTTTGGAGTTGGTGCAGCGAGCTTAACCGTTGCCGATCGCGCGACGATTGGTAATATGGCTCCTGAGTATGGGGCTACTATGGGTTTTTTTCCATCGGATGAGAAAACCTTAGATTATTTAAAAATGACTGGAAGAAACCCCCAACACATTGCACTCGTTCGAGATTATCTCGTTGCTCAAGGTCTATTCGGAATTCCAACAAGAGGACAAGTTGATTATACAAAAGAGCTAGAGCTTGACCTCAACACGATTACACCCAGTGTATCTGGACCCAAAAGGCCCCAGGATAGAATTGATCTTTGGGAGGTGGGCAGCCGATTTAAAGAACTACTAGCGACCCCGACAATTCATGGAGGATATGGTAAGGAAAATGAATATCCCTCACCGACTGTTGGTCTGCACGTCGATGGAACATCTATGCTTATTCCCCATGATAGCGGCGGCATCGAGCAGATGAAACCGATCAAAACCATGGCTTTATGGAGCGAGCAAGAAATGGTTTCTAATCGCCCCTTTACTAAAGTAGTCGCCACGCCCGGGTATGCTGAGGCAACCTCAGCGGATGGGATCTTGACTCATGGCACCATAGTCATTGCTGCAATTACGAGTTGTACTAATACGAGTAATCCCAGCGTCATGTTGGCTGCAGGCCTTCTTGCAAAAAAAGCAGTTGAAAAAGGTTTGAGAGTCAATCGCTTGGTAAAAACCAGTTTAGCTCCCGGCTCCAGAGTCGTGACAGATTATTTAGAAAAAGCCGGTCTTCAAAAGTATTTAGACACTTTAGGTTTTCAATTAGTTGGTTATGGGTGCACAACTTGCATTGGAAACAGCGGCCCATTGGATGAAAGAATCGAAGAGGCAATAAAACAGCATGATCTAATAACAGCTAGCGTATTGAGCGGCAATCGCAATTTTGAAGCCCGTATTCACAGCGCTGTAAAGGCCAATTTTTTAATGTCTCCTCCTTTGGTGGTGGCTTTTGCAATTGCTGGAAAAGTCAATATCAATATGGATGAAGAACCGCTTGGTTTTAATTCAGAGGGGAGGCCCATTTATTTAAGAGACGTTTGGCCCTCCGATAGAGAAATTGAAAAAGCAATTGAAGCTTCTATTGAGCCTTCGATGTTTCAAAGCCGCTATGCGCATATTTCACAAGATAATCCTATCTGGGAAAAAATAAAAACGACTCAAGGGCTTCGATATCAGTGGGATTCTAAAAGTACATATATCCAACAACCCCCCTATTTTAAAGGATTTCTACAAGGTTTAAAAACATCTATAAGGTTAAGTGAAATGCGCCCTCTTGCTATATTTGGCGACTCGGTGACGACAGATCACATTTCTCCGGCGGGCGCATTCAAACCGACATCGCCCGCAGGGCAATATCTCCTTTCTTTAGGTGTTAAGGAAGAAGATTTTAATAGTTATGGAAGCCGCCGTGGAAATCATGCTGTGATGATGCGGGGAACGTTTGCCAATATTCGGATTAAAAATAAAATGGCAGAGGGTAAAGAGGGAGGCTATACCAAGCTAATGCCTGAGGGAACTCTGATGACTATTTTTGACGCTTGTCAAGAATATGAAAAACGAAATATTCCATTGATTGTGTTTGCAGGAAAAGATTATGGGATGGGAAGTTCACGCGATTGGGCTGCGAAAGGGCCTGCATTACTTGGTGTAAAAGTTGTTGTTGCCGAAAGTTTTGAGAGAATTCATCGCAGTAATCTCATCGGCATGGGTATACTCCCCCTCCAATTTTTAGGGGGAGAAAAAGGTGAAACTTTTAACATTGAAGGCGATGAGTTATTTACATTAGATATCCCCAATCCTTTTAAGCCTAAACAATTGATGGCTTTACACATGAAGCGAAAAAATCAACAGATGCAAACAATTAATGTGATTTCTCGCTTAGATACTTCCTTAGAAATAGGATACTATCAAGAGGGAGGGATTCTTCCCTTTGTGTTAAAGCAAATTACATGAAAAATTCAGTCTTTTGGTTTGACCTTCCAATTATAGGACAAGGTGCATGACTCATTTACGCATTCCTTCAGCAACCTATAGATTACAATTTAATCATCAGTTTGCATTTCGACAAGCCAAAGAATTTGTTTCGTATTTTCAAGCTTTGGGTATCTCAGATATTTATTCATCTCCTATTATGCAAGCTGCCAAAGATAGTATTCATGGGTATGATGTTTTAGATCCTACCCAAATCAATCGTGAAATTGGAAGTGAAAGTGATTTCAATGATTTTATTCAAGTTTTAAAACAAGCAAATCTAGGTTTTATACTTGATATTGTTCCAGACCATTTATGCATTAATGGTGAAAATCGTTGGTGGGAAGATGTTTTGGAAAATGGACCAAGTTCCTTATATGCAGCCTATTTTAATATTATTTGGGATCCTCCTAAACCAGAGCTAAAAAATAAAGTTTTGCTAGCGGTACTGGATCAGCAATTTGGGAAGATTATCGAAAGTCAGGGATTTAATGTCGTCTATGAAGAGGGGGCTTTTTTTGTAGAATATCAAACCAGAAGATTTCCGCTCAATCCATTCACCTGGCAGGTGATATTAAAGCCGGCAGTAGAGATTTTAAAACAGTGCCTGGGAGAAGAACAACCTCAGCTATTAGAGCTAGAAAGTATCGTTACAGCCCTTGAACATCTTCCTAAGACAAGAGAAAAGCAAATTGAAAAATGCAAAGAAAGAGCTAGGGAAAAGGAGATCATTAAAAAAAGGCTTGCGACACTAACTGAGCAATCAGAGGAAATAAAACAACAAATTTTAGATTCGATCAAAGACTTAAATGGACATAAAGGAAACCCTCATAGTTTTGACCGGTTAGAAGAATTATTAAATGAACAACCCTATCGGTTGAGTTTCTGGAGGGTAACAAACGATGAGATAAACTATCGAAGATTTTTTGATGTTAACGAGCTTGTAAGCATGCAGAGTGAAAATGAGGAAGTTTTCGAAGCCATGCATGCACTGGTCTTCGACCTAATTCGATCAGAAAAAGTGACAGGTCTTAGAATTGACCATGTCGATGGCCTTTTTGATCCAGAACAATATTTTAGCCGTCTGCAAAAAAAATACGGAGAAGTCTTTCATGTCAATGGTGAAGAGAAAAATTTCTTTGTTGTTATTGAAAAAATTCTCTTAGGCGATGAAAAACTCAAAGAAAATTGGAAAATCTTCGGAACGACGGGATATGACTTTTTAAATCTATTAAATGGCCTTTTTGTTGTTAAAAATCATTGGCCGACGATACGCCAGATGTATGAGCGTTTTATTAATAGACATTTTGAAGTATCGGAAATTGTTTTTCAGTGTAAAAAATTAATTCTACTGATCTCAATGGCTAGCGAATTGCACATTCTTTCCCGTCAATTAGAAAAAGTGAGCAAGCAGCATCGATGGTCGCGTGATTTTACTCTCGAATCTTTAAGATCAGCTCTACGAGATATTATTGCTTGCTTCCCGGTTTATCGGACATATATACGCAAAATTGACGAAAAGATCGAAACTGAAGATCGAAAATATATTGAAGAGGCAATTAGAGAAGCTAAGAGAATTAACCCGGCCAGCGATCCATCGATTTTTGAATTTATTGAAAATGTACTCCTTTTAGATGATCCTCCGGGCCTTACAGAAGAAGAAATTTCTTTTAGAAGAGATTTTGTCTTTAGATTTCAACAATTAACCGGTCCTGTGGCCGCAAAAGGTGAAGAAGACACCGCCTTTTACCGCTATTATCCACTTGCGTCATTAAATGAAGTGGGGATGGATTTGGATCGCTTTGGCACAACAATAGAAGAATTTCATCTTCAAAATAAAGAGAGATTAGACAAATGGCCGCATACCTTTCTTGCAACTTCAACTCATGACACTAAGAGAAGCGAAGATGTTCGAGCGAGAATCAATATCTTATCGGAAATCCCGGAAGAATGGAATACAGCCCTTTATAAATGGAAAGAATTAAATCATTCAAAAAAAACTGTAACCGAAAAAAATGAAATCCCCGATGCCAATGAAGAATATCTGATCTATCAAACTCTTATTGGCACTTGGCCTCTCTACCCCATGGACGCAACAGCCAGGGCACATTATATTGGCCGTATTGAAAAGTATATTTTAAAAGCCATCAAAGAAGCAAAAATTCATACGAGCTGGGTGAACCCTCATGTACCCTATGAACAAGGGGTCCTTGAATTTATTCATCGCATTCTCGATTTAGAACCAAGTAACCAATTTCTCAAAGAATTTGAAGGTTTTGTTCAGCCTATTATGAAAGCCGGTTTATATCACTCACTCTCCCAGCTTGTTTTAAAGATGACTGTTCCTGGAATTCCCGATTTTTATCAAGGAAGCGAATTGTGGTGTTTTGATTTAGTCGATCCGGATAATAGACACTCTGTCGATTATTCTACTCGATCTAATTTATTAAATATTTTGAAGCAAAAAGGGGAAGAAGACACATTGGGCTTAGTTAAACATCTCATGGAGACCCCTGAGGATGGCAGAATTAAGTTATATGTTACCTCTAAAACATTGAATTTTCGTTTGAAGCATTCGGAATTATTCCAAAAAGGGAGCTATGTTCCCATTGAGATCAAAGGAACAAACAAAGAACATATCATCGCCTTTTTTAGGGAATATGAGGGAAAAAAAATCATGATCATTGTCGGTAGATTCTTGTTCCATTTTATAGGCAATAAAACCGTACCATTAGAAAACATTTGGAATGAAACATCCCTCATGTTGACACCTGATTTGGAAGGAGAATATTGTGACATTCTCACCGGGCAAAAAATTTCATTAAATCAAGAAATATCACTTGAAAAATTATTTTCAAATCTTCCATTAGTGATATTGACTAATTTTTAAAGAGGTCTTATATGGATGGTCAAAAACCCTCTCCCTTTTTTGTAAAGGATTGCTCTTTATCCACAATATCAACCGGAGAGCACGCAGGCAATTTAATTGAGTTTAGAGATAAGTTGACCACGATACATGAAGGATGCATTTATCATCATTTTTGGGGGGGGCATTTACGCCCCATGTTTATAGACCCGGAATATCATAATGATTTTGCATCGTGGGCTCACCATGTTCTTCACGATGATCTATTGGCAGAGAAATTAGGCATCATCGACCCAACTGATTACAATAATTTGCAACAAATGCGCCAGGCTGTCTTAGAGGTCGTAGAAGAACGCTTGGATGAACGCGAGGTCTTTTATTGGTCAAAAAGAACTAAAAAATTTCATTTTGTTCGATCTAAAATCATTATATTTTCGACCCCATTGTCTTTGGAAAACCCTATTGACCTTTTAAGAGTTGTTCCCACTATGAGCACTCATAGCATTTTTTATCATTTTATTGATGCACGGGGAAGGACAACCAAAGGGTTGGATGATTTTACTGAGTGGCTGTTAGGATTTGGAGATGGCTACGATGAGCTCATTAAGCAAATCCATTCCCTAGACCCCTATTTTTTTACATTGGTCGAATTAAAAAAAGTATTAATCAAAACTATTAATCAGTTTTTTGTGAAGGAACAAGCATGAGCGATATTCTTCAAAATTATAAAAATATTGTTGGAGAAGGCGTTCTCTATCAACTTCAGCAAATAGCTAAATCTTTAAATAATATTCGCATTCTCCATATTAATTCCACACCTCAAGGCGGTGGCGTGGCAGAGATTTTAGAAAAGTTAGTCCCTCTAAGCCAAGCGTTGGGATTAGACGCCACTTGGGAAGTCATCAAAGGGGACCTTGATTTTTTTCAATGCACGAAAACATTTCATAATGCTTTACAAGGGAAACGCTCATCTATTCCTGAATCGTATTTGCGAAAATATGAAGAAATCAATGCGATAAATTCTGAAATGCTAAAAGAAAAATTACAAGAGGCAGATATTGTCTTTATTCATGATCAACAGCCCGCCGCTTTGATCGATCATTTTCCAAAAAGAAAAGGAAAATGGATTTGGAGATGTCATGTCGATGCCTCTCATCCCGATCGGCATGTCTGGAAATACCTAAGAAAATTTATTGAAAAATATGATGCCAGTATTTTTTCCCTTGATGAATTTGCCCAACAACTTCCTCATCCCATTTATTTAATTCCACCTAGCATCGATCCATTAAGCGATAAAAACTGTGACCTAAGTCAAGAAGAAATCAATGAAGTTTATGTCCGTTTTAATATCGATCCTGAAAGGCCCATGATTTTGCAAGTCTCTCGCTTTGATCGCTTCAAAGATCCCTTAGGTGTAATTGAATCCTATAAATTAGCAAAAAAATTCAAACCTCAATTACAACTCGTTTTAGCGGGAGGGGGAGCGCCTGATGATCCGGAAGGGGACCAAATCTTAAGAGAAGTTCAATCGGCTGCAGCCGGCGATTCGGATATTAAAATTTTATTTTTACCTGCCGACTCCCATCGTGCAATTAATGCCTTGCAAAGAGCGGCACATATTGTCCTGCAAAAATCAACCAAAGAGGGGTTCGGGCTGACAGTCACAGAAGCCCTTTGGAAAAAGAAGCCTGTGATAGGGGGAAATGTAGGAGGCATTAAACTGCAAGTTGTCAACTATCATACCGGATTTCTTGTCAATACACCTGAGGGTGCAGCAAATAGGATTCGTTACCTCCTTCAATACCCTGAAAAGTCGCAAGCAATCGGAGAAACAGGAAGACAATTTGTAAAAGAGAATTATCTCATTACGCGCCATCTTGCCGAATATTTAACACTCATGGTTACACTCCTTAGACCTGAAAGCAATCGAATAGAATTTACTTAAACTTCCAATTCTGCCTATACTCCTTCCAGAATTTAGCATATCTAAATAGGTGTATACATGACAGCGGTTGATACTGATTTTTTTGTTGGCAAAATCACAAAAACGCTTTTTAAAAAACAAACACTTTATATTCAAGGTCTTTTACATTCAGACAGCCTCATTTCACCCATAGAGACTTTTAAAGTGAATTGGCAAGGAAAAGAATTACAAGCAACACATCAGTTAATCAAAAATGATGGGGAATATCATTTTATTCTTACCGTTAATCCAAACGATAGATCAAGTGGAGTTTCTCATGTCATCGAAGAAATTAAAGAATCACGAATTATCAATTTATTTAAACGAATCAAACATCTATTTTTTCGAAAATTTCCAAAAGTCCATTTGAAAATTTATGGTAGGCAAGCGCGTAAGCAAAATGCACTCGTTAAAGTCACACCAATATTGGCAAATGGCGCTGAAAGTGATTCATTCTATGGTTTGATTCCACCTAACCTTCCTTATCCATCCGACAATGAGATAAAGCAAATTGGAGGGGGGGATTTTCTTGAAATTAGCGGGGAATTTTTGAGCATTATGATCGAACAAGGGGCTCTTAAAAAATCCGATCATTTTTTAGATGTCGGTTGCGGGCTTGGGAGAATGGCATACGCTTTAGCTTATTACTTAAATGATTCAGCGCGGTACGAAGGCTTTGATATCTATTTACCTTTCATCCGTCGCGCAAAAGAGTTAGTGAGTCCTTATTTTCCAAATTTTCATTTTAGACATGTCAATGTTTGGAATAGTTTTTATAACCCTCAAGGCAACATTCACTCCTCCGCTTTTTGTTTTCCTTATGAAAAAAGTGAATTTGATTTTGTCCTCCTTACATCTGTTTTTACGCATATGCACCTCCAAGATATTCATCAGTACTTAACAGAAATTTATCGCGTTTTAAGAACAGGCGGACGTTGCCTTTTAACATGCTTCTTAATGACTGACGAAACGAAAAAATTAATTGAAGAAAAGAAAAGCACACAAGAGCTTATTCATCCCTTAAATGAACATAGCTATGTTCATTCATTAGAAAATCCGGAAGCTTCCATTGGGCATGATGAGCAAGCGATGAGGGAGGTCATCACTAAAGCCGGGTTTGAAATAAAAAAAATCCTTAGGGGTTCATGGTGTGGAAGAAAAAAATTCATAAGTTATCAAGACATCCTGATCCTATCTAAAGAATAACGCGGGTGTGTGTAAGTTTGCGAATTATATTTCGTTGATATATAATTGGTTTGGATTACAAGGAGGTTTCTATGTCAGCAAATCTTTCATTGATTCAAGCAGCCCATCAATATATCGATGCCCAAGAGGCTTTTGTTAGAGAAGGGGGGGAGCGTTTCTTTAACGAAAGAGTAGGCATGCGAACTGATTTTTGTCATTTATCGAAAGATCTATCTGAAGATCAAATTGAAAGAATAAAAAATTCATTTCCGGAAGGCCCTGTGAGAAATGAAGTAGAAGGAAGATTAAATGAATGGATCAGCAAATTAAAAGATGGAAAAATTACACACATTCAAGAAAATCCCATTTCTAATGAAGAATTCGAAAAACATTTTGTAGGTTTCTACAAAAATTTTGAAAATTTGTTGAATAGCTCAGCCTATCAGAGATTTCTAGAGATCAAAGATAAAACACGCGATCAATTCATCAGTAAATATAAAGAAGGTGTTTCTGTCGAAGAAGTCGCTAAAGATTTAAAAGATAATGGAATAGATCAAAAGTTTATCGATCATGCCACTCACGAATGGGGACATTGGAAATCTAAAAAATGACTTACCACGAAATGGGGGTGCGTCGATGGCAGTAGGGTTGATCGCCAGTTTTATTATAATATGATTGGTGATACTCTTCTGCGGGATAAAATCTGCCGGCAGGTAAGACTTCTGTCACAATATCCATTCCTTTCTTTTTGAGATTATCTGTTAATTGTAGAGCGATGTCCCTTTGTTGAATTGTGAAATAAAAAATGGCGGAACGATATTGATTCCCTATATCCGGACCTTGCCGGTTCTTTTGTGTAGGGTTGTGAATTTCAAAGAAAAATTTTAAAATTGTTTCATAGCTTGTGATTTTTGGATCGTAAACAATTTCAATCGCTTCAGCATGTCCGGTTTCTCCTGTACAGACTTCTTTATAACATGGATTGACGCATTTACCTCCCGTATATCCAACTGTTGTCCGGTTGACACCCGGTAAATTTTTAAATAAATATTCAACACCCCAAAAACATCCTCCAGCAACGATTGCTTTTTCAAAACCTTCAATTGTTTTCCATGGGATGAAAGACATTGAAATTGAATTGACACAATGGCGTTTATTTTTTTTGGTGAAACCCTCTCCAATAAATAAATGGCCAAGATGTCCTCCACATTGAGAACATAAAATTTCCGTCCGCTCTCCATCTCGGTCGATTCTCTTCATAATTGCTTGTGGAAGTTCATCATCAAAACTTGGCCAACCACAATGAGATTCGAATTTATCCGAAGAAAGGTAAAGAGGGGAATCACATTGCTTGCAAATATAGATTCCAGGTTCTTTTAAACGATGAAATTCATTTTTTCCTGGAAGCTCCGTTCCTTTTTTAAGGATAATTTGTCCTTCACTTTCTGTAAGCGTGTGATATCTTTTCATGGTTAAAATAGACTCCTCGCGATTAGCGAGGAGCCAAATGGGTTGTTTATTGTTTTCCACCGGGATTAGCATTTGGTGAAGACATATTTGCAGATGAACTGCTTGAGCCTTGGTTGCTCACTTTATTCTGGGTATTCATAGTGTTTGGATTATTAGATCCTTGAGCTTGGTAGTATCCTTGATTTTGTTGATAATTCCCTTGCTTGCTGTAGCTTTGGTTAGGATTATAATATCCTTGATTTTGATAACTGTTACCTTGGTAATAACCTTGTTGATTATACCCTTGATTTGGCCAATAGGGCTCATTATAGTAGCCTGCCTGAGAAGCTCCATAGTAGCCGCCTTGGTTGCTTCCTTGAGGATATCCATAATTTCCGTAGCTTTGATTATAGCTTCCCGAATAAGGTGAATTGGAATATCCACCATCTTGATAGTAGCCTGAATTGCTGTAATTGCCATCATAGCCACCGCCATAGCCGCCATTTGAATAAGAATTTCCAGCTCTTCCACAACCTCCCATTGGGCATTGTGCAAATAAACCACCTACAACTAATGTTGATAGTGCAGTTAAAACCAATTTAGATAGACGCATATATACTCCTTATTTAAATAAGTTAAGGTCATCTTTAATTCGAAAGAGGTCTATTTTCCCTGTAACATTGCCTCTTGATCGGTAAATGTTCTCCCATTGTTTTCAATGGGTTTAGGGGAATTTTCAAAATAGATTTCATTCGGATCGTATCCCTCTTTGATCATTTTGCGATCGTGTTGAATCATATTTTGATTAGATTGATGCATCTGTTGATATCTATCATGTGATTGATTAAGAAATGCATTTTCATCAGATGTGCTAGGGGATTGATTATAGAGATGATTAGATTCATCTATTTGGGTGGAGAATAAAATATTTATCCCCGCCATAGATATGCTGATCGTTGTACCTAATGTGCGTTTCATTTGTCACCCAAGCACCTGTCAATTTACTTAATGCCCAAAATGCGAATTATTTTATAGAAATTTCTTTAATTTGTTTAAGAATTCTTAAAGTCGTACACTGAAATATAAATTTATCCTTTAAATGATGGCTAGCCTATATCTCTAGGTATACAGAATTTTATGGGTGGCAACTGTCGGTAATCCCGAAAAATGACGAACCCTGATATTTTGAACAGGTCTTAATCCCATCAAAAGATGGAAATTTTAGTCGATAAAATTCTCTCAGTTGAAAACGAAAGATCTTTAAGGAAAAGAATTATGGGATTGGCACTGGATCCGCTTATAGAAAAAATACCATTAAAAGGGCATCCAAAACAGACAATAGTTAATTGCATGAAAATGGATTTAGATAGTGTGCTGGTCCTTTAATTTAAGATCATCTTTCTCTGCTTGTTTGGCGATTAAATTTAAATATTTTTCAGGATTTTTTTCCCATCTTTCAGCTTGCTCTATTTGCTCTCTCAATTGTTTTGGCTGATAGTCCATACTCGCCCAAATATCTTTGCAGAGCTTTAGCCACATTTTCACCGCTTTGAGAGAAGATGAGTGTAACTTCCCAGTCTCAAGCTTTATAATTACCAACTTTGGAGTATAATCATAAATTTTAGATGGAATATTTCTGATTTTCCATCCGAGAGTTGAAAATCCTGACCCCATTTGAGCAGGAAAATGAGGAGATGAAAAAAGATCTGGGTGTTCATAGGAAATCTCTTCGTATTCCTTTGCAAGATCATCTATTTCATTTAATTTTATTTTTGTTTCTTTAATAAATTGATCATTCCAGATCTTTTCATCGGAATCATTAACAGAAATCCTTTCATTGTTATGAATAGAAGTTACACAAGCCTCTTTCAATTGTTCAAATTTTTCCTGAATCTCTTTGTCTTTTTTCAATAACCATGTGAAATTTTCAATCAATTTTGTTCGCAAATTCTCAAGTGAGGGTTGAATTGATGCAAACTCTTTGTCAAACTCAGCTTTTCTTTTTTCTTCTATTTTTATTGCATCATGATAAACAGTAATAATTTTTTTTGCTCTTGCTACTATCGAGCTTTTAGATAAATAACCAAAGCTAGCAAATGACAAAAAGGTTTGCCAATATGTGAATGGATGTGCTTCCAGTTTTGTTATAACCTTCTCATAGGCTGTAGCTACATTTTCTTTGTTTTCTGTTTTTATGTTATTATTTTTTAAAATAGATGAAACTGATTGTGTTAAACTATTAAATGATAACTTGAATTTACTCTCATCAGTAAAAAAAATATGACCTTTAGCATCGATGCTTTGAATATATTTTCCAGACTCTTCGTAAAATTTTTCTTTGTCTTCCGTCGATAATTCAAGAATTGATTGTTTTCCAAAAATCACAGATGCAACTGAGGACTCTAAAACCTGCTTATTTTTTGATTAATTTATTTTTTCACCAATCAAAGGTTGCGATGGATAGATTTTAATGGCCTTGTAGGATAAGTCTCCCTTTGGTCGACTTATCCTACAAGGCCGATTTTAATAAAAGGATTTTTTTCCTGAAAAGAAGATTCCATATTAATTACTTCCTCTTTTTAGTTCATATAGAATCAATGTATTACATATTTATAAACTTTCAATAAAAAATTTTTAAAGTTTTTGTTTTTGTTTTTGTTAATATTTTTAAACTACTATTGAAACTGCTAATAATCAACTGCGCTCAAAAGAAATGCTTTTCTGAGACTGAGAATTTAAATTTTAATGTTTCTAATTTTTGTTTATCTTAACTATCTTTTTTTTCTAAAAAAGCTGGCCATTCATTTCTTGCATATAACTTCTTTTTTTCTAGTTTATCCAGAATATGATCCCAATAAGAAAATTCTTTTTCCTTTTTTAGTGTTTTATAAATTCCTCGCAGTATAGTTACAGATTCTATTGATCTCTCTTTATTAACAGCGACTTTTGCAAATTTTTCTGCTTCTTTTATAGATATAGGAGGATTACCTGGAGCACTATAACATCTAGCCAAAGAGACAAGTAAAGTTGGCGGAAGATCGTCCATTGTATTAAACATTAAAGAGGCTCGTTTATAGGCTTCATAACGTTCAGTTAATCTCATTGTAATATGACAAGCATCTCCAAGAAAAAGATCATTTCTCCAGTCACATCTCCAATTTTGCTGAAATCTATTTCGAATTATTTGAAGTAAATCGACTGCAAAATTTCTAAAATCTTCGTTTCCTTCTTTATTAATTAACATTTGATATGCCAGACACATGCTGTCTTCATACGACAGCTTTTCTACTATTTGATCTGGAATCCAATTTTTATAAATTTTGATCCAATTTTGTTTTTCAATTAGATCGAATAATGTTTCCATTTAATAAATCATTTAGGTTTAATTACATATGCATTTTTTAAAAAGGATTCTCCTGTTTCAAAATAACTTTCCATAAGGATTGCAACTTCGTAACTTTTAATCTCCATTCTATATTCAATAACTTTAATAGGTAGATTTTTATGTATAAAAGTATCGTGAATATTAATTTTCTGAATGATTTTATTATTTTCAACAAGACCGATTACTTTTTTGAAATCTTCTATTTTATTTCCGGTTAATTCTATGACTTTTTCCCAATGATGATGTTCTTGCATCACATGGTTAATGACATTATCGGTTTTAATTAATAGACTTCCATTTTTAGCGGCTTCTTGGATGATCATCTCTCTTTTTGCAGCAAATTCCGCACTTCTCTCCAGGATTTTCTTTTGTACAGAAGAAGATTCAGCGCATCTTTCGAGGGTTTGTACAATATTAGCACGATGAAATTTTTTATATTTTGTGATTCCTGACTTAAATACAAAATTAGCTTTAACTAATCCTAGGGGTGCAAATATTTCTATCCCGTACTTTCCTATAATATAGCCAATTTTCTTACCCTTGTGATGGTCATCAATGTTATGCCAAGTTAGAGACAAGTCTTTTAATTCTGGAACAACACATTCAAAACATTCCAGAGCATCATGGCTTGTTATATATTCTCCAATAGCATAAGCAGTATCGATCATTTCTTGGCTAACTTGAGAAGGGGAAGAAGCAAAAGCCCAAAGACCATGCAAAATTCCACGACAACAGCTCAAAACTGATGGGATAAATTCTTTCCCTGACTCAAGTCCGCCTTCTAATATTCCATTGAGCAATCCCTTTGCAAAATCTGTTTTATGATCGGGAATATACTTCCCTCTTAATTTTTGATTGGCCGTTGATTTAAAAGGAGGAATTGTCAGTTTTTTTATGAAATTATAATCTTTAAGAGCTAATTCAATTTGATTTGTCTCAAAATAAGCCATTGCTCTTTCTATATACGCTTCTCGATTATAAAAGTTTATATTTAATGCTTGTGTGAGCACATCAATAGATTTTTTGTAAAGAAAACAGCAGTTTAAAATACATCCTTGTTCTAACAATATTTCAGATTGAATAGAAAAATTACGACTGACTATTGGGTCGTCAAACTTCATTTTATTTAAATTAGAGTTAAATTTTTTATTAATCATTGAAGGTTGATTAAAGAAGTTTTCTTTTCTTGTTTCATTCTTTTCTAATTCAACTAGAAGATTTGTTGTTCTTAAGGTTTCATTGATTTCGCAGGAAGACTTTTGATGAGGTACATTCAGTATGTCAATAGTAGATGTATCATAGACAAGAAGCTTCATCAAACGTATTTCTTGTTCAATATTTAAATTAGAATGTTTTGCAAAGCAATCTTGATAAAGAGAAAAAAATTGGGCATATAGTGCTTCCAAAATATGCTCAAGTTTATCACTAATTTTTGCAACATCTCTTTCGCTATAATGGGATACAGAATAATTCTCAATATCCTTGCAAACATGATAGTAGTCAGAAAATCGAAATTGCTGTGCAATAAAAGAAACTGTTAATCCATGACTATTTAAAAACCATCCAGGATTGCCAATAAAGATTCTTTGTTCTTCAGGATATTTCAATAAATCTGATAAAGCTGTGTTTGAGATTAATTCCCTAAAAAGAAGATAGGCGGAATCATTAATTTTAGAAGCTCGAGAAGAATATTCTGGCCAATAGCAATCACAATTAGAATTCCTTTTATAATATTGTAATTGATTGATAAAATGAGATCGGTATTTTTTAAAATCCGGATCAAGGTAACCTAAATAAATTGATTTTTTATTACATTTTATACATTCAGCGCCTGTTGCTGGAATCAATTTGATTAGATTTGAAAAAATCCAGTCCGGAAAACCGCAAGGTGCATGGTTTGAGCAGCAAGGATTATAGTAATCTTGAAAGCGGTTGTCTTCATCGCAGTCAGATCTGTATTCTCTATTTAAAGAGAATAAATTGACAATTAATAATGAAAAAATGGCAAAGAGAGAGAAAGTTTTTCTCATGAGCACCTTTCATTTAATTTTGATTTGTATCAAAATGTAGATTTAGAGTATCAACAATAAATTTAACATGAAAAAATTTCAATTGAAATCCAATAACTTCATGCATTATGGTTGAAAGTAATGATATTTTTTTTAAAAATAATATTTGTGAACGAGGAAAGCTATGGATGATATAATGACTTCATATGGGGATGAGGGATTTGCTTTTGAAGGATTATTTTTTTTGTTATTAGGCATATTATTTATTGTTATTCCATTTTGGCGTATTTTTTCCAAGGCGGGGTATTCTGGTTGGTTAAGCATTCTGATGATTTTTCCATTGGTTAATATTATCGTTTTATATTTTCTGGCATTTGCTAAATGGCCTATTCTCAAGAAGACGGTCTATGAGACTATAGAAAAATAGAGCTTGGCGTGGCAGGAATGATGCAAGAATTTTTTTTCTCTACAGGCTCTTAATCCCACCCCCTATAAAGATAGTAAAGATACCAAAGAACGATGGCAAGATGAGAAAATTGGTGATACCAACAGTCTCTGGCAGAATCGCGCAAATGGTTGTTAAAATATATCTAGAATCAAAAATAGATCCATATTTTCATCCAGATTCATATGGATATACACTTGGAAAATCAGCTATAGAAGCAGTAGGGACCGCAAGAACAAGATGCTGGCCCTACAATTATGTAGTGATCTGGATATCAAAGGATTTTTCGATAATCTCGATCATGAACTCATGATGAAGGCTTTAAGAAAACATACAGAAAGTAAGTGATTCTTTTATCCATAGAGCGATGGCTAAAAGCACCAGCGCAAAATGCAGATGCAACACTTACACAACGGACGAAAAGAACTCCATAAGGCGGCTTATGCGAAGTAAAGCATTATGCAAAGTAAACGACTAATCCTCTCGGAAGAATGTTTTTTTGATCGATTTGCTTTGCATAATATCCGAGCTCATTTTATGTCAGATAGCCATAAAAGTAATTCCGGATCCTTATTCCAATCGGGAAGATTACTGTCGATTAGATGGGGTAGATATTTTCAATCGCTTTTCTTTTTGCTTCTGTATCTATTCTTGCGTAGATTTCAGTAGTTTTTAAATCAACATGACCAAAAATATCTCGGATATATAAATCAATATTAAAATTTTATAAAGAATAGAAAATTTATTACTCGGAGCAAAAAACACTTAATTTTTTAAACATCTAAAAGAAAAAACATTAAGCGAAACCCCGATAAAATCTGTAGCGCCCTGGGTAGCATAAAAATTGTCCATGATGAACTCGTCGCGCTGATGGAGGGGTCAAGAGAATTTAAATTTATCCGGTCATCCAGCGATTGTCCTGCTTCGCGGTTTTCAAGGTTCTGGTAAAACAACGCCTTTTAAGACTCCGTCTAAAATATAAATGATTCCATTATACCCAGCAGGCTCGGATCTTAGAATTCGCACGCCATCAATGAACATCACTTCATTTTTATACTCAAGTGTGAGATTTCTTCCACTTAGTGCTTTAATTTCAGACCCATTGTTGTCCATGAAATCATTTTTCAGGATTTTTTTTGCAACAATATGATTGCTGACCAAAGCCGCAAGCTCTTCACTGTTTTGTTGTAAAGTAAGAAAAAGGAAAGTTTGAGGAGACATTTGTTTGAACGCTTCATTGGAGGGAATGAACAGCGTAAATGACTGGTTTAAAGTCTCAAGAAACCCTGTTTTAAAAATCGTCAATAAAGCCGAATAATTATAAGCATTTTGCTTTTCACTTATTTTTGTAACTACTTGATCCTTATCAGCTATTTCTCTTGAATAAGGCCGAGTTGATTGAATGTTATTTTTTTGCTCTGCCGCTCTTTCGCTCTCGATAAGTTTGCACCTTTTACATTCTCCTATTGCTTGGTTAGCCATTAAAAAAGTGATCAGGATATAAATTGCGAGTTGTTTTAATCCGTCCATATAAACTTCCTTTACTGAATGATCTGAACTATAAATCATCTCATTTAATTTAGAAAATAGACTCGTATTCTCTTTGAAAAATAAGCCTTAAATTGCTTATAATTAAAAGATATCGGAAGAAGGAAAAACAAAAACAAAAAGTCGCTTGCGTTAAATCGGCGATTTTATGTATTGTAGTTACTTCTTATGAACGAGAAATCAAAAAGCGTAAGAAAAATAAAGATACCAACGAGTATCTGAGATGTTTTGACAGTATAAGAGAGACAATGTGCAAGCAAGAAGTCGGAGCCGATAGGTTCCGATCCAAACAAATAGAGCTTGTGTGATGGTTTAACTATCACAAGTAGAAGCATAAGCATGACTTATGCAAACTACCAAATTTT
>JANWJE010000028.1 GCA_025451995.1 Parachlamydiaceae bacterium | reverse complement strand
GGCTTGCTTGAATGCTCCCGGGGTTGCTTTATCTTTTGTGTAATTTTATTAATTAAATAAATGGCCTATTACTATCTCACAACCCCGGGGCTTTGAAGCAGCCCAAAAGTCCAAGATTTATAATTGAGAAATTTGAGGAAAATTGAGATATAAAAAAAAACCGAAAGTTAGATAAATCTAACTTTCGGTAAAAACGACTCTATCTTACATTCATATAAACACCGCTATCGGTATCATAGTAATAATTGCTGTATGGATAGGTATTATAGTAATAGAGACTAGAATCATCGTTGTAGTAATAGTTAGGATATCCTCCGGCGTTAAAGCCATAATAACCTGGCCAATAACCGCCATAATATCCTCCTCCCCAACCACCATTCCAATCTCTATCTCCATGCCATCTATTACCCCAATTTCCATGACCACCACTCCAATCTCCTCGGCCGCCACCCCAATTTCCATGTCCACCACCCCATCCGCCACCACCGGCAAAATGAGCGCCGCCGCCGCGACCACCACCGCCATGTCCGCCGCCGCCGCCGCCATGGGCTGCTAATTGATTAAAATTGAGAGGTAAGAAAAAAAGTGCAAGAAAGCATGCACCTGCAACAAAAGATTTAATTGAATTCATACAACCTCCTTTAAAAAAGGAAGAGCCGCTTTTTCCTTAGGCATTTGCTCAATCGTCTAAGGAAATCTCTTCGAATTAAGCAATGCAAATTCTATGCCAGTTTAGAATATCTTGCCTGGCTTTGTGGAAAAAAGCGGCTCTTTTTTAAGCTTCAAGCACAATCTCAATCGCGCATTTGGAGGCGTTAGCGGGTGGAGTACCTAATGCAAAATCATTAAAAATGAATTTCACTCTCATTACTCCACCCTCTATCGCCCCCCTATGTGCAAATTGACTATGTACTATCGGGTTTTATTTTTACCTTCCTTTTAAATCCTCCTCGATTTTTATTATATTAATAATCCATTCTTTTGTCAAATAAATAATTTAGTATTATTCAAATTAGTATTATTCAAATAAGTTATTTACGAAAGTTTCTGTATCGAACGGTTGAAGATCGTCGATACCTTCTCCTGTTCCGATAAACTTGATTGGCAGTCCAAGTTCTCGCTGGATGGCCACCACGATTCCGCCTTTAGCAGTTCCATCGAGTTTCGTGAGGATAAGGCCGGTGAGAGGAGTAAATTTATGAAATTGTTTTGCTTGATCAATCGCATTTTGGCCGGTCGTCGCATCCAAAACTAAGAGTGTTTCATGAGGGGGATGACCCGATGCCTTGAGACAAGACCTTTTAATTTTTTCAAGTTCTTGCATCAGGGGGATTTTAGTATGCAGCCTTCCAGCGGTATCAATGATGACAGCATCCGTTTTTCTGGCAATTGCGGCTTTGACCGCATCAAATGTTACTGCCGCTGGATCGCTTTTTGGCGAGCCTTTAACAATATCTACTCCAAGGCGATTGGCCCACATCTCAAGTTGATCAATAGCAGCAGCGCGAAAGGTATCTGCGGCAGCCACAAGGATTTTTTTATCATTCTGTTTAAAAAGATAGGATAGCTTTGCAACTGTTGTTGTTTTTCCATTCCCATTCACGCCGACAATTAAAAGCATCAATGGCATGTTATCGGAGGGGAAGTTGGCTAAATTTGCGGGATACTTTTCAAGTAAACTAATAAGATGAGATTTTATTGCGTTTAAATAATCTTCACTTTTCAATTTTGGATTTTTTTGATGGAGCTCTTTCACCTTGGCTGTTAATTCAACTGATGTTTTAACTCCGAAATCGGCTTCGTAAAACAATTGCTCTAATTGTTCAAGGGTTCTTTCATCGATTTTGCCCTGGAAAAAAGTGAAGAGCTTGCTGCTGAAAAGGGAGCGTGCATGAGATAGCGCGCTCTTAACTTTTGAAAAACTTGTTTTAAAAAATTGAAAAACCATAGAAAGTTTGCTGTCAAAAGGAACCATTTTAACAAACAAATGAAATTATGCAAGAAATCTTATTAAGGAGGTGGGTAACAATAAATTTTACGTTTAGGCTGCGTGAAAGCTCCCGCGGTTGAATGATCGTAAGTGGATTAATATTAAATCAATATGGACCCACTTACGATCATTCAACCCCGGGGCTTTGACGCAGCCGAAACGTAAAATTTATTATTGCCCACCTCCTAAGATGATTCATCTTGAAATTTTTTTGACAAAAGCAGAGATTGCAAAGATGGTGGTTTAAAATGAAAATTCACGAATATCAAGCAAAAGAAATTCTACAACGCTATGGGATCCCAATACCGGAATATGCGGTCATTTTCTCCATTGAAGAATTAGAAAAAGTGATGAGAGAAAAAAATTGGGAAAAGGTTGTTCTTAAGGCCCAAATCCATGCTGGTGGACGAGGAAAGGGAGGAGGGGTTCAATTTGCCAACAATCTAAACGAGGCGATCGAAAAAGCAAAAGAATTGTTAGGAAAAAAAATTGTTACCCCTCAAACAGACTCTGAAGGACTTGTGTGTCATTGTTTAATGATTTCACCCCCCGCAAAAATTGAGAAAGAAAATTATTTAGCCATGACCATCGATCGAGAAAAAGGAGAGGTTATTTTGATCGCATCTCCCATGGGCGGAATGGATGTAGAGGAGGTCGCTCAAGAACATTCAAAAAAAATTCTCATTCTTCCCCTTCCACAGGAGAAAAAATTTCGACAGTATCATTTTTTTCGTATTGCTAAATTGATGGGGTGGTCAGGAAAAATTTCTAAACAGGGAATTGCGATCATTCAGGCTCTAACACATGCTTTTTTCGAAACAGATGCCTCTTTGATAGAAATAAATCCACTCATTTTAAATGAAAAAAATGAGTTTTTTGCGCTCGATACAAAATTAGAAATTGATGATAACGCTTTATTTCGACAACCATTCCTCAAACGTTTTTTTGACCCCTCGCAGATGAATCCCAATGAAGCTCAGGCTCAAAAGTTAGATCTCGCCTATGTTTCTTTAAATGGATCGATCGGCTGCATGGTGAATGGGGCCGGCTTAGCGATGGCGACTATGGACTTAATTGACTTTTTCGGAGGAAAACCCGCCAATTTTTTGGATGTCGGCGGGGGAGCATCCAAAGAAAAAATCGTTGAGGGTTTTAAAGTGATTTTATCCGATCCAAAGGTTAAAGTGATCTTAGTTAATATTTTTGGAGGCATTATGAATTGCGCCCTTTTGGCTTCAGGAATTATAGAAGCTAAAAGAGAGCTCAATAATGACATTCCTTTAATCGTTCGCATGGAGGGGACTGAAGTAGAGCAAGGTAGAAAAATTTTAAAGGAAGCACATCTCAATATCATTACAGCTGAAGATCTCAGAGAAGCTGCGATGCAGGCGGTAAAAAGGTCTCTATGTCAATACTAATTGATAAAAATACAAGAATCATTACGCAAGGAATCACTGGAAAATCAGGCCGTTTTCATACGGAACAAGGAATTGAATATGCCCCCACGTATGTTGGGGGTGTAACTCCTGGCAAAGGGGGAGAGAGAGTTCTTTCCTTGCCGATTTTTGATTCTGTGTTAGAAGCCAAAGAAGCGACAGGCTGCAATGCATCTTTAATCTTCGTTCCCGCACCTTATGCTGCGGATGCTATTTTAGAGGCGGAAGAAGCCGGAATTGAATTAATTGTCTGTATTACTGAAGGAATTCCAATACAGGACATGTTGACAGTAAACCAAGTGCTGAAGAGGAGCAAAACCAGCCGTTTAATAGGGCCCAATTGTCCGGGTGTGATTACGCCTGGGGAGTGTAAAATGGGAATCATGCCTGGATATATCCACAAAAAAGGAAAGATCGGCATTGTTTCACGCTCGGGGACTTTAACCTATGAGGCTGTTTGGCAAACGACTCTTCTAACGCTTGGGCAATCCACATGTGTTGGAATTGGAGGGGACCCTTTAAATGGCACTTCATTTATTGATGTTTTAACATTATTTGAAAAAGATCCCCAAACAGAAGCCATTTTAATGATTGGCGAAATTGGCGGACAAGCAGAAGAAGAAGCTGCCGAATGGATCAAAGCACATTGTTCCAAACCAGTGGCAGCATTTATTGCCGGGTGCACAGCGCCGGAAGGGCGGAGGATGGGGCATGCAGGAGCAATTATATCTTGTGGAAAAGGGACTGCTTCGTCCAAAATAACGGCATTAAGAGCTGCTGGTGTCAACGTTGCCATTAACCCAACCGAAATGGGAATAGCTGTAAAGCAAATGTTATGATTTCAATCCCTGGACCCATTCCAATTTTTATCCATCCTTTTTTCTGGCTTCTAGTCCTGATGATAGGGTGGTTGAATAGCTCTTCGATTCAGGGAACAGCAATCTGGTCTTTTGTTATTTTGATCTCTGTTATCGTTCATGAATTAGGCCATGCATTGACTGCCAAGGTGTTTGGCCAACACTCTGAGATTCATCTTGTTGGCTTAGGAGGTGTAACCAGGCGAAAGGGGGGCTCTCTTTCTCGGTGGAAAGAATTTATCATTATCCTCAATGGGCCGTTAGCTGGTTTTTTCTTATGTTTTCTTTCTTATTATGCTCTGCAATATTTTGTCCAAGGCCAAGGCTTTCTCATTTATGGATTAGAAGTTGCTGTCAGCGTCAATCTATTTTGGACAGTTCTCAATCTTTTGCCGGTATTACCCTTGGATGGAGGACAATTACTGAAAATTCTATTTGAGGGCGCTTTTGGCTTGAAAGGATTAAAGCTAAGCTTTCTCTTAAGCATAGGCTTAGCCAGCGCGTTCGGTCTCTTTTTTTTCTTTGTATCCCAGATTCTTATGGGAGCATTATTTTTTCTTTTAGCTTTTGAAAGTTACAAAGGTTGGGTTGATTTAAAGAAAATGACACCTGAAGATTCTGATAACACCCTGCAACTATTGCTAAAAGATGGAATCGCTCAATTACAAGCGGGGCATTTAAAAGAAGCATATGAAATATTTAATGCCATTCGTCGCCAGGCGCCTAAAGGGATGCTTTATGTGACATCAACTCAATATGCTGCCAGAATCCTTGCTGAACAAGGAAATTTCAAGGAAGCATTTAATTTACTTGATCCTTTAAAGCGCAGATTGACCATAGAATATTTGGTCTTATTACAAAATATCGCCTATAGAATTCAAGAATGGGAAGAAGTTGTCAAAATTGGCGATTTGGCTTTTCAACAAGAACTCAAGAGTGAAATTGGGAGTGAAATTGCCTTTCTCAATGCCCTTTCTTATGCAATTATGGGAAAACCCACACAAACTGTGGGATGGCTTCGCTCTGCGGCCCAACAAGGGATGGAACACATTCAAGACGTCATTCAACGCAGAGAATTTGATGTGGTCAGGCAATCAGAACCCTTTCAACAATGGCTAAAGGGACAAAAGAAAGACTCTTAAAAAAGACCTCTTTTGAAACTCGCTTTACTTGAGAAAAAGATTCTTTTTATCAAGCAAATAGAGTTTCGAAAGAAGTCTAAAGAACAGGATAAGCATGATCGCAAGCGGCAGGATAGGCATGATGTCTATTATCTTGCTTATCCTGCCGCTTGCGATCATGCTTATCCTGTTCTTTTTTTGTTCCCCTTAAAAGGACATTTCACTTAGAAAGCGATCGAGTTTACTTTCGTCGAATTGATCTTTATTTGCTAAATAAAAGGCGATAAACCAATTCTTGTCTTTAAGAATCACTTGGCCTTCTAAGAGTTTTATCTCTTCCCCGTCCCTTGCAGAAAGTTGAAATGCCCAAGCGTCTTGTGCAAGCCATTTTGTTTTAATAAATTGAAAGCCCTTTTTTTCAAGCTGTGTAGGTCCACAAAAACAATGTGGAAAAAGAATATTTTGAAAAAAATTGAATAACTCTTGTTGATTGATTTCTTTCATTTCTAAAGGCGAATAGTTAGCCACGCCAAATAATTCTCCAACATTCGCTGAATAAAGAAAATGAAGATTTCCTTTTTCTGATGTATTTTCGAAGGGTAAATCGAAATTTAACTCCTGCGGTTGAGATGGAAAAACTCCATGAATCCCGGTCTTTTGTTCTGTAAATTTTACCCAATCATTCATAGTTGCCATAATTAATGCATTGCTAAACAAGAGACATAATATAATAAAAATACTTTTTTTCATAAATCTCCTAATATTAAGAATATTAATACTTTATTAACAAAAGCTTAACATTTAGAAGATTGAAAGTAAATCCTAATCATTTTTTTAATATATATTCGTTCTATACACATCGTGATTCAAAATTTTGCCTAATGAAAGTTTCTTCTAAAGCAAAAATTAACGATGGAAACGATATAATGATATAATGATTGAACAAAAGACCATCGATTGCGTGTGTTGGTGCCCT
>JANWJE010000027.1 GCA_025451995.1 Parachlamydiaceae bacterium | reverse complement strand
GCTCAAATCAGGAAGGGTCTAAAATCTTATCATTATATCATTATATCGTTCCATCGTTGATCTTGCTGTGAAGTAAGATTCTGCGTGTATCGGTTTATAGCACTAATAACCTCTGAAATATTACGTATTAACACGTAATATTGTTGTGCCAAAAAATAACTGTAATCAATAGAAAATCGGTACCTTATCTCTAAAATATTACGTAACAATCGACGGAGTTAGGGATTAAGATTTGTTCATTTCCCTCTCTTATGTCCTTTTTGCTCCTCTGGCGGCTCTCCGATCCATTGCGCTTCTTGGTTGATCTGGCGCAAAATCATTTTTAGATGGGGCAATTCGCGAGAAGTGACTAAAGAGATGACAATGCCTGCCTTATCATAGCGCCCGGTCCTACCCGATCGGTGGACATAGACATCTGGATCCGATGGAAGTTGATAGATGAATACATGGCTCACTTTTGAAAAATCGAGCCCTCTCGCCACCACATCTGTAGCAACCAAATAGCGTATTCTTCCCGACCTGAACTTATTGGTCACTATGCTGCGAATATCTTGGGTCAATCCCGCGTGGAGAAAATCAACCCCATCCATATGCTTTTTTAATGTTTGGCATACTTTTTCCACTTGAAATCTCGAATGGCAAAAAATAATTGCTTGAACAGGAGATTGTTCCCGTATAAGTTTTATGAGTACATTATCTCTTTGATGATGGGGACAAAAAGCAAATAAATGTTGCAGAAGTTCCGGGCTTGAGCGTTCTTTGATAAGATTGATTTCCAGGGGTTCTTTCATATGCATTTTTGCAAGCTGCCGAATACGCGGCGGCATGGTTGCTGAAAAGAGAAGCGTTTGATGGGAATGGTTTAAACATTGAATAACAAATTCTAAATCATCATAAAATCCCATGCTCAACATTTCATCGGCTTCATCTAGAATAAGAGTTTCAACTGAAGAAAGGTCTATTTGGCGCGAATAAATAAAATCGATCAATCTTCCGGGGGTTGCCACAAGCACCTGCACTCCATTCTTTAACTTGGACTGTTGCAATGAAGGATCTTCGCCACCAAATATAGCAAAGGCTTTAACACCTTTATAAACGCCAATTTTTTGCGCTTCAGTGGCATATTGTAACGCGAGCTCACGCGTTGGAACAATAATAAGAGCTTGGACCTGCGGTCGTTTTGTATCGACCCGATTACAAACAGGAATGGCACATGCTCCTGTCTTTCCAGAACCTGTTTGAGCCAAAGAGATCAAATCTTTTCCCTGTTGAATGAGTGGAATCGTTTGTGCTTGAATTTCCGAGGGTTCTTTGAAATTCATTTTTTCAAGGGCTTTTAAAATTGTTTCATCCAATTGAAAAAGAGCAAAACCTGAAGGGGATGGGTTGCTTTCATTCGTTTGTTCATTCATTGATTAAACCATCTCTTCAAAATAATTTTTCTTTTCTGCAACCGGATATTTCACTCTTGAATGTCCTGCTGCTAATAATGTTTTAGCAAGAGTTTTTTTAACAATTGACAACTCTTCAAAAGTCAATAAACAATGGTCTAATTGTCCATCGTCAATTTTTTCTCTTACAATGCGTTCAATTAAATCAGTCAGGGTTTCTTCGGTTTTATTCTCAAGGGAACGGGAAGCGGCTTCAAAAGAATCAGCGATCATAATGATTCCGGATTCCTTGGCTCTTGGTTTGGGGCCGGAATAGCGAAATTCCCGTTCATCAACTTTAGATTTGTCGCCATTCATTTTTTCGATTTGTTTGCGATAAAAATAGTAGACTAAGCTTGTTCCATGGTGCTCTTTAATCACATCGATGATCGGTTCCGGCAAACCGGCCTCTCTTGCTAAAGCAACTCCCTCCACGACATGGGCCATAATTACTTGAGCTGATTCCTGCGGCGTTAATAGTTGATGGATATTGACTTCGCCTAATTGATTTTCTGTGAAGTACTGTGATGTCGCCATTTTTCCAATATCATGATAAAGTGTTGCCACGCGGCAAAACAACCCATTTGCCCCGATGGCTATAGCAGCAGCTTCTGCAAGATTTCCAACAACCACAGAATGCTGATAGGTTCCCGGAGCTTCAATCGTTAAACGGCGCAATAAATCGCTATTTGGATCCATGTATTCCATCAAAGAAACATTGGTCATAATCTTAAATCCAGTTTCCAAGAGGGGTAAGAACCCAACGACCAAAACAGCTGTTAAAAGCATGAAAAAACAAGCACTAAAAATATCGGATAAAATTGACCAGGTATTTAATTGGTTGACATATAAATGGAAAGCACAAATGGCAATCACAGCACAGAGCCAGGCCTTTAAGCAAACAACAAAAATTTCTTTTCTTCTTCTTAATGAATGGGTGCTTAAAATCGCTGCTAACGATGAAACTAGATTAAGAAGAAGAAATCCTTCCCATTCAAATGCCAATGCAAAAACAGAAATAAACGACAAAAATCCAGAAGAAAATGTGGCTATACTAAAACTGAGCAAGCTACATATTAAAATAGCCGCTAAAGGGACCACAAGGGGATAGCGAAAAATTTCCGCCATACTGCTTTTTGAATTCAAAATAAAAAATTCTGTTAATTTGGCTAGGGCCATTGTCATAATGAGAATGGTGATGAGTAAAAACAACTTTCGATTTGTTTGGAAAAGACTCCTATCATTTACATGAAAATAAACCAAAAAAATTCCCAATAACAACAAGGTAAGAAGAGAGGTTCCAAGTAGAGTAAGCGGGGAAGAGAGCCTTCGGCTTTCGCCTAATGCTTCTTTCATCGAGTGCAGCATTGTGACATGCCGTGGAGTGACTTTATCTCCTTGATCTATGATTCGATTTCCTGCATCGATGTGAGTCATTTTTTCAGGAACTTCGGCTTGGACTCTTTTTCTCAGTAAACGCTGTGTCGGAAGATCTTCTTCAACATGCCAATGGCTATGCTTGAAAAACTCGATGATCAGGCTGGTCACTAACGTATCAAAATTTTTTTGGGGAAAATATCTTTTTTTTATTTCTTCCCAAATATTTGAGGGCAGGGTAATCGGTTCAAATAAAGTATTTGGAGTGAAAATATAAGTATTCTGAATTGGAAATCCTAAATCTTTCAATTTTTCAAATGTATTTCCATCGGTCAAACGCAGCTGTGTAAGTGCCTTAAGCATTGTTTCTGAAGCTTGATAGAGTTCCTGGAAGGTCGCTGCATTCGAATGCTCATGCCAAGCTTGATTATAGAGAAGAAAATGATCAAATTCGGAAATCTTATGTTGGATATCATTTTCTAAAATTTGATAAATTTTTCCGACATCGCGCAACGCATCTTGGCGCAAAATAACCGTCGCTTCGTCATCCGGAAAGTTAAAATCAACTTGAGAAACAACATAACTTGGAGCAATGCTATTGATCTCCGGGATATCGACTTGCACTTCACGGAAATGGAGAAAAGCAAAAAGACCCATGCCAAAAAGAATAATAATCAGATAGCGAATCGATTTACTTTTATCAAAAAAACCTTGTTCGCCAGAAAACTGTAATTCCGGGTCTTGGTCGTTGTCGTGATTTATATCAGGCATTCAGCCCTTCTAACTAGCTTTCGAATATTTTAAAGATAACATAAACCGAAAAGGCAAGCAATCCCCATTCCTAAAAAAGGAAGAGTTCTTTAAAATATACCGAAAAGACATCAGAATTTGGTTTTTTCGGTATAATCATATGTTTTCATTATCATCCTTTAAAGGAATTATCTTTCCTATTCTATTGTTTTTGTTTTTTGCCCCCTGGTCGGTTGAATTAGACTTGCTAAGCAGTTCTTATTTCTTTGACGGCAAAAATTTTAGCTCAAATATTTTTTGGAAGGGTATTTATAATTACGCGCTCATTCCCGCTTGGATTGTCGTTTTGGGCTCAATCATTGGTTTGTTCCTTTCTCTAAATAAACGATTTAAAAAAATTAGGGCCGCCTGTTTGTATTTATTATTAACCTTTAGCATTGGGGCTGGGCTTTTTGTCCATGCCATTCTCAAAGAACATTGGGGTCGCCCAAGGCCTAAACAAGTCAAAGAATTTAATGGGACGGCATATTTTCGCCCCTTCTATGCACCTAATATCAATTCGCAATTGCGAGGTAAATCTTTTGCATGTGGTCATGCCTCGTTAGGCTTTTATTTTTTTTCCCTCGCTTTTTTAGGGGTTGTCTACCATTCCAAAATCATCTATTTTTTTGGTTTATTTCTAGGATGGAGCCTTGGGGTTTTATTAAGTCTTGCGCGAATTGCACAAGGGGGACATTTTTTATCAGATACTTTGGCTACAGCCCTTATTATGTGGCTCACTGCATGGATAATTGCTTATTTAATTTACGGTAAAGGGTTTGAAAGGACTGACAGCAAAACAGCATGAAATTTTGACATATATCCAATCATTTTTAAATGCACATGGGTATGCTCCGAGCTATCGAGAGATCAAGGATCATTTTAAACTCTCCTCACTCGGATCTGTCTATAAACATATCAAATGTTTAGAAAAGAGGGGGGCTATTGAGCTGCAAAAAGGGTCCCATCGCTCCATGAAACCTCTTATACCGGATCATTCTTTAGAAATAAAAAAGTTAGAATCTCAAGTGCCTTTAATTGGAAACTTATCAATCGGGTATCCTTTAGAGCTATTTATCCAACCAAAAATGATCGCTGTCCCCTCTTCGATGATCTGTTTGATTGATAACAGCTATCTTGTTCAAATTCAAGGAGATGCTCTTAAAGAAGACGCGATGTTGGATGGAGATTTATTGCTCATTGAGGCGAGGCAAGAAATCCAACCGGGAGAAATCATTCTAGGTTTAATCAATCAAACAGATAGTGTTGTTAAGCGTTATTATCCCGAAGGACAATATATCCGTTTAGAAAGCCCTTATCAATCTTCATCATTGATTGTGCGCTCCGAACACATTGCAATTCAGGGAGCTGTTGTCAGTTTATTGCGAGATTTGAGTTAAAGTTCATGTTCATCTTCCAGATCGTCGGGTTCGGGTTCAAATTCTTCAAGGGTCTTCGATTTGTGTCCTGCGATTTTTCGTATGATGGCAAATGTCCAAGCGATGAATACGTATCCCCATGCTAGGATGAAGAAGACCAGAGCAAAGTGATGGAGAATTCCAAAGAAAATTAAAACAGCTGCCAAAACAGTCAGAAAAACCATACGAAAGGATGCGACTCGAATTTGCAATGTTTTGGCACTCGGAAATTTCCAACGGCTAATCATGCAATAGCCCAGTAGAATTAAAGCAATCGATAATATGACCGCTTGCGCTGAGTGAGAAAAAAAACCAAAAATGTCATCGGAAAATAAAAACAAATTTAAGGAGACAGCCCCTGCTGCTGCTGCAGGAATGGGCAAGCCGGTAAAATGCATTTTTTGGGCTTTGGCTAAATCGCTATCTCCTTTTGCTGCTAACGCATTGACATTAAATCGAACGAGGCGTAAAACTCCGCAAATTGAAAAAAGTGTGGCTGCGGTCATCGTGAGAAATGATAGTTTAGTCCCCGGATGTATAGATAGACTTTTTAATATGATGACCGAAGGGGCGACACCAAAAGAAATCGCATCGGCTAAAGAATCAAAGATTCCACCAAAATCACTTTCTGCTTTGATTGCTTTCGCAATGGCTCCATCCAACAAATCTGCAAAAGCAGCAAGCAAAAGGAAACCTGTAACAATCATTAAACCCTGAAAATTAACCTCTCCCACCTGTGTCATATTCATTTTAAAAATGACAAATAGGCCGCAAGAAAGGCCAAATGCAGTCACTACATTGGGCAATAGAGCGATTTTTTTTAATTTTTTTTGGTCCATAAACAATCATCATATAACTAAATGGGTGTTTTACAAAATGCAAAAAATTTGTTATGAGTAAAATAGAACCAGCAAGGAGGAATTTTATATGTTATATTGGGCACTTGTTTTTTTTATCATAGCAATTGTTGCCGCTGTCCTCGGTTTTGGGGGGATTGCTGTCGCTGCTGCCGAAATTGCAAAGATTTTATTTTATATCTTTTTAGTATTATTTCTCATTACATTGATTATGGGTTTATTGGGAGGTCGCACCCCACCGGCCGTTTGACAAACAACCACTCGCGTCCGTGCCACTGCCTGAGTCTTGAAAGACAGAACAAAGGTTTAACGCAAAGACGCCGAGTAGCGAAGAGGAAAAACCAATTTTCAATTTTTTTTGAGAAAAAATTGAAAAGTTCTTCGATTACTTTTTATTGAAAAAGTAATCGAAAAAATATTAACTCTTTGCGTCTTTGCATCTTTGCGTTGAATAATTGCTAATTAATAAGGTGAGATAAACACAACAATGACAACACACGCATCGCATTTTCGACCTGGGCAAAAGTACAAAAATTTTGAGGTTTTAAGATCTTTTCATATTTCTGAGTTGCAAAGCACTTTGATTGAATTAGTGCATGAGCCCTCCGGTGCTAAAATCATGCATATTGCAAACGATGATCCAGAAAATCTTTTTTGCCTCTCTTTTCAAACTTTGCCTTATAATTCAAATGGCGTTGCCCATATCCTCGAACATACGGTCCTTTGCGGCTCAAAAAAATTCCCCGTCAAAGACCCTTTTTTCTCGATGAATAGGCGCAGCTTAAATACATTTATGAATGCATTAACCGGGGCCGATTTTACCTGTTACCCAGCCGCATCCCAAGTAAGTAAGGATTTTTATAATCTTCTAGAGGTGTATTTAGATGCAGTTTTCCAACCATTGTTAAATGAATTCAGCTTTTTACAAGAAGGGCACCGCTTAGAATTTTCTAAACCCAATGACCCAAATTCTCCTCTTGAAATTAAAGGGATTGTCTATAATGAAATGAAAGGGGCATTGTCCTCTGCTTCTGCCAGATTATCAGAAGCAATTAATGCCACCCTTTTTTCCAACATCACTTATGGCTGCAATTCTGGCGGCGAGCCCAAAGAAATTCCAACCCTTACCTATCAAGAACTTAAAAATTTCTATCACACTTATTATCATCCAAGCCGCTGCCTTTTTTTCTTTTATGGCAATATGCCGTTGGAACATCACCTCGATTTTATTGCTGAACAAACTTTAAACCATATCACAAAAGCACCGCCTCTTCCCCCTATTCCACTCCAACAACGCTTTCATTTGCCCGTCTATCGCGATCTCACGTATCCTATTGGCCCTCAAGAAGATTTGAAAGACAAAACCCTGATTGCCTTCGGTTGGCTGACATGCCATATTTTAGAGCAGCAAGATGCGCTTGCGCTCAATATATTAGAGATCATTTTAATGGACACGGACGCTTCTCCGTTAAAAATGGCTCTCTTAAAATCCGGCCTATGTAAACAAGCCCACTCATTTATTGATGTCGAACTCAATGAAATTCCTTGGGGCTTAACATTGAAAGGGTGCCAACCGGAATCAGCCGAGCCCCTCGAAAGAATAATTAAAGATACCTTACAAACAATTGCAATCAATGGCATCCCATTGCACTTAATTGAAAATGCCATTCATCAGCTAGAATTTCACAGGAGCGAAATCACCGGAGATCATGCTCCATTTGGTTTATCTCTTTTTATGCGCTCTGGATTATTAAAACAACATGGCGCAGATCCGATTGAAGGATTAACAATCCATTCTTTATTCGACAGGTTGCATCAAGCAACTTTAGAAAACCCAAAGTATTTTTCAGACATCATTCAGAAATATCTCATTGATAATCCACATTTTATTCGCATTATTATGCGCCCTGACCCAGAACTTGGTGAAAAAGAAATTCATACGGAAAAAAAAGAATTAGAAAAAATAAAAAAAAGTTTGACAACGAAAGAAAAAGAGGCGTTGATTAAACGGACGAATGCCCTTTCTGCATTTCAAAAAAAACAAGAAGAACAAGACACGGAAATTTTACCAAAAGTTTCTTTAAATGATATTCCTTTAAGTGCACATGATTATCCTCTGATTCAAGAAAAAATCGAAGGCGCTGCCATTTTTCATCATAATGTCTTTACAAATGACATTGTGTACGCCGATGTGGTGTATAACCTCCCCTACTTAAGTGAGGAAGATTTACCTTATCTTCGATTATTTACTGTCATTTTAACTCAAGTAGGCGCCGATCAAAGAAACTACCGCGATCATCTCGATTATGTTCAAGGCAACACCGGTGGAATCAATGCAGGGATTAGCCTCAATCTCAATGCACATGATTCGCACCAATTTTCTCCTACTTTTCATTTAAGGGGAAAGGCACTGCATAGAAAGGCTTCAAAACTTTTCCCATTAATGCGCAATATCCTTTCGCGACCAACTCTTGACGATGATCAACGGCTGAAAGAAATTATCGTCAAGCATTATACCGGGTTGGAAAGCCGCCTAAATCAAAGCGCTCTAAAATACGCAATTAATCTTTCGGCAAGTTGCCTGAACCAGGCATCTCGATTAGCAAATGATTTATATGGATTGAGTTATTATTGGAAAATCCAAGGAATCGTCAATCATTACGAAAATGAAAAAGAGCATGTAAAAGCTAAACTAAAAGAAATTGCCGATAAAGTTTTATGCTTAGAAGACCCGCATCTTGTTTTAAGTTGCAATGCAGGAATGTATGATCAATTGAAAGCGCATTCCTTCTATGGTCTTTTTGACATCGAAAAAAAACCTTGCCAACCTTGGCAACAGCAGCTTCAATTATTTCAAGTCCCTCCACAAGGCCGCATGATTGCATCTCCGGTGGCTTTTATTGGAAAAGTATTCCCTACCGTTTCATACACCCATCCAGATGCCCCCGCTCTAAATATCGCCTCTTTTCTCTTTGACAATTTATCCCTCCATACAAAAATTAGAGAACAGGGAGGGGCCTATGGGGGAGGTGCTGTCAGCAATCCCATGTCCGGAAATTTTTATTTTTATTCCTATAGAGATCCAAATATTGTTCAAACTTTAAAAGCTTTTGAAATAGCGGTTGCGGAAATTGTCAATGGGGAATTTGATGATATGTCATTGGAAGAAGCTAAATTTGAAATGATTCAAGGGCTTGACTCCCCCGTTTCTCCCGGAAGCCAAGCAGAAATTGCCTATGGATGGTTGAGAGAAGGGAGAACCTATGATATGAGACAAAAATTTAGAAATGATCTCCTCAATTTGAAAAAAGAACAGGTGATCGAGGCAGTCAAGCGGCAGATTGTTCCAAATAGCCAAAAAGGGAGTCCTGTCGTTTTTGCCGGAAAGGACCTCTTAGAAAAAGCAAATGCCGAATTAAAAGCCGATGGAAAAAAAGAACTGCTGCTGGAGAGTGTATAATCCTATCTATTGCAGCTTTCATAAATATCAAAATGGCGTGCTCGCGAAAGCGAGCACTTGAATTAATGCGAGTTGGCTAATGCATTCTCTTTTCTTTTTGGAAGAAAGAAGAGAAAAAGGAACAATGTTGCTTCAGTTGCAAAGCTCAATGTTGCTGTTTTGCTGAAAGTAATCGTTTCATCGTACTGAGTTTTCAAGAGCGATGCTTCGATAAAAACTGTAACAACATGCTTAACTATCATTCCCGCTGTGCGGAGTAAACGATTGTTATCGTTATCGTTATCGTTATCTTTATTTATTTCGCTTGAGCTTATAAGACTCACAACAGAGGTTGCAATACCATATGCAGCGCCTAACTTTAAATCGCCATATAACATAGTGCTCGCTCCAGTCGCGCATGCTGTCTTAAAAGTAAAGTTTGCTACCTCATTTCTTGTTTCCCACGCAAGAGCTTTGAGTGGCTGATTAATCATATTATTCAAAAAAAACCTCCTTATTAAGCAATAAAAAATGCCTTATTTATATTATATTAATAACTAATTTCTATCTATACACATCGTGATTCAAAATTTTGCCTAATGAAAGTTTCTTCTAAAGCAAAAATTAACGATGGAAACGATATAATGATATAATGATTGAACAAAAGACCATCGATTGCGTGTGTTGGTGCCCT
>JANWJE010000026.1 GCA_025451995.1 Parachlamydiaceae bacterium | reverse complement strand
TGAAAGCTCCCGCGGTTGAGCGATCGTAAGAGGCATAGTATTAATTCAATACAATGCCTCTTACGATCTCTCAACCCCGGGGCTTTGAAGCAGCCCAAAAATCCAAGATTCAGCTGGAAGCAGTATATATGTGAGTTTTATCAATAATAAAGAAAAAGATTTAATACAAGCGAAATGCAGTTATACGCTAAAGAATTGAATGCGTCAGTCATTCATGCCCGCTTTGCCCAAAAAAAGAGGGACTACACATGCTTAGAATGCGATCAACCATTAAGGGTGCGCGGGGGACCCCATAGACAAACGCACTTTTATCATATCGATCCGCCCCTTACCTGCAGGCAACACCAAAAGGGAGCGGCGCATATTCAAGTGCAACTCTATTTTTTAAAGACCCTCCCCTCGGAAGATTGTCAATTGGAAAAACCATTTCCGGCCATTGGGAGAATCGCCGATGTGGCTTGGGTTTCGCGCAAAATTGTTTTTGAAATTCAATATTCGCCTATCAGCTTAGAAGAAGTGATAGAGAGAAATAGAGATTATGAAAGCGTTGGCTGGCATGTTGTATGGATATTGCATGATAAAAGATATAATCAATATAAACTGTCCCCGGCCGAGCGCGCCTTAAGGAACTCACCCCATTATTTTACAAATATCGATGCTTTGGGGAATGGAATCATTTACGATCAATTTGAAGTTTGTGATATCCTTTATCGCCATTGCCGATTGGAACCATTATCTGTTAAAATTAATGAAAAACAAACCATCGAACCAATAAAAAGCTCTTTAAAAGCTCATCGAGTAAGAGAGCAGCATTGGAAGGTGTCGTTCTCGGGGGATTTAATCGATGCGTATAGAAAAAATGGGAGCGATGATTATTGGATTCAAGCTAAAATACTAGAAAAAAAATATGATAAACAATCTAAAAATAATTTGTTTTATTTAAGCCGTTATTTATGGGAATTATTAGTTGCCAAACCCTATCGGATTGTTTTTCGATTGCTTCTAGAAAAGAGTTGTCGTTAGGAGTATGATCAACCCCCTGTCTTTAGTCCAGTCATTAATCACCCTATCGAACTCATCATCGATGAAGGCTGGTTCGGAGTCAATGATCGTTCATCATTGTGAGAAAGTATATATTTCAAGAAATACGAGTCTCTTTACAACTGATAGAGGAGTGCTTGCGAAATGGAAAAAAAATCTTAACTCCACTGAACTTGTCAATACCATCGATGAATTTGTCACCTCAAATTTCGCCATCAAGTTCTTTGAAGATTTAAGCTGTGATAAGATTATAGCCATTAAAAATGGCGTAAATCTTCTCAAACAGCGCATTCAAAATAGACAGAGCAATTCATTATCCTTCTTCTCTATCAGTTCTTTTATCATCGAGACCCTTCAAAAATTAAGTGATATTTTTTTTCCAAATCGCATTCAAGAAAAAACACTCGTTGAAAAACTTCAGAGAACCCTTTTAATCATTGAAGAAAAATGGATCTATAAACGCGTTAACGAATCAAAGTTAGAAATTGAGTGTTGGCATTTAAACCTTGTGAATAACATTCATTCAAATATAGATATGAAGAAATTACAACTTGATATTGAGGATTTTGATGATCGAACGGATAAAGAAATTAATTGGTTAACCCAAAGAAGCCTTGAAATCAAAAAAGAATTAGAATTTATCGTGGGGATCCCACTAAGTCTTAATCGAGCTGATTTTTCTGAAAAGAAAGATAAAAAAATTCTGAAAATTCTTGGTTATTCTAGCGAAGATCATTATTCCGAGTATATACAATATATACGAAAAGTAATTTTTGGGTTTTCAATCGGCCAAAAATTATCCCTCTCTTATTTTCAACATAAGAAATGGGATCTATTTGATCTAGAGAAAGCCTGTGAGGGTGGATATCACGCTGCACATATGTTTTATATCACCTTATTTTTGCTCAAATTTCTTGCTGAATTTAAAAATAGCTCAAAAGATTGTGTCAATTTACCACCTTCAACAGCCGTTTCTAGGTTAAAAGACGATTTGCAACGCAGTTTAGTTTTTGCTTTTCTTATCCATGAAGAAAAGACAGCCGATAGTTTATTTGAGGAAATGTTGTTTGATGAATTAATAAAAATGGCTCCGGGTGAAAAAATATTCATCCCCATCATTTTCAAACAAAACCCCCTTCCTCATGCGACATTATTAGTATTTGAAAAAATGGAGAATAAAAAAATAAAACCTACTTATTACGACACCAATGGAGGAAGCATCTATCATCTGATTGAAAATCCCGACATCTTAGAAAACGACTATCATTGAATGAATCCTTATGATTATCCTATTGCAGTGCTTTTTCCAAAGTTTGACTGGCAAGAAAAAAAGGAAAATTTTGGAAAAATGATTTCAGATATTGTAAATAGCAAAAGGAAAAATCAAAATCATATTCAACAACTTCTCATCGAAATTTTTGGCAGAGGGGAGCCGGGTAAGTGCCAATCGTTGCAGATCAATGGGGTGTGTTCTTTTCAATGCCTTACAGCAGCAATAGAAGATAGTTTGAGCAAAGAGGATTATACCCATTTTAAATTCCATTTTTTATCTCATATTCAAAAAGAATTTCAGGTCATCACAGAGGCAATGAAACCTTTCATTCGTACCGATGAAAAAGTGGAAAGATTGTATTCTTTGCACCTAAAATTATTAGAGGAAAACGCCAAAGAAATCAAATCTTTATAAAAATCATAAATTTCTTTTATAAACATAAGTTATAATTGATTTATAACTAATTAAAAAATTTATGCATATCAATAATTTAGAGTTAAATATATCTGAATTAAATAATCGCGATTTTAATTTTGATAAAAACAATAAGTTGTTTTTAACCAAAAATGGAATATTTAAAGTAGGGCAGCCCGAAAGCGGCTCTATTTCTGACCTATCGATTGTCGCAACTAAACTTCAAGATGCCCTTTGCTCACAAAAATTGAGTTCAGAAAATTCATTTTTAAAAAAAAACATTTCTTCTCTTAATCACAAGATAGAAAAAAGAAATGACCGATTAATCCATCAGAAACTATTTTTTGATAATATCTTAGCCGTTATTTTTAACCCGAAAATTTCTGCATGGCAAAGAACGAGCCTGGTATTTCAATATTTTTTTAGAAGATTTGGATTTGCAAAAGAAGAATCACCCCTCTCTAAATTATTTCTTCAGAAAAAACAATTTTCCCTCTTATATGATTTCATCAAGAAGGAAGAGCCGATAGCGATCGACGATATCCCAAGAAAGAGGATGACCATACCCATTGAAAGAAGAGGAGAAGAACTCTATCAAAATGGCTATCTTGCCGGTTTCAAGGGGCCGTCAATTTGCGAACACCTTGAATTTGTACCGGATTATGAGCTTCAGATGACGCGAAAAACACGCGCAAAAATTGCTGCTACGGCCACATTAATCGCCCCTAAACAACCCGAAGGGAGACCGTTTGAATATGTCGGTTTTGGATCAGGAAAAATGCTTCAAGATTTGCATCAAGTGGTTTTACTTATTAAACAGGGCGTCACTCATATTCATGTCTCTTTAATCGATATTGCTTATAGAGAAGGGGCTTTTAACATTAACTTTGGAAGAGAAAAAATAGATAAAGAAGCCTGCCTCAATGAATTTAATAAAATAATTAAACAGGTTGCCCCTGAAGCAACGATCACCATAGATCTCTATTCTTCGGCAGATCGATGGCATGAGAAACACCCAAATCCCCAGTTTGATTTACTCACCGCTATTCGTGTCCCCACAACTCTTGCTGATAGAGGCTGGGAGGAAGTGAAAGAAGATTTAACTAAATTAGAAGAAGCCAAAGCCCCTAATAGCAGTCTTTTAATTTGCGATACTCGTGGAAATCATACGATTATGCGCTGTTTTCGAGAGGGGCAAGAGATTGCACAAGACAATCTGTCCAACCCGCTCATTCAGTGTTATGAATTGGACAAAGACATCAATAAAAAAAGAGACGCTCAAGATCGCACCAGATTAGAATATTGTTCCAAAGAAAAAGAGGTTCAACCTCTTCAACAAGAAATCATCCGCTTCTTTTCTAGCCCGGTCTAGCCCGATTTTACGAGTTTCGAAAGAGGTCTAATAAAGCCTCTTGCATCATTCCTTTCCCATGCCCTTACGCATTAAGCTAATAGAAACGCGTTAATAGAAGAGTTTATTTCGAAGCAAAGTCATTTGTTGTTGATAATGATCCGCGACAGTAGAGATTTTTTGTTCTCGTTCTCTTCTGTAGACGTCATATAAATAGCCCGAAGAAAAGAAAAATGGATGTGTATCTGCTTCTTTTTTTGCATCTAAAGCAGCTATATTATTGTTGTGTTCATTTTCTATTTCATCGATCTGGCGTTTTGTTTCTTTTACCAATTCAGAAACTTCATTTGGAACATAACTTAACATAGAGCTAGCATTATGATTTAATGCTAAGGTATTAAAGGCTGCCAATTGAACAATAGGATCATCATTCTTGAGCAGTCCTTTTTCAAAGACATCGTTGCCAAGTTCTCTTCTAATATCTGCAAAAGTACTATTTTTGTACTTTAAACTTCTTAAATCCGATTGAAATTTTTGTGATAGTTTTTCTGAGAGATCATGAATACCCAAAAAAGGAGCTTCCTTAGCATATTTGCTCATGGTCACATAATTCGAATTTAAAAAACATTCTTTAAGTTTATTTATTTGATTAGCATATTTATTGGGGTTAGAAGAAAGAATTTTTTTAATATCTTCCCAGCGAACTTTAGAATTAGTATTTTTATCTATTAGATCAGAATAAGAATTTATTTGATCTAATTTTAGCATTTTATTATCAATCAGTTCTGTAATTGTAAATGGAGGATTAAAAAAATTTTGTTCTTCCAAATTACTATACACATCTCCAAGACCAAGATTGGATGTTTTGTAATAAAGATTCGCTAAAGATCTAATTTCCGTTTGAAAAATAATTAAATTTTCCCATTTTATGACTTTGCTTTCAAATTGAGCATAAGAAATTTCTCCGGCTTTTAATTGGTGAAAATACCTTACCTCAGCTAGCAATGGAACTTCTGGAGTGGCTTCTACAAATGCATCTGGTGGGGCTGGCTCTGCTTCTACAACTTCTGGGGATAGTTCTGCTGCTACTATGATATCAGGACTTTCAAACATTTCAAACCTTTCACGAGCTATTTTCTGAATGTTACCAAGAGATTGCCGAAGTTGCATTTTTTCGCCAATGAAAGGATCATTTATGTTTTGTTCAATATGATTAATAATTTGTTTTAAATAGTCAGCTGTATCAGGATTAGCAAAATCAAGATCTGTTTGATGATTAGTGATGAAATTTTCGATTTCTATTAGTTTATTATTAAGAACTTGTGATTTATATGTAGAATAAACTGCCATTTTTTCAATCATGGGAGGTTCAGAATAAAAATAGGAGAAAAGATTTGATAACATAAAAATCCAGTTGTTTATTATTAATAAAGCTTTATTATAAAGTGTTATTTATTTTTTTATCAATAATTATTTTAATCTCTATGCAATGCTTTGTTGTGTGATTCAAGGTGAGTTATTGTTTTTATTTGAATAAATTTAAAAATTTAGTACAATTATTATTTAAACAATATTTAAATGGTTAACTGTTAATATGTTTTTTAATTTAAATAATACACAAAAAGGTTATGAATCTCTTTTTACTTCTTTGGAAAAGTTAGCAGAACAAGAAATCATAGAAAATGAAGAGGGAGAGTTTTCTTTTGAAGATAAAAGTAAAATGTATGTCACCATGGATTGGAAAGGAAATTTTACAACGATTTCAGGTTTAGGGGCAAAGAAACAAAAAAATTTAAGCAAAAAAGAATTGGTTGATTGTATCGACAATTTCGTCACATCCGATATTGCAGAATCGGTATTCAAAAAATTGAATTCCGAAAAACTCTCTAAAATTAAAAATGGCATCGAAAATCTTAAGAAAAGAATTGAGAAAGCGCCTGTAAAAAAAGAATCTCGGTTTGAAATATTCATTGGACAAATCCAAAATTTTGCCATTCAATTTTTTGGATATTCAATCGCAAAAAATAATGCGATGGAGAAACTCAATAGGGCTATTCTGCTTGTTGAAGAGCAAATGAATAATAAAAAAATTGAGGTGCTTCAAAAGAATCTGTTCACCTTACCTCCCGAAAAGCTTGATAAAATGATGAAAAAATTTAGTGACATCAAAAATTTTGAAGAGGATTTTGACAAAGTTTTTGAACAATCACCGGCCGAAAAAGCAGAAGAAACCGCAAGATTTGAAAAAATAGAGGATGAGATTTCGTTCTTAAATTTAAGAAAGAAAGAAATTTTAAAACAGAGAAAATTTCAAATTAACATTCCCTCATTAAAGGCAAAAATCGCTTCACCTCTTTCGGCTAAACTGGAAACTGAACTGGAAACTGCAAATAAAATAAATTCCATTACTGAGAAATTAGGATTCAATTTTGAAGACGGTAATAGTGAGTATATTATATATATGCGCAAGGCAATTTTTGGGTTTTCCATTGGTCAAAAAAAGAAATTGTTTCGTTTTCAATCAGAAAAAATGGATGCATATAATTTAAAAACAACCTGTCTAGGGGGGGATACAACGCTTCAGCTCTTTTATTTTTCTTTCTTTTTAGAACACCTATTCAAAAGTGATAAAATGGATCATTCTCCTGAATATGTTCAAGGGTTAGAAAAACTGAAAAGCGATATAGATCGCAGTCTCTTTATTTCGCTTCATATGCATGAGAGAAAATTACAAAATGAAATGGGGCAAGAGGCTTTATTTGACGAGTTAGACCAGATGAAGCCAGGCCAAAATCTTTTTATTCCCATTAGAACAAATTACGCTAAAGAGGGAATCTCGCATGCGACTTTATTAGTATTTGAAAAATTGGAAAATGGAAATATTAGGCCAATCTATTACAATACAAATGGCGGAAGTTCGATTGAACTCGCTAAAAAAAGGGCTTCTTTAGGGTGCGATACTTTTATACATAATTTTAATGACAGGCATAAGGGGTATGATCGATCTTTGTTTTTTCCGATTTCAATAAGTTTTGCTGAAATTAATTGGCGAGAGAAAAAAGAATCCATCCAAAACATGATGAATAATTTTGCTTCTATAAAGGCACAAGAAGAAACGAATACAATTCTGGTTGACAACTTTGGAATAGGAGATGCGGGCAAGCCAAAAAGAATTCAAATTAATGGCATCTGTTCGTTTCAATGCCTCACTGAAGCCATTAAAGATCATCTAGAAACAAAAGAGAATTACTTAAAATTTAAACGCGATTTTTTATCTCACATTCAAGAGGAATTTCAAGTGATCACTGATGCGATGAAACCCCTGATAGATAGCGATAAAGAAGTAGCGGCATTATATCCTCTCCATCAACAATTACTGAACGAAAATGCGAAAGAAATCGAAATAGTGAAGAAATCATTAATAGACATCATGTCATCGCATTATTGCCATACAGGAAATCGAAGGCCAGTCAGAATGGACATCATTTCTTGAGTGGAGGCATTATCCTTTAGCTTGGCTTTTTTTCCTGCAAATTTTTCCAAGTTGCTCAATGTAGATTGTGCCCAATTTGAGCGATATTCCATCGTTTCCAAGTCTACGGTTGGGAATAAAGCGGAAAGCTTGTTCCAGACAGCCGCTTCATTAGAAGTGGGTGCCCATGTTTTGTCAAAGGGACAGGCTTCAGCAAATTTAAGTGGGGACTTCACACTTAATTTCTCTTTGATTCCTCCTAATAATTTTAAAAAATTCGTAACCGTTCACGGGGTCTAGCAAAGCTTAAAACGTTGATTATGAGGTGCAGATGGAGATCAAAAAGCGCAGCGAATAGCCAAAAATAGCTATTTGCGAGCATTTTTGATTTTCCAGATGCCCTCAAAATCACGTTTGAAGCCTGCTAGACCCCGTGAACGGTTACAAAAATTCACTTTTTATAGGTCAATTAAATTGACAACATGTCGAATGGTTTTAACGTGATCGACTAAATGACTATAAATTTCAAGAAAATCTTTTTCGCTATAGACATGACTTAATAGATTTCGATCGTCGATCATTGAAAGCAATTTTTCATAATCATTCGATGCAAGATTTTCTGATTGATAAAAGGCTTTGATAATTGATTTAGGAGCGATTTCATCAATTCCTTTTTTTTCAAAAAGATAAGCTTTTACTGTTTTCCATAACAATTCGATACTGAATTCAAATTTTTGCACCTGGCCATTCCTAAAAAGATCTTGCTGTCTTGAAGAAAATTTGGATAGATCTTCTTCTAGTGCCAGCTCCAAATCTTTAACGGCTGGTTTTAATTTTTTTAATCTAGCTTGATATCGGGCTGAGAGCGCCATATCTCTATATCTCGCAGTGCTTCTTGTTTGAATTCAGAGTCTGATTGATAAAAATCAATAATGTCCACTTTAAAGGGAATAATAGATTCTTCAATTTTGGAAATAATATTATTTTTTAAGGTCATTGGGAATGGTTGCCGTCCCAATATACCTACATCAGCATCTGGGCTGTTTTTTTGTTCTTTCCGCGCTCGGCTGCCAAAAAGAAAAATTGCATAATTCCCAGGAATTTCCTTACACATGATTTCCTTCAGCAGTTTCATATAGCGTTGATCCGCTGTTATCCTGTCATCGGGTTTAGTCATAAATATAGATTATAGATATAATCGCATTATTGCCATACAGGAAATCGAATGTCGGTTATACCTTTCGTGATTGAACATTTTGCCTTTATCCAGTAATCGACCCAGAATAAGCGATGGAAACGATAGTAACGATACGGTTAGGTACTCGTTTGCGCGATGAGCCTGAATTTTGTTATGTATAAATAAATTTATTCTAAATTTTTAAGGAAAATTAAAAGATTAATATGTAAAATAATCAATTAAATACATAAATAATGGTTATAATTATGAATCAAATACAATCAAATCACACAGTGGTACAAGCAGAATACATTCAGGCACAAGCAGAATACATTCAGCCACATGCAGAATATGAGGATCTTCCCTCTTACACAAAGGAGGAAGATAAGGATCCCAAATTATGCCTTGGTTTTTGCACTCCGGACGATTATAAAAATTTTGCTCTTCGAAATAAGTATTTCAAGGCTTATGGAAGCTTGGATGGGGCATACAAAAATCATCCTAGATTGGAATTTGCTAAGGATACCATCACGTTGGTTGCCGATTGCCCCCGTCTTATACTTGGCGGGACAGGGACTTTATTATTTGGTACGGTAGGTCTACTTGTATCTATTTGTGAACTTCCATGGAGTGGGAGTGATGATCTGGAACTTTCAATCTGGCTCCTTTCTAGTGGAGCTATATCCATCGCCGGAGGAGTTGCAACGCCTGTTTGCCGCCTTGCTAACATAGCGTCACGCGTTCATGCTTCTACTATAGGAAAAAGAAGGGAGCCAACTGCAATTGCATGTGCTAGAGAAGAAAATTCATAATCGATTAAATTTTACGTATTCTTCCATTTTCATAAATAAACTGACTGATATTTCCTCTATCATTTATTGAAAATGGAATCATTTCTTCAATTTTAAATTGGAACGCCCCATTCGATCCTCCAAAGGGAATTGTTGTCCCTTGAGAGGTAATTGTGATTGATGAGCTTTTTGAAACAGCTTCCCCTTGATAGTTATCTCCTAAAAGAAAAATTCCTCGATTAGATTGAACAATGTCGATCGGTAGATTTGAGCATTCTTTCCATTCTGAAACAATGGTTGGAAATTTTTTTTGCAATCGCTCAATTTGGGTTTTTCTTTTTTCATTTTTTTCTTCGGACATTTTATAAGGTTCTATTGCCTCTTCTTGACCATCAAAAGGCTGCAGGGCATTTAATAAATATTCATCAAAAATAGTTGAAAATCTATCCGCTTTTTTATGGCTTAAGAAGGAAAACATATGATAGTGTGCCATTAAACTATGCCAAAAGTTAACATCACCGGAAAAACCAGCCCTTATAAGACATTCTTTTTTGATTTTTTTGATGAGCTCAGGGGTTGTTCCCCATCTTTGTACCCCTTGTTTTATGGAATACAAATCATTCAAGATTTTTTTTCCATCTTGTATTTTTTGAGAAATATTTCTTAATTCTTCTATCAGCGTTCCAAGTTCGTGTCGCTGAAGAACATCATTTTTTGAGAAGATATTTTTTCTAACCGCTTCAAAATCTTCACACCATGTGGAGGATTGTAAATCTTCGGGATCTATTGGTTGAGGAGCGGGCATAGCTAAGAGTGTTTTAATGTCTGGTCGAATCATTTTTTTTTGGGAAAAATAACCAAGATGCACTTTCTCATCAAAAGAGAGGAGGGTCCCTGAGGGTGAAAAAGAGGAAATTAGGCCTACTTTGTTGCTTTCTTTTTGAATGTTCTCCCTAGCATATTTGCTTAGATACGGAATACAAATATGAAGGTTGAGAGGGTTGGGGGTTGAAGAAAGCGAATTCTGTTGGTTTTTTAACTCATTCCCAAAATCTCGTATATAGGAACCCACTTGACGACCTGAATAAGCAGCGTCATCCATCATCACTAGATGTTGAATTTCAGGGTGTTTTTTTAAATAATTTGAAATCTCTGCTCTTTTTATAATGGCATGAGGGGGGTGAATGCTCATAATGTCTAGAATATGAGAAACTGTCCAATTAGTACTTCTTCCTTCTTCATCATCAACCACAATATAACTATTTTTTTGGGAAGAGAGGATAGTAGTGAGAGTTTGAGAAAAAGAATTTCTTAAAGCATTGCGAAATCTCTCATAAGAGATAAAATTGGCCCCTTTTTCTAATGGATCGTTCAATTCTTGATTTTTCTTTTTTTTCATATTCTCAAGGGGTTCTCTGACAAAGGGATAAATTTTTGGATGTCCCGGCTCGCTCTCGATCTGATCATTTAATTTCTCAGCAGTTTGCACCGCCAATTGAGGATTTGGATGTTTTCTTATGTAGTTTATCTCTTTTTTTATTTCATGGTTCCTAAAATATTCTTGAAGCACCTTCATTTCAGGTTTTTGAACAGGTGGAAAAATCGTTTGAATAGCCGCAATACATATTTTTTCTACCCACTTCGAAAGCCCAATGACAGTTAAGGGGGGATAAGAAACATCCTTTTTTGGGATATGAATTTGAGAGCTTAATTCATTGACGAGATGGTGAATTGGCTTTAAAGAGTTTCCTTGTGGCAATTCATTGGAACGATCGACTCGCCATTCTCTATCACCAGGGATAAACATATTAAACACCAATATATTGTTAATAATAAAAGATTATCACAACAAACATACTATTTGTTATTATAACAAACATACTAAATTGTTGCAATTTTTAAATAAAATGTGTGTTTATTTAGAGAAGGTAGGTAAAAAAATCAAGTTTGGCAGCTTTTTTATCGAATGTATAGGTTTTAAGACAACCGAGAGCTTGGTTAGTAAGGCCGATAAGGCAATCGGCAAAATCTGCTTGCGAGTTTTGGTATTCCTGAAAGGCTCTTATCGCTAATTGTCGATCTTGGACTTCAATTTGTTCGGTGTGCAGTAACATCTCTAGGAAGTGTATGATATTATCTCTGCTAATGCCATAATGATAATTTAATACCCATACCACTTCGCAAAGAACAACGAGAGCAATATGGAGCATTGTTTTTTCTTTAATAGCCGATTCAATCACATATTCTGCACGAGTAAATTGTTTTTTATCATCTTGCATAAGGTAGCGGACAATGACATTTGTATCTAGCCCTATCATGACATCGCCTCACTCGCTCCTTTTTTGATGGCTTTTTCCATATCCTCTAATGTTGCAGCCTTCCTAGTTTTTTTATAAAAAATTCCTTTCAAAGAGCGGATATCACAGGTGCGTGGGGAGATAAGAACCTGTCCATTATCGCTAACAATGAAATCAATTTGATCGCCCGGCTCGATTTTTAAAAAATTTCGAATATCTTTGGGGATAGTCACCTGTCCCTTGCTGGTAATTGTTGCTTGCCTGAGTTGCATGTTATAAACCCAATAATAAAAGATATGAATCCTTACTTAAGGTAAGGAATTAGTGTTTATTTGTAAAGGTTGAAATGATCACGTCAAGCAAAGTGTGTTTCGAAAGAAGCCTAATGAAAAAGAAAGCAGGTTTGATCGCTTTTTATTTATATTTTCAGTTGTAGTGGTAGCGACAAGCAATAATAATTAAATTACAGGTTACGAATTATTCAAATAAGTGCATAATAATAAAGAAATAAGAAAACTAATTTTTATTTAAATAATCCAAGCTGGATTAGATGGCGAGCAAAATAGCCTTAGGCATCTTATCAGACAGGTTCAATCAGCAACATAGGATTTCACCATGCTTCATAGCCTCCATCCCCATCAGATAGTTAATTTGCGAGATGTCTCCACCATCGGATACCCTGGCAATACCCCTGATGTGCTCGAAAATAAAGGCGATTTAACGGATAATTTTGATATAGAAAGCCAAAGTTTTAAAGCTTCTATCCCAAAATTAAACCTCGTGTCCGAATTTAAATTAGTGTCTAGATGCGCTATCGCTATCAGTAGCATGGCCGCAATGATCGTAGGACTGAGGATTTTTCTTTTCATGAAGGATCAGCAGGCCCCGGAAGTTCAATATCCGGAGCATTTGGAGTCACTCCGTAGAAATATAAGCACCTTGGCTACGCACGCTTTTTCCAACAGCTTAAGCTTTTTTTCTCAGCCACCATTTTCCTTTCAAGCAATGTTGCCCGAAACGCACATGTATTTTTGTTCTTGTTTAGCATGTACGGTGCGCCAGCGCGGACAAGCGGCGGCTGACATCGCAATAGCAGCATTTTGTATTGAGCGGCGCAAAGAACCTCGCGGCGAGCCGGTCGTCATACACGATTTTGGCAGCGGCGGCATGGCGCAAAATTTTATCGCCATGAATATAGCAATTCGTTTGGGATTAAAAAATGCCGTGCTACGTGTAACAAGTCTAAACTTTGCGCCGTCTGTTCATGGCCTATACCAAATTGGCATCAACGAAATATCAGACAAGAGGCCAACCGTCTGGTGCAATCAAGAGAGAGCGCCTGCTCGCTTTTTACCTGCTAGTTGGGATGGAGATTACACAGCATGTTTGGCGCTTAAAAGTTTTGTTGAAATTTTGCATGAAGCTGCAGTAAAGAGCGATGCTAAAATTGCTCTTGAGGTGTTTGGCTCGGTCGACACACTGCCACAAGTGCCCGTCGATATTAAATCTTCCGTGGATTCAAATAGTGACACACTCCGGGAACACTATAAGTTATTGAGCCCGGTCGATTTTTCGCTTTACCTGAGAGAATTTTATATTTCTACTTTTGATTCATCGCTCTTCGATCAGTGCCAACCACCGGCGGCTCCATTACCGCAGTTCAATCATCGATATGTCCATCAGGATACTATCTTCACCGAGTGGAATATCGGTGCAGTTTTACTGTCCGCTTTATGTATCGTTTTGTTCCTAAAATCTCACAGGTCGGAGTGCGGCCTGCGCTGCAATTACGTGGCAAGTGTGGAAAATATGCACCGAAAAAGAATTAAGTAGTATATACTCCGTCCAGTTGAAACCTGGAAATTTTACTGCGTCGGCTTGGCTCTGCTTTTGCATCTGCCTGCATCGCACAACTTATTTAAGTTGTGCTGCTTCGGCACCGGCTTTGCCTGATGCAAAATCAGGCCGCCTCCTTGTCAAATTTTCCAGCTTTCAACTGGACGGAGTATATACTCGTTCTACTTCAAACGTAGAAATTTTACTGCGTCGGCTTGGCTCTGCTTTTGCATCTGCCTGCATCGCACAACTTATTCAAGTTGTGCTGCTTCGGCACCGGCT
>JANWJE010000025.1 GCA_025451995.1 Parachlamydiaceae bacterium | reverse complement strand
GGTGCTGAGAAAGTACTTAAAAAGAGAAATAAAAACGGTAAGATGTGTAGCTTTAGCAATAGGTAGATTAGGTGGCCATCAGAATAGAAAAAATGATGGGATGCCGGGTTTACTAACTTTATGGTGGGGAATGAGTCGTTTTTTAACTCTTATGGAAGGTGTTCTCATTGCGAAAAATTAAAAATTTAAAAAAATGGGTAAAGCTAAGGCCAAAGCCCTGGGAACGAATGATTGAAAAGGGGGCAATAGTTCACTCAATGTGGCCCCCTTTTCAATCATTCGTTCGCGGGAGCTTTCGCTTCGGTCCAAATGCCGCTATAAGTGCGTAAGGTGAGATTAAATATAATGAAGGGAGAACGAAGAGGGTCAGAAATGTGGAGGTGATTAAACCCCCGATGACAACGGTCGCCAATGGCTTTTGCACTTCCGCCCCGGTCCCTGTTGACAATGCCATTGGAATAAAGCCAAGCGATGCAACAAGGGCAGTCATCAGGACGGGCCGAAAACGGTTTAATGTTCCTTCTAACACGGCTGTAAATGGGTCTTTTCCTTTCTTTTCTAATTGATTGATTGAAGAGACTAATACTAACCCATTCAAAACAGCAATCCCGGAAAGGGCGATGAAACCGACGGCTGCAGTGATCGAAAATGGCATGTCTCTTAACCATAAGGAAATGATTCCACCAGTTAATGCCAATGGAACTCCTGAAAAAACAAGACAGGCAGATTTTAGAGAATGAAACGCTGTATAAAGAAAGAAGAAAATTATCGCAAAACATAAGGGGATGGCAAGAGTTAATCGATTTCTGGCAGAAATTAAATTTTCAAATTGACCTCCCCAGGAAAGCCAATAGCCGCTTGGGATGGCAATGCGGCCGCTGATTTGATTTTTCGCATCATCAACAAATGAACCTAAATCTTTTCCCCTCACATTCGATTCAATGGAAATGAATCGTTTGCTATTTTCTCTGCTGATTTCATTTAAACCGTCTGTGATGTCGAGATTTGCTATTTCCCCAAGCAAAACGGGGTGTGCACTTTTCTCATCGGGATGTGGAATGGGGAGTCTTCTGAGGGCGTCAATGTCTTGGCGAATGTCATCCGATAGCTTTACCAGGATGTCGAATCTGCGATCCCCTTCAAACATTTGTCCGGCTTTCCCCCCACCCATTGCAGCTGAGAGGAGTTCCAAGACATTTGACACATTTAATTCGAAAAGGCTGGCTTTTTCTCGGTCAATGGAGATGTCTAACACCGGAAGTCCGCTGACCTGTTCGACTTTGACATCGGCAGACCCCGGAAGGGAAGAGAGGACTTTGGCGATTTCCTCCCCCTTTTTAATTAAGATGTCATAGTTGTCGCCATAGAGTTTTATGGCTAAATCACTTCTGACTCCCGAAATGAGTTCATTAAAACGCATTTCAATCGGTTGCGTAAATTCATAATTATTTCCGACTAAGGAAGATAATTGTGTTTTTATTTTTTCAATCAGGTCTGTTTTAGGTAATTGAGGATCAGGCCAGAGGTCTCTTTCATTTAAAATAATAAATGTATCGGACACATTAGGGGGCATGGGATCTGATGCTACTTCAGCGGTGCCTGTTTTTGAAAACACATAGGCGACTTCCGGTAATTGAATCAGTTGTTTTTCGATCTTTTTTTGCATGTCGGTCGACTGTGTGAGGGAGGTGCTCGGAATGCGCATCGCATGCATGGCAATGTCTCTTTCGTCTAACGTTGGGATAAATTCTTCTCCTAAGTGCATGAATAATGCAAAAGAGAGAGAGACGATTAAGACCGTTAAGCTTGTAACAATCCAAGGAAATTTCAAAGATTTTTTGAATAGATGTTCATAAGGGGACTTTAATTTCGACACTAGCCAATTTTCTTTTTCAGTTAACGGTCCCCTGACACAAAGAGCAATCATTGCAGGAATAAATGTTAATGAAAGAATAAAGGCAGAAATTAGGGCGAAAATGACTGTCATGGCCATGGGATGAAACATTTTTCCCTCGACGCCCGATAGCATTAAAATAGGGAAATAGACGGTGATAATGATCGCTTGGCCATAGACCGACGGTTGAATCATTTCTTTACTGGCATAAAACACAGTTTTGCATCTTTCTTTGAAAGTCAGTAATCGGCCGGTTTCATGCTGTTTTTTAGCTAAATTTTTTAAGCAATTTTCTGTGATAATGATGGCCCCATCGACTATGAGACCAAAATCAATGGCTCCCAAGCTCATCAGGTTCCCGCTAATTTTGGTATGGACCATCCCAATGGCAGTCAGCAACATCGATAATGGGATAACAAGAGCTGTGATTAAGGCAGCTCGAAAATGACCTAAAAAAGCAAATAGGATGAGGATGACAAGAATGGCACCTTCACTGAGATTCTTTTTTACAGTATGAAGTGTAGCATTGACGAGCTTTGTGCGATTGAGAACGCTTTTAGCAATAATATCGGGGGGTAAATTTTGATTGATTTCTTGAATTTTGGCATCGACTGCCTCAGAGACGATACGGCTGTTTGCACCAATCAACATCAGTGCGGTTCCAATGACCGCCTCTTGTCCATTTTCGGTGGCGCTGCCGCTCCTCATCTCTTTGCCGATCTTCACCTGTGCGATATCTCGGAGGTAGATTGAGCGCCTTCCTCGATTTGCGATGATGATCGATTCAATCGACTCAAGGGAATTTAAACGCTCATCCGATTTAATCAATAAGGATTCCCCTCCTTTCTCTATATAACCGGGTCCTATGCTGATATTATTTTCATTCAGTGCATGGATGATGTCGTGAAAGGTTAAATTGAAAGCGATCATTTTTTCTAATTCAGGTTCAACATGATATTGTCGTAAATATCCGCCAATTGAATCGACACCGGCTAATCCTTGGATACTTTTCAGCTGGGGTTTGATCATCCAATCTTGAACGATCCGCAGATAAGAAGCTTTTTCAATTTCATTTGTTAAAAGGGTCCCTTCGGGTGTAAGGTATATCCCTTTTTCTTGCCAGCCGGGTTTTCCTGGGTTAAACCTAAAAACGGCAGTTGAAGACGCTAAATCGACGTCATCTTTTGATTCATAATCGCTTTTGATGGGGGCTGCCTTCACCTTTTGGGAATGTTCAGCCCCCATCAAAAGCGATTCTGAATCAAAATCTTGCATCGCTTTAGCATCTTGAACTGCCGTTTTTAGGTTAAAGTGAACATTCAATCCTTCGGGATGTTGGAACGCAACCGACCACATGTAGATTTCGCCAAGGCCAGTCGAAATTGGCCCCATGGAGGGTTCTGCCCCTTCGGGAAGATGATTTTTGGCTTCATTGAGTTTTTCGTTAATTTGTTGGCGGGCAAAATAGATGTCGACATTGTCGTCAAAAATTGCGGTTACTTGAGAGAAACTATTTCGCGAAAGAGAACGGGTCATTTGAAGCCCGGGGATACCGGCTAAAGTCGTTTCAATGACATAGGTGATTTGCTTTTCCATTTGTTCCGGAGAAAAGCCGGCCAAAAGGGTATTGATTTGAACTTGGTTGTTGGTAATATCAGGGACTGCATCAATAGGCAATTGATAAAAAGAATAGCCTCCATAGATCGCTGTAATCAATGTAAAAACTAAAATTTTGAATGGATGAGCAATCGAATATTTTAGAATTTTTTTAATCATCATCTTCTGCTAAAGCCTTGTTTAATTCTGCTTTTAACAAAAAAGAGCCATCAGAAACATATCTTTCACCGGGTTTTAAACCGGAAATGACTTCCGTTGACCCGGCATCGCATTTTCCAACCGTTAATTCTCTTTTTTCGAAACCTTTTTCTGTTTGAATAAAGATGCAATTTTTTCCATCTATTTTTTGTATGGCTTCGTTGCAAACAGTGACAGGGCACTTGATCTGATCAGTGACAATTGAGACAGTCACTATGGATCCAGATCGCCATTTCCCTTCCCGATTATCGAGTAAGGCAATTGCTTTGGCAGCAATGGTGTGATCTTCAATCAAAGGGCTAATATAGATAAGATGCGCCTCTTCGGCAAGACCTCCATCCTTCATCTTTACTTCTAATTGCTGACCGATCTTCAGCTGTGAAAGCTCACTTGGATAGATTGCCATTTCTACAAAAAGATGTTTGAAATTGGCAATTTCAAATAGCAAAGTTCCTGTTTCGACCATTTCACCCTGTGTGAGATGGCGCATCAAGATTGTCCCATCGATAGGAGCATAGATGGGATAATCCCTGAGGTTAACTGATTCGTTTAAAATGAAATCGCTAAAATCACCATGCGACAGGCCAAGGGATAAAAGTTTACCCTTATAAAGATCGACTTGTATTTTAGCCTCTTCCTCATTGTTTTTTGCCCTTAAAAATTCTTCACCTGATGAAATCCCTTTTTTATAGAGGGAACTTTCCCTTTCCAACGTGGAATGTGCTAATTGATTTCTACTCAAGGCTGTTAAATAATTTGATTTTAAATCTGCCATCTCTTGCGATTCTAAAATTGTGAGTAATTCACCGGCGCGAACAGTGTCACCCACTTTTTTTCTTATCTCTTTTGCAATACCGGATAGTTTTGGCAGAACATGGGCGTAGGCATCTGGATCGATTGTCACTTTTGCCCGTGTGGACAATGTATTTAAAATGTCTCCTTCCTTTGCACTTTCGAGATGAATTCCCAAATGTTTCATTTGCTCATCGGATAATGAGATTGTTCCGTCATTAGGTACTTCTTCTTTTTTCTCCTCTTCCGTATAGTTTTCAGCATTTCTTGGCTCTCTTAAAAAAACATCGCTTAATAACGTTATTTTTTCGCCATTAAAGAAGAAATAACCTGTAAAAATAAATAAGAATAGGCTGCAAAAGAAAACGATTCGTTTTTTCATGGTGTTTCGCTAGTTAAATAGTAAATTTCCACTTTTTTATTATGAAAATGGGCGAGGGCTTCGATATATTTTTCCTGAATTTCAAGAACTGTTTGCTGAGCGCTGAGCACTTCCCAATATTCTAACTTCCCTTCCCGATATCCCTCTTGCGCAAGCGATAGCGATTGGTTGGATGCTTGCAGGCTTAATCTCTTCAGTTCATCCGCTTCTTCAATAGCTCTTCTTAATTCAATCATTGCATTTGAAAGTTTTGATTCTAAAAAAAGTTTGAGTTGTTTTCCCTCGTCCTCGGTTTTTTGCATCTCAGACAGAGCCCGTTGAATATTTCCCTGATTGCGATTCCAAATAGGAAGAGGGACCATGACTCCTGCGACGATTCCTTTATTTCCCTCATCATATCCGTAACCCAAAGTGATCGTGACATCTGGAATTTTTGCCGCCTTTTCCAAATGAAAATTATGATAAGCTGCAAGAGACTTATAGAACGACTGTATTAGTTCAGGTTGTTCATTGAGATTTGAAGAATAGCCGAGAGGTAAAGGTTCTTCCATTTCAAAAAAGGGATAGGCGACCCTCTCAAAATCGGGGCAAGAGCTGGACCAGATCAATGCTAAAGCATTTTTTGCAGCTTTAAATTCTGCGATGGCTTTTTTCAAATTGAGCTCTGCGAGTGATTGTGCAACCATCGCTTTGTTTTTTTGAAAAATCGACCCCTTACCGGCTTCCAATTTAGCATGGATCAGCTTATAGGATTCCTCGGAATTTTTTTGATGTTTCCGTGCTAAATCTGCCAATTCCTGCGCCCTCGCAACGCGAATAAAAGCCTTACTGAGAAGGTTAAGCTGGGTAACTTTTGTCGTTTCATATTCCTCCATAGCGGCAAAATACTGATATTTTGCTGCTTGTATCCTTTGTTCTCGTTTTCCTCCGGTTTCGACAAGTTGGTTGATGGCGTAGATATCTTGCCGCTCTTTCCAGCCATGTTGAGAGGTTTCTAAGTCATAAGCAAGCGCGGGATTTGGGTAAAGAGATGCTTGTTTGACGCCACCTTTTTTGCTTAAAATGTCGCTTTGTTTTTGTTTTAAAATCAAAGATTGTTCAAGCGTGCGTTTGATTGCGGTATCGAAATCGAGGATTCTGCAGTCAGCGACGAGTGGGGATGTAAGAGCGCAAAACAGAATATAAAAGATTAATCTGAATCTATGCATATATTATTAATAATGCTAATTTTTCCTTTTTATCAAGCAATCATTTTGGCATGATTCAAAAAAAATAGGAAAAATGGAGAAAAACATGAAAGCATTCCTCTTAATCCTTACTTTAAGTGTAGCCATCCACTCTATATGCTATGCAGATTGTTGCGAAGTGGAGATCGTTGCAAATGCGCCGGCTCAACTAGGGAGCAATCAAATCATTTCACTTCCTATCAATCAAGCAGCCACAATCGATCTTCCCTCTTCGTGCGTCATTCCAACAACCCTACTGAATCCCTCTCAATTGCCCTCAGGGATGCAATTTGTATTCGATGGAAAAAGCCTTAAAATCGCCGGTCAACCCAATGTTTCGGGAGCCTATCAAGTGGATATCCCTCGATTGAGCTATCTCTGTACAAACCAAAAAGGAGGGTGCGAGTACTGTGGTAAAGTGCTAAAATTAACATTGAATATTACAAGCGGTCTTACCCCAGCCGCGCCGATAGATGTCATTCTGCATTCAAAAAAAGTGAAAAAAAAAGAGGGAGGCTCGATTGAATCGGTGATTGTTGAATGGCTCGCCCCACCAAATCTACCAGCTCCTGGAACTTTCAAAATTTATCTCGATGAAAATCTTAGGGATTTAAGTGCCATTATTCCAAATGAGGGTCCAGGTAAGTTTCGTTTAAAAATTCATCAAAGCAAGCGCGAGCGCATTAAAAAAATCTTTGTCATCGCCGTAGGGACTGATGGAAGTTTGTCACCCCCTGTCGAGGCATCATTGCGCATGAAAGGAAAAAAATAATTAACTTTAAGTGCGTAAGGTGAGACCTTAAGCAACCACCTTGTATACCCTCTTAATCTTAATCATGATCTTAATCTTGCCTTTGTCCAGAAATCGACCAAGAATAAACGATGGAAACGATATAATGATATAATGATTGATTAAAAGACAAAACGCTATCGATTGCGTGTGTTGGTGCCCTTTGAAAAAAGCATTAAATATACTCAATGATTACGCTTGCTGCTTTTTTAAAAGGGCACCAACACACGCAATCGAGAAATTTTCCAGCTTTGAGCTTTGCTCAAATC
>JANWJE010000024.1 GCA_025451995.1 Parachlamydiaceae bacterium | reverse complement strand
CGCAAGAGGCATTGTATTGATATTTAATACTATGCCTCTTGCGATCTCTCAACCCCGGGAGCTTTCAAGCTAGCCCAAAATTCCAATATTCAACTGGAAGCAGTATAGGCAAGGGCATGGGAATGAATTATGCAAGATGTCTATTGAACATCAACAACTGATGATCGCAAACGGGCGGGAAAAAAGCTACTAGCTGCCAACAAGCAAAGGCCGCCTCCCATCAACAAGACTTCAGTCGCGCTCACTATCTGACATAATGCACTGCCGAGCGGTGGAGCCAAGCATCCTCTTAAGCCAATAGAAACCACATTGACTCCCGAATAGGTCGAACTCTCATCGTGTTTGGCAAAGATCGGACCCGATAAATTCCAACTCAATTCGCTTCCTGCCTGCATAAAGCCATAAAGCAAATAGGCAATATATAACCACACAAGATTCAATTGAGCGGCTAATAATCCTATAGGAAAAAATGCAGCGATTGCAATGACAAGGCCACTGAATGAAAAGATATCCAATCGGTTCATGATTTTCATCCACAATGGCAATGCAGCGGTATATCCTAAAGTCTTGCAGAGAGTCATGGCAAAGGTTAATTCTTTATAATTTAAGTGCAAAGTATCGAAAAAAAATTGAGGCAAGGCCGGCTGCCAGAGCATCAACCCCCCTCCCCCAAGCATAAATCCGATTTGAAAACGGGCAAAGTCGGGCCGATCCCTGATTAATTGCAAAGCCTCTTTCCATGGCCCTATTAAAGAAAATTGTGTTTTTTCTACAGTTGTATTCTCATTTATAGGAATCGGAAGCGATGCTTGAAAATAAATAGCGGTTAAAGAAAATAGCGCAGTGATTGGAAACAGCCAGATCCACGCCTTTTCATAATCATCCAATAACCAACCGATCAAGATCGCAAGCAAAGCGCCCCCTACATGATAAACTGCAGAGCCATAGGCAAATAATTTTTTTCTTGAAATTTCCGGCACATTGATTTTTAGAACTTCCATCCAAGCGGGGTTGACCCCGCGATGGAATAGCATATAGATTGCCGATGAAAAAACGAAAAACCAGGGATGGTGGATCCAAGGAACTAATAAGAAGGGAAGATGCCCTAAAATACCGGCCCAAATGATATTAGATACCAATCGATCCTGACGCCGCTTGATTTGAGCACTCCAGTAGAGAGAAAAAAGGGAAACAATTGGCTTTAAACTCACAATGCAAGCAATTTGCCATGGGGTCGCATTTAGATCTTTACAAAGTATAAAAGGAAGGAGTGTGTAAATTGCCCAAAAAGGAGTATTTAAAATTCTTGTCCAAGTATAAATCGATTGAGTTTTTTTAAAAAAAATAGAATTCATTTAATTAATTATCAAATTATAATAAACAATCTAAAAAATGACAAGAATACATTGCCGCATTTTCCTTGAGTATATAGTCCTTCCAACTGAAAGTTGGAAGGACTATATACTCGTTCTACTTCAAACGTAGAAATTTTACTACGTCGGCTTAGCTCTTCTTTTGCATCTGCCTGCATCGCACAAGTTGTGCTGCTTCGGCACCAGCTACGCTTGATGCAAAATAAGGCCGCCTCCTTGTAAAAATTTCTACGTTTGAAGTAGAACGAGTATAGCTAGCTGCTATTTTTTATAAATGTGCAAAATTGTTTTGTTAAAAAACAAATTCCAGCAGCAAGAAAAATAGGACCCGCAACATTGCTGACATCAGCAATAGCATGATAAAGCGATAATTTTGACCATGACTTTGTATTTGATGTGTATTTAATTTCAAAATTTGGATTTGCAGCGTTTTTGTTGCTGTATCCAATCCACTTTCTACCACTTATTCCTGTAATCTTTTTATAGGCCTCTGCTTGACGCTTCTCCCAAATGCCATGATGACTTAAAATCAGGCTTAACGGTTGAAGAATATTTTCTTCAAGTTCTTCAAAAGATGTATAGTAATTGGGAAAATCTTTCACGTATTTATCTAATCCATATTTATCAACATAGCTTTGCGCAATCCGATAAACAGGCTTATTTTCTTCAATGATTTTAATGATACTGAATGCATGCCCAGGAAAATATTTTGTCATATCGGCTTGATCAAAGATGAAAGGGGCGTCTTCTCTCTCATCCCCTTCCTCTAATGTGAATACAAACTCATCAATGCCAACCATAAATAAACCACATTCATCGGGGACTCTAAGCTTTTCCTTTAACTCATCAAAAGAGCCTATGTGGTTCAAATAGTTTTGCTGAAAAATATTTTGTTCTAGCAAAGCATCTGCTACTTTTCCGCACGTCGTCCAAGGATGTATAGCTTTTACTCTACCGCTTTCGGCCAAATCAGATAAAGAGTGTGTATATTTTTCAATCCAATAAAAAAGGGAAAGGCGAGGAAATATGTTTAAATATCTTTGCCGATAAGCAGATAGCAAAATCTCTTGATGGTCTCCTCCCAATTTAATGAGTCTTTCATTTACCTCTGCTCTTGTCCATGAATGGTTAGAAGCTACAAGCATTGAGTGCATAATTATCTCTATTAAAATATTAAAAAATAAATTGTATCATTTTATTTTTAAGATTTAATAAAAATGCAATTTTTTGATTAATATATGTTAATAACATCGAACTATTATCAAAACTTTCATTTAAAAAATGATTATTGCAATAATTTTTATATAAAACATTGATTTAAATAAAAAAAATTATTAAAATCAAATCATTATTAGTTAATTGAAAGGTTTTTATGAATAAAATTTTAATTTTTTTTACTAATATTTATTTGTCTACATCTAATCAATTTCCTTTAAAAAAAGAAGATAGCGACTCAATAACGCTAGCTTTACAATATCTTAAAAATTATCCCGAAACCCGTGCAAAACTCTCTGCAAAAGAATTTACTATTCTTAAAAACAGCAAAGAAAATGCCTCCTTATTCAAGCAGGCGTTTGGGTGTTCTTCTGACCATCTCTCTTTTGAACAACTTCAAATAGATCTCCTCGCAGAAAAAACGCTTGAAACATGGGCCTTAGAAGATTTAAACCATCTGATAGCGGCGACTAAAATCAAAAACTATTTAAAAATACATCGCTATTCCAGTAGAGAATTTGTGAAATTGAGACATAAAATGGGAGCCTTAAATTGGATTTTCTCGGGAAGAACGCTTTCTTTGGAAAATATCGCCATTGAAGAGTTACCAGATATTTGGAATCACTCTTCCTTTATACAGAATTTAACCGATCTTGATCTTTCAGGAAATAGGCTTGAAACATTACCCCCCTCTTTTAGCAAGCTCTCCTCGTTAACAAGATTATCTCTTTCTCATAACCATTTTACTATTTTCCCAGAGTCATTACCGCCGCTATTTAATCTAGACCTTTCTTTTAATCACCTTAGGACTTTTCCTAATTCTTTAAAGCCATTTTACAGGAAACCGGAAATTTTACGATCCAGAGACTTAAATGTTTCTTTTAATCATATTGAAGTTTTGCCCGATGCATTTCATCAAATACAATTATTGAATGTTAGCAATAACTTTTTGAAAAATCTTCCTAACTATTTCAAGAATTATAAGTATATCTCTGAATCGCAACTCTTGGAATTGTGCACTTGGACAATAGATGAGATCGATGGCTTCAATATTTCCCCCCTTCTACAAAGAATTAATCTAAGGGGGTGTGAAGATACGACAGAAGTGCCCAAGGAGAGAGTCTTTGTTTTTGAATCTTGGGATTTCTACCCCCTCACCCGCATTCTTTCGGTAGACATTGAAACAAAGCCTCTCGAGTTAGCAAACCTTTTAATTAAAGGTCCTTTAGCGATGAGAAAGCTTAAAGAAATTGCTCAGAAAAAAGCAGAAAGTCTTGTAAACTACGACTTTAATACAATTTATTCGAGCTATTTGGTCCTGTTAAAAGAAGATTTGGATTTGCTGGTTAAGATTGAAGATATCCCCTCCATCCCCTCCGATGTTTTAACACCGAAAGACCTTGAAATTGCAAAGGGGAGCCTGCTTGATTTTTTTAAAAACAAGGAAGCCATTTATCAACAACTATCTCAAGAAAAAATTTGGAAACAAGCTTTAAAGCCCGCTTATTTTATCGAAAACCATGTGGAGTTATATCATCCAAATGAACAAGTCTGCCTTTACTTGACACAAAAAATATTGGGTTAAATTAGACTCCTTTCGCTAAATTAAAAACTTCAACCTTTCGTTTTTTAGGCACACAATGTGCTGGATAAAACGACCTAAATGCATCCAAAGGATCGGTCTCCACGACAAGATAAGGAGGAAAAAAATCAACAGATGCGATCCTGTGTACCCCAACGCCAGTTGCCTTACCTACCAAGTGTTCTGTTAAATCTTTAATATCATTTTTTTTAGTGCTCATTTTAGTCCTCAATTTTGTAATAGGAACTAAATAAACTCCACGATAATTCGCGATAAGAATCGATGAACCAATTCTTGCAATTTTTTTAATCGAATATCCAAGGGGCATTGGATCAAAAGAACCTGATTCAATTTTTTCGATTAATTTGGATGCCCCTGAATCCATTTTCCAATAATTCACTTCATATTGGGCAAAAGTAATAAAATGAGAAGAATCTATTTTAAAAATCTGATCTAAACTGTAATAATCGGATGTAAAAAAAGGTGTGATGAGTTTAGAAAGCATCTTGGTCTTCTCATCATAGACTTTTCCGATATGGAATTTTTTTTCTGCACCCCCCGATTTATCATCGCTTTGTTCGAGCTTTCTCTCATTATAACCAATAATAAGGGAGTGACCAATATTTTCTGCAAACTTAAAAATAGGCTCGTCTGCTTCCCTTTGCACAAAACAAGAACAAACGAATGTTTTTGAGCGATTTTGATAGTGAAATAAAGCACAAGCGTCTTCCGAAGTTGCAACTAATCCCATATCCCCTATTCGCAAATCATGTGCATTTTTGAAATCTAGAATGATTAGATCGGAAGATGGTGTAACAAGAGAAAGTAGTTGAATATTATTTTGGGTAGCAATCGCAAGAGTGCTGCCGATGACAAGCATTACCGGTTGATGTATTGGATGGTAATGAACATCAAGATTGGAATTGTTCAACATGATTGCACTTGAATTGTCAGAAAGAATGATTTGGGGAAGCTGGCTTAGATCAACCGGAGTTGGCTTCTCGTTTTGATTGAAAGCTGCATTTTCTCTAAGATATTCTAATGATAATGTTCTTATACCATACTCGAGAGTTCCCAAAATCAACAATGGATTGGAAAGATCTGCTACCACACATTTGTTTACTTTTCCATTGAGCAAGAACTTAATTTCATGCTCATCTCCCTTTATATTTTTCAAAATTAAAGGGAAAGAATCCCCAAAAGTAACATGAGGGCTATGCATGATGATTAAGGTATCTTGTAAAAGAAAAGAAACAACTGTAGGTATATTTCTTCCGCTATGGTAAAAGGGCACTTCGCTATCGAGAATTTTAAAAAATTTATAGTTTTTAACTAAGAAATCAGAAGCGGGAGATGGAAATTGATGTGTTAAAGTATCAAAAAAAAATTTACAAGCAACTTTTATCCTATAGTAATTTTCATCATAGAACAATGGAGAATTTATATATGTATAGGAAAGAATTATATCTAATACTTCAGTAGGTAAATTATTAAATATATTAGTAGTGGAAATTGTCATAATAAAAGGATAAGTTATAAAATATAATTGATCATTATAAATTAAATAAAAAAATAACACAATCTATTTACTTCGATTTAATTCTATTTTGTACAATTTTTTTGGTGAATATTCAAGAGTGAAGTAAACTACAGCGTAATATACCGAAACAATTTCAAAATTTGGTTTTTGAGCTGCGCGAAAGCTCCCGCGGTTGAGCGATCGTAAAAGGCATAGTATTAATTCAATACAATGCCTT
>JANWJE010000023.1 GCA_025451995.1 Parachlamydiaceae bacterium | reverse complement strand
TTTGTACAATTTTTGAACGAATATTCGAGAGAGAAGCAAACTACAGCGTAATAAATTTCGCAGGAAGGGGTTGTTTTCCCCCTTCCGAGAAATTTATTTAGCTGTAGAAAGCTTCTCTCCGAAGATGAGTTCAAAAATTGTACAAACTCGAGATGGATAGCTTCATTGAGTAATTAGGAGATGAATTGTCTGATAAAGCGTCTGTCAATTGAGACACTACATCGTCATTAAGGCAATAGAGTCGAAGATCTTTTGCTAAAATAAAATCGACATCAATCGCGCTAAATATGTGATACGTTTTATAGAAATCTAATATTTTTTTGATGCCCGATCGACGAATAATCATCGAATGAAATCCATAACGGGCGCCTATGCGGCTAAGGTTTTGGCTGATTATTTTTCTTACAGCAAACTTCTGTGGGTGCTTGGGTTGATAATTGGGTCTTGGAGCATAGCTCTTGCAGCTGACATATTGTTTCATAGAATTTCTAAAATCACAATCAGTGAAGAGAATATCCCAGTGATTTCCGACTAAATCACCCAATTCATCGATGAATTTTGGAATCAATTTAGGGTCTTGCATGACCTCGATGTCATCTTCCATCACCCAAATTGTTTGATATCCAGAGTCATAAGCATCTTTTAAAATTGATAAATGGCTAAGTGCGATACCGATGATGGATGGACGCATTAAATGTATAAAATAGGTCTTTCCCGGTTGCATCACTTCATGCTCGGTTCCTAGCCCGCCCTCTTCTTTAAAAAAATGGGTTCCGAATTTTTCATGGGTCATCCGATCATTAAAAACAACCCCCACTTCATTAATTGTCTCGATGGGAAGCTTCCATCCATTGATGGCAGAAAATCGACATGGATAAATTCCAAAGGGATGCAATTGATCAAGGCTTTTTTTAAGTTTTTCAGGCCTTTCGTCTAAATTGATGAGATAAATAAAGTCGATGTTTCTCTTAAAATAGATGCTTGTTTTCTTGAATTCTTCTTTATTTTCAACCCTTTTAAAGTGTTTTTCTATTTGGGCGAAGAGAAAAAAATGATTAAATATAAAACAAACAATAATTATGGTTCTAAAACGGTTCATTTTAAGAGGATTGTCTTGACAAATTTTTTTACAGCAATTAGTTTTTCTTGCGATCCCGGGAGCCCGAAAGAACTATTTCCAAGGTGGATAAAATGATTATTCATATGCAACTCCACTGTAATTGGCCAAGGAAAACCTTTTAAAGAATCTAAATCCCTAAATAAGCTGATTTCTTCTGGCGTAAAGCCCTTTCTTTTCAATGCAATATCAGTATGGTGATAATAAAGAGCGCTTGGATAGCCGATGACTTTTTCGTACGTCACCCCTGGATGTTGAAGATAATGATAGGTATGAGAACCGGTATCGTGGATCTGGTTGCCTATAATGTCTATGTCGAATTTTAAATCTTCGATATAGAGAACTTTTTTTGGATTAAAAAGGGTGAACACGACCCATAAATAATCATAACCCCCTTGTTCTTTTTTAATGCCGACAATCGATTTTTTCCCCAAAAGTTTTTTAAAACTTGTAGGTCTTGATAAAAAGCAATCGCCATCCAATAAGGCAACCAAATCATTATGATTATAGCCAAAAAGATCTAATGCATATTGAATGACATGGCAATGTCTTAAGCTTGGATGGTTGCTGTAAATGGGTCCAATGTGTGAATAAAGATTTGGATCCACACACCAAGAAATAAATGTCGCATTGAGTGGATTGAGATGATGCCATTCTTGTTGGTATCTAACACACAATATGCCAAATTTTTTACATGTTTCTTCTATTTGGTTTGAAAGAACTTCAAGGGGGGCATCGTTAAAAACGATCAGTTCAAAGTCTTCTTTTGAAAATTTTTTTAAAGTTTTGTATTGAATTTCAATCAATTCAGGAAGGTTATAATGGAATGTCAATATTCTTACTTTCGCATTGAGTTGACATGCTATTAAGAGGGATATAAAGAATAAAAAACGCATGTGTTACCTAATAGGGGGTGGGGGTGTTCCGTTATCTGATATTGCTTGAGCCAATTGCGAGACAAGATCGTAATTAAGTGAATACAATTTGATTTTTGGGGGTAAGCCGAAATCTAAATCATAAGGAATGAAAATAGAATATTTCGATACGAATTTAAGTATTTTTTTCATTCCTTTGCGATTGACAATCATAGAAGCTGCACCATATCGTCCACCGACTCTACTAAAATCTTCACTTATATTCTTTCTTTTTTTCAGTTTTTCAACATGAGAGGGATTAAAATTAGGGCGTTGAGCAACTTCGACAGAGGCGACATATTGTCCCCAGGGGTTTCTAAAATCTTTATCTGTAAATAAAATATCCCATCCTTTTTTTCCAACTAGCTTATTCAGTTTTTTTATTAAATCAGAAATGATTCTTGGATTGCCTAAGACTTCGATGTCATCTTCCATGATCCATATTCTTTCATATTTTGAATCATAGGCATCCTTTAAAACAGAAAGATGGCTTAGATAAATCCCTATTGCTCCTCGACTTAAGCAATGCACGAAATAGGATCTTCCGGGAACGCTCATCACTTCATGAAGTTCAGTAATGAATCCAAACGCATCTTTGGTATAGGTACTAGCCATAAATGGGGTCATGCCCGGCTCATATTTAACCCCAACATCATTGATAACCTCAAGGGGAAGCTTCCATCCATTGACAGCAGAAAAGCGGTAAGGATAGATTCCATAGGGATGAAGCTGAGAGATACTTTTTTCAAATTTTTCTGGCCGCTCATCGAGATTGATCATATAGATATAATCAATCCCTTTCATATTTGAAATAGGTGTTTTATTAAGAGCTTTTTTTAAATGATTTTCATATCCGGCAAATAAAGGATAAGAGGAGTATAAAACAATAAGAAGGAGATAGTGTAGGACCATTTAATCTACTCGCCATTTTGATTAACACAAATTAAATATTAATTAACCTAAAGTTTAATTATCAACGAGTATTTGGCGGTGGAGAGCCACTGTCCGAAATAGCGCGTGTTAATTGAGAAATGATATCATATTTTAAGCAATAAAGTTTGATGTTAGGGGGTAAAATAAAATCCATGTCATAGGGAAGAAATACAGAATATTGATGAAAAAATTCGAGAAGTTTGGTTAACCCTGAGCGGCGTATAATCATCGAATGAGCTCCAAAGCGAGCGCCAATCCGCGTAAAATCCTCGCTGATATCTTCTCTTCGTGCAAAACGCTCGGGTTGATCAGGATTAAAATTAGGTCTGGGCGCATAACCAGAGCAAGGGACATAATTTCCTTCCTTATTTCTAAAGTCAATATCAGTAAAGAGAATATCCCATTCCTGTTTTCCAACTAGGGTATCTAATTTATCAATTAAAAGGGGGATAACAGTCGGATCGCTCATGACATCAATATCATCTTCCATGACCCAAATCGTTTCATATCCTGAATCATAAGCGTCTTTTAAAATCGAAAGATGACTTAATGCAATTCCAATTGTTCCTCGACCCATGCAATGCACAAAATAGGTTTTTCCCGGAATGTGCATAATTTCATGTTGTTGAAAGAGCTCTCCATTTTTTTTTATGTATGATGTCCCCCAGATCCCCTTCTCCATCCAAGATTCATATTTCACTCCTATATTGTCTATCGCCTCTATCGGTAATTCCCATCCATTGACAGCTGAAAAACGATAGGGGTAAATGTGATAGGGATGTAGTTGTGCTAAGCAATTATGGAGCTTTTCGGGTCGTTGGTCTAAGTTAATGAGATAGATAAAATCGATGTTTTTATAGGAATGAATAGGCCCTTTATTTTTCGCTTCTTTCAAATAGGGTTCAAAATGACCAAAAAGCGAAAAATGGATGAAGACAATGAAAAATATTAGCTTTACCATGATTGATCTTTTTCGTATCCAAGCCGTATAAGAAGGGGATTATAAAGCTTTTTAAACTGATCCTTATGGGCTTGGTTAAATTGGGTTTGCCAAGATCCTATTTGTCCACTTCGGAAAGTTCCTGATTCGCCAAATAATTGGTTGGCGATCCCTTCTATTTTTTTCTTTTCCAGATTGATATTAATAAACTTTGCTAACTGTGAAATCTCAAAAATCTGACGTTCTAATGAGCCGCCTCCTTGAGAGCCGACTAAATTTTCGAAATAGCTTATATGAACTTTGTTTTTGGGGATAGACTTTAGTGCAGCCTCATATTTTAAAAAACAGGAATCAACACATCTCCAAGCTGTTTGTTTACCGGTAATCAATTCTTCAATCAAAAGCTCATCATTTGCGATTTTGCCGCATTTTATCCAAGGCCATTGCCCTTCCCGCAACCAATTTTTTACAGAGATCAATTGGTCTCTGGGATCTCGGATAAGAAATATGATTATGTAATTTCTTTTTTTTACGAGATATTCAAGAGTTTGTTCATTAAGGTTGTGGGCAATCGTAAAATAACCCCTTGAGTCATCATTGATAATTGTATCGATTGTTTCCTGGGTATTTTTAAAATTTCCCAATCGATACATCGCTTCTCTCCCCGAAATTAATTGAACGGCTTTAGCAATTAAATGGGTTCCATTTTTTGGTGGGCTATAAATTAAAAACCGTGTTTCAGCTTGGAGGACTGAAAAAAAAAATAAAATGAGCAGGATCGGTAACACAGATTTACTGATTTTTAGTTTAACGTTTAGAAAAATTGACAAAAATAAATATTCATATTTTAATTGAGTTTTTTTTTTATTCAAGGAGAAAATTTATGAGTTTCAAATATTTCAAAAACAATCTTTTTAGTTTGTTTTTTTTCTTTGTTGCTGTTTTGCAAATGGCATTATTCTTTCATTTGCAAGGCCAAACCTTGCAACAAGGGGAGGAGAAACTTAGAATTTTACATTCAAAACTTCAATTAAAGCATGGGTCTTTCGGAGAGGAATACCCTGAACAGCTTTTAGCAGCTACTTATATTCCAAAAAATGCAAAGGTTTTAGAGCTTGGTGGTAATGTGGGGCGAAATAGTTGCATTATCGCATCCCTTCTGTCTGATTCTAAACACTTAGTGGTGATTGAACCCGGTGAAGGCGATGCAAATTGTTTGATGGAAAATAGAAATCTAAACAATTTAAATTTTCACATTGAAAAAGCAGCCGTTTCAAAAGTCCCTTTAATACAATCTGGTTGGAAAACAATCCCAAGCAATGAGGTTTTACCGGGATATACTCGAATAAATACGATCACCTTTGCAAAATTACAAAAAAAATACGCCATTAAATTTGATACATTAGTAGTCGATTGTGAAGGGGCCCTCTATTACATTTTAAAAGATGATCCAACCATTTTAAAAAATATTAAATTGATTATTATAGAAAATGATTTTGATCAAATCGAGCAAATGAGTTTTGTGCATGATTTATTTAAAAAATATGGCATAGAATGTGCCTACAATCAAGCTGGTGGTTGGGGAGCTTGCTATGAGTATTTCTATCAGGTATGGAAAAAGGGTTAATCATCAATGAAAAAGCCGATTTTCAATAGAGTTTTACTTAAACTTTCCGGCGAAACTCTTTTAGGGAGCGACCCATTTGGAATCCAACAAGAAGCTTGTATGCAACTTGCCACTTCACTTTCCTATTTTCACCAACAGGGGATTCAGTTAGCTGTTGTAATCGGCGGGGGAAATATTTTTAGAGGGGTTGATTTGAGGGCGATGGGTATTTCCCGTACACCTGCAGATCATATGGGCATGCTTGCAACTTTAATGAATGCAATTGCTCTTCAACAAGCCCTTATGCTGAGAGAAGTGCCGGTTTGCGTAATGAGCGCTTTAGAATGCCCTAAAGTTGCAGAACCATACAATTGGACCAGGGCGATCGATTATTTAAATCAAGGGTCTATTTTGTTATTTGCCGGTGGGACAGGCAATCCCTACTTTACTACTGATACCGCGGCTTCTCTTAGAGCGAGTGAGATAGGAGCGGACGTCCTATTAAAAGCAACCAAAGTGGATGGCATCTATAACAAAGATCCGTTAAAATACCCCGATGCAATCAAATATAAATCTTTATCCTATTCTCAATTTCTTGCAGAAAAATTGCTTGTCATGGATGCTACTGCTGTGGCTCTTTGTCGCAGTAATCAAATTCCCATTTTTGTTTTCAACATGCGCCGGCTGATCAGTGAACCATTAGAGCAGGTGTTAACACAAGTTGATAAGGGTACATGGGTAGAAGGGCAATAGACCAAGAGGTCTAATGAATAATATGGAGGAAAAATGACTAATATACTCGAACAGACAAAAGCGAAAATGAATGCTGCTATTGAGCATTTTAAAAATGATTTAAAGAATATTCGAACAGGGCGCGCCAATCCGGGGATGGTTGAGCATGTGATGGTGGATGTTTATGGAAGCTCGATGCGCCTAAAAGATGTGGCCTCGATTACTGTTCCAGAGGCTAGACAATTACTTATCACTCCTTTCGATCCCCAAAATGCTTCTATGATTGGAAAATCGATTGAAAAAGCAAATATTGGTTTTATACCTATTGTCGATGGCGTAACAGTAAGAATTAAAATCCCACCCATGACTGAGGAAATAAGAAAAAAAATGGCGAAGATCTGTCATGAAGAGCGAGAAAAGGCAAAAGTGAGCATTCGAAATATTCGGAGGGAAGCCAATGAAGCCGCTCGCAAGCAAAAAGACGAGGGGGGCAGTGAAGATATGATGAAAAAACTTGAAAAAAACATTCAAGAATTAACAGATAAATATTGTTTAGAGACAGATCAGCTAGCGGAAAAAAAAGAAAAAGAAATATCGACAATTTAGTTGCCAAAAAAAATAGAGTTTCGTTAATATTAGCAACTTCAAATGCAAACAAAGCCAAAATTTGTATTTGTATGGATTAGGCCCCATCGTCTAGTCAGGTCTAGGACACCGGATTTTCATTCCGATAACAGGGGTTCGAATCCCCTTGGGGTCATCTTGCGAGTCTTTAGCTCAGTTGGTTAGAGCACCTCACTTTTAATGAGGGGGTCGATGGTTCGAGTCCATCAAGACTCATATTTTTACTTTCCAATACTGTTATACCTACGTTCAAATCTAAAATTTTAAAATTCCTGTTGAAGATATAATACTCCTTTAGTATAAACATATTATAATCATTAGACCTCTTTCGAAACTCGCTTGGCTTGAGAAAAAGAAAGATTTTTGAATGGATTTATTGCCAAATTTTGAGAGCATATTGAGTAAACCTGGTGTGCCACTTAGAAGGGCAGCAGATTCGAGTACTTTTTCTCTAGGAGCTTGCAAAAACAATTGGGCAATATTAATAAATATTGCCCAATTGTTTTCGTAGCCTGTGCAAGCTCCTAGATAAAAATTATCTCGAATCTGCCCGCTTATAAGTGGCACACCAGGTTTAATATGGTCGAAAAATTTGGCAATAAAGACGTCAAAAAGATTCTTTTTATCAAGTAAATGGAGTTTCGAAAGAGGTCTATTCTTTTAAATAATAAAATTGTTAAAAAAGATTTTATGACATTTTCATTCATTCGCCAAGAAAATATACAAGAAATTTTATATGGTAATTGTCCTTTTTATGAACAAGAAAATTATCTTCAAAAAACAAAGGATGATTTTGTAAATGATAAACCCATTTTCTCTCCAATCTATGTGTCGAACAAAAAAAGATTGCGGTATCAGGAAGCGCTAAGAACTGCAACTGCAGTGACTATGATTCCTGTTGTTTGTCATGCCTTTCATGTGATGGCCGCACGCAATGTTTTCCTGCCCGCTTCCTGTCCTGATAAAAAACGAAAAGAGCTTATCAAAGAAAGAAAAGAAAATATCCAGCTAGGTGGTGAGTGGAAATATAAAAAAATTTCTGTATTAGTCAATGGGTATAAAGTAGATGGTGCAATTTTTGGAAAACCGGAGACTTTAAAGAATCGAAAATGGTTAATTTTTGTAGCTGGAAATAACTCGCGATATGAATCTATTCTGTACAATGATCAATCTCCCATTAAAGCGGTCTTAACAAAAATTGGCTTTAATGCTTTGGTTTTTAGTTATCCGGGTGTTGGTTCAAGCGAAGGTAGCCCAACTCAACGTGCGATGATTAATGCCTATTGCAGCATGCTTAAATTTTTAACCGATAAAGAAAAAGGAATAGGTGCAGATCAAATCATTTCATATGGTTATTCAACAGGAGGATGCATTGAAAATGAAGGTTTTTCACTTTCTACACCAGATCAAGTTAAACTGGTCATCAAAGATAGATCACCTGTAACTTTGGCAAGAGCTGCAAAGGAAAGGATGGGATATGGCTTTGAAACAATTGCTAAAGCATTTGGGTGGAGTGCCTCTTCGATGCCGAAAGAAAATTCATCTTTGCCTGAAATTGTTATTCAAACTGCCGAATCTTCTACCCTTCCAGCCTTGTTAGATAGCTCAGACCAAATTGCAAAGGATGATGGAAAGGTATTAAGAAATGCATCTCTTGCTGCCGCTATTTTTTCTGCAAACCGAAAAAATATTAAAGTCCTTGGAGTTTCAGAAAAACATTCTGAAGATCTCAGCTCCAATTCAGTGGATCTTCTTGTGTCAAATATTAAGGAAATTCTTGGATAATTTTAATGATTAGAGTTTATTTTTCCTCTAAGAGAGAGACTTGAATGTATTCCACTTCTTTTACTCCAGAAATGGAAAGACCGCTTTTGTAGAGGGTTTTGATTTTATCTTTATCTACAACTTCTTCAAGTTTGATGGCGTCTAGCGGGCGCGCTTGGTCTATTGTTGTAGAGATTGAGAGGCGCGAAAAGCGCTTGACGAGAAAGCCGTCTAACTGAAGCGATTTGCCCGTCATCGTTTGCATAATTGAAAGGCTTAAAGCTTTTTTTTGCTCTTCTAGTTTAACGATTTCTTGGCTAATTTCTTTATGTAACCGAATTTGATCTTTTAAATGCACATCTCAACTATTTGTTTAAAAATTCAGATATATCGAAACAATTTCAAAATTTGGTTTTTGAGCTGCGCGAAAGCTCCTGCGGTTGAACGATCGTAAAAGGCATAGTATAATGTCAATATAAAGCCTTTTACGATCGTTCAACCCCGGGACTTTGGCGCGCTCAAAAGCCAAATTTTGAAGTTGTTTCGGTATAAGTTATGCCAAAAATTTTTTAAAACATCAAATGTCTTTTTATCAACGATTAAATCGGCAACGCGTATCCCATCTTTATAAAACACAAGAGTATCTATACTCGTTCCAGTTGAATATTGGAATTTTGGGCTAGCTTGAAAGCTCCCGCGGTTGAGAGATCGCAAGAGGTATAGTATTAAATCAATACAATGCCTCTTGCGATCTCTCAACCCCGGGGCTTTGAAGCAGCCCAAAAGTCCAAGATTCAGCTGGAAGGAGTATATACTGCTTCCAGCTGAAAGCAGTATAGGCATCCTTTTAAAAAAGCTGTAAAAATTGAGGAACGCTTATATTTAAGCTAGGAAGGTGCTGGTATAGGTAATCCTTTGGTTTAACGCTAATCATATAAGACCAATGAGAGAGGCCACTGGTATCTTCTTGGGACGTGTTCATTTGCATGACAAATTGGTAATTTTTACCTATTTTCACGAATTTTCCTATTCCGGTAATCACATCCAAACTAGTTAGGGCGCTTGTGGTTGGATAAAAAGTAATGTAGACCTGTCCGGCAGGGGTGATGGATCCTACGAATTGCGTGTGGGAAAGAGGGACAGTATCAATTGCAGCATAGCTTTGTCCGAAAAAATAGCCTTCTTCAAAGTGGGTAATGACCCAAACGGTTTGGTCTGATACAGGAGTTACCTTCTGGCTATCGTATCTAAAAGATAAAAGAGTGTTTGGAGGGACGATCCATGTGGAATTTTCGAGGAGGGTTTTATATTTTTTAAAGCTTTTTTGACTCAGTTTTGTGAAATGATGTGTATGTGATCCCTCGCTGGACGCGGCCTGCAATGAATGGTTAAAACTAAAAAAAACGAAAACATAAACAAATAATTTAAACATATCAACTCCTTGTTAAACTTTCTACGTTTCAAGTAGAAGGACTATATATTCTTTAGGGAATTTAAAAACAAGAGATCTAAAATCATCAAAAGACTACTTGCGTAATTAATTCTCCTTGATAAAATAAGAGCAGTCCGAAATTTAATGAAATGAAACACTATGAAATTCCTGATCCTTTTTCTTTTTATTCCTGTTTTGATTTTTGGTGAATTCACGAGCTCCCAAGTGGGCGAAGGGAAAATAGTTAATTCTCTTACAAATGTTAAATTACCCGAATATTTAGGCGCGCACAATCCGTCTATTATTGAAACAAAAAAAGGGTTGCTTTTGACATTTCGTTGGTCGCCCAATCCCTTACAGCCTTGGATATCTTATATTGGAATTGTTTATTTAAACTCAGATTTACAACCTATTTCTAAACCTCAGTTATTAAATACACGTGAGGGAAATCCAACAATTCCGTCTCAATCAGAAGATGCGAGAATTTTTTATTTTCGTGACGAGTTGTATATTCTTTACAATGACAATCCTAATTTTACAAATCCGGCAATATGGAATCGTCGAGATATGTACCTAGCGAAATTAAAAGAGAGCAACGGACAATTTATTGTTTCAAATACGACAAAATTATATCATCAACAACAGTATGCTTTTGAAAAATGGCAGAAGAACTGGGTTCCTTTCGTTTGGCAGGATGCTTTATTATTTAGCTATTGGATCATTCCACATGAAGTCTTATACCCTGACTTAATCACTGGCGAATGCATGCCCTTTGTTACAACTTCCCCAAGTACTCCTTTACAATGGGAATGGGGAAATGTAAGGGGCGGGACACCCGCTTTATTATTAAATGGCGAATATTTAGCTTTTTTCCATTCTTCAATCATTACCACCTCGCCATCTAGTAAAGGAAAGTCCTTGTGCCATTACTTTTTAGGAGCCTACACCTTTTCAAATGAACCGCCATTTGAAATCACAAAATATACTTCTTCTCCGATCGTGGCAGACGGGTTTTATACATACTCGAAATTTGTAAAAAGGGTGATTTTTCCCGGAGGATTTGTCGTTAAGGATACATATATTTTATTAGCGTACGGAAAAGATGATAATGAAGTGTGGATAGCAAAAATAGACAGAAAAATACTCCAAGAAAAATTGGTGCCAATAGAATAGACCTCTTGCTTTCTCTTCTCTAATTTTTTATAGTGGTTAAAGCGGAACTTCCGTTAAAAAATTGACTCCGTATAAACTCGCGTTAATAAGCTAATGGAAAACAATGTTTGAAAAAAAAGACAAGCAGTATCCCGATCGTCCTTTAGAATGCGGTGAATGTAAAAAGCCTATAGCCATTCGCTATACTGAAATTGTTGGAGATAGCATTACTAATACAAGCATGTGCGCTGATTGTCCAGAACTTCAGCTGCGCTTGCATGGCACTCATCCTCGCGATCTTGTAGCAAATCAAACAGGGACCATTGCCGGTTTAGCTTGTGGAAATTGCGGGACAACTTTAGAAGAAGTGAAAAGAGGCCACCGTTTAGGGTGCTCTGAATGCTATACAGTTTTTGAAGATATTTTATTGTTAGAAATACAAAAAGCAAATTGTCTTCCCCCCAGAATTTCACCTACGAAAAAAAGTTTGCCCATTCATATTGGGAGATCCCAGGGAGAAAAAATAGCGATTAGCCCATCCTCCCGGCTTTTGGCCTTAAATGAAGCTTTAAAAGAAACAATTAGCCGTGAAGATTATGAGCAAGCAGCATGGTTAAGAGATCAAATCAAAGCTCTAACTGAAAATCATCAAGTCAAGGAGGAGAAAAAAAATGAACTCCCCTAACTTCTCAGATAAGAACCATCCTATGTTATGTTTTGAAAATCCTTGGAAATCAACTGATAATTTGATCTGGATAGGCTCTACAATGACTTTGTTGCGCAATTTGGAAAAATTTAACTTTCCAAGTAAATTGCCGACTGACAAAAGAAAGCAAATCGTCTCTTTGCTTTCAAAAGGGATATTATCAACCAAACTTTTAAATCAACCAAAATTGATTCGTGCGGAGGATATGCCTCCAATAGAAAAAGAATTTCTTGTGGAGCATTTTCTTTCGAATCAAAGTTTTCATCAAGCTTATGTCGGGGAAGCTTTTATATTAGATAATACAGGGTCGTTCTTAGCCCTCATTAATTTAAAAGATCACTTATTACTTCAGGTAATTGATGCTAAGGATGATTTTGAAGCAACACTCGATCGTTTAGTTCAACTTGAATTAGAACTGAATAATACAGTCGCTTTCGCCTTTTCACCCAAATTTGGTTTTTTAACATCCGATCCTACTCATTGCGGTTCTGCATTCGTAGCGACGATCTATTTACATTTACCGGGGCTTATTTATACCAATAAATTAGAAGAAATTGTTCAAAAAATCAAAGACGATAGCATTGAGCAAACCGGTTTTCAAGGAGATCCAAAAGAACTCATCGGCGATATTGTCGCATTTCATAATGCGTATACTCTTGGGATAACCGAAGAGACAATTCTTTCTGCTTTGAGAACTTTGGCAACAAAACTTATTGTTGAAGAGAAAGGAATTCGCAGTTTCTTAAGAAAAGGAAATGAACACGATGTGGCTGAAATAAAAAATAAAGTCAGTCGCGCCTACGCTATCCTCATGCATTCCTATCAAATTGAGGCCGTCGAAGCTCTTGAAGCGATTAGCCTAATCAAGCTTGGCATTGACCTTGAATGGTTGCGAGGGATTTCCCAGTCAGTTTTAAATCAATTATTATTTGATTGCAGACGCGCACATCTTTTATGCCATTTTGGGGAAAAAGTTTCCCAAGAAGAAATCCCTCATCGACGCGCAGAGTACATTCATCAATCACTGCATGGATTAGAGCTCCTTATTCAATAGACTTATTTGATGCTTACCATTATATCGTTCAATCGCTTTCATCGTTATACCGAAACAACTCCAAAATTTGATTTTTGAGCTGCGCGAAAGCTCCCGCGGTTGAGCGATCGTAAAAGGCATAGTATAATGTCAATACAATGCCTTTTATGATCGCTCAACCCCGGGACTTTGGCGCGCTCAAAAGCCTAATTTTGAAGTTGTTTCGGTATAATTTTGTTTTTAAATTTGACTTAACGTTCTACATGACCCAAAAATTCAGTTTTTAATTGTACGTACTTAGTCCTATCCTCTAAGTCCTCTAAAGAAATTGTTTTTATCCAATCTCTTTTCTTTTTGAAGAAATCAAACAGGTTCTTAAAGAGCAGCATGCAATTAAGTTGCCAAAAAATTTTGTCAATCGAGATGCATACGAAAAGGTTTATTCTTTATCGGAAAGAGATGAAATTGTAGTCATTACAGGATTGCGCCGTGTTGGAAAATCTACCCTTTTACAACAATTGAGGGAGTCAGCGCCTCAATCAGATTATTATTTTAATTTTGATGATGATCGATTGATCCATTTTGAACTTAAAGATTTTCAAAAATTATTAGAATTATTTATAGAGTTATATGGAATTCAGAAAATTTTTTATTTTGATGAAATCCAAAATATAGAAGGATGGGAGACCTTTGTTCGCCGTCTTCATGATCAAGGTAACAAAATCTATATCACAGGGTCTAATGCAACATTGTTTAGCCAAGAGCTGGGAACTCGCCTTACAGGACGCTATATACAAATAGAACTTTATCCCTATTCATTTTGCGAGGTCGTTCGTCATGTATTACCAAACATCGATTTCCCAATTACCACTGAGGAAAGAGGACTTTATGCGAAAGCTTTTGCTTCTTATTTTTATTCGGGTGGTATTCCAAGTTACTTCAATTCTCAAGATGTTGTTTTGTTGCAAACTCTTTACGAAAGTGTTCTTTATAGAGACATTATCAGTCGTTACAAGCTCACAAATGACCGTCCGATAAAAGAACTCGTTTATTATCTTTCTAGCAATGTGGGAAAAGAATTTAGTTATAGTGGGTTGGCAAAAATGATTGGACTTGGAAGCGCGACAACGATTTCCGATTATTGCTATTTTTTATCAATGAGCTATCTTTGCTATACAGTTACGCGATTTAGTCATTCACTCGCGAAACAACAACATCACAATAAAAAATGCTACTTTGTCGACCATGCAATGGCCAAAGCTTTGGGGTTTAGGTCAACGGAAGATAAAGGCCGCTTTTTGGAAAATCTCGTTTATATCGAATTGCGCCGACGCGGTGGAGAAATTTACTTTCACAAGGAAGAACGAGAATGCGATTTTATTGTTCGAAGACAGGGTGCTATCAGTGAAGCCTATCAAGTTTGTACAGAACTTTATAATCCAACGACTCGTGAAAGAGAAATCGCAGGCCTAATGGAAGCACTTCAAAGTTATAATCTTGAGAGGGGAGTTATCTTGACTGAACATCAAGAAGAGAATATTGAACTTAAAATTAACGATAAAATTGTTTCAATTCATATTTTTCCAGTATGGAAATGGGCTGTGACTAGTACTCCCTCAAAGTAATGCAGGTGGCATGCCGGCCGGTGATTTTATCTCTTCGATATGAAAAAAAATCATAAGAATTTGAAAATGTGCTCAATCCGGCAATTTCAATATGATGGGGAAGAACCCCTGCATTTTGAAGTTGAAATTCGCTAATAGACCAAAAATCAAAGTAGGTTGGCGTCGACTGGAAATGCCAAAACTCCTCCGGGAGTTCTGTTTGATAATTAATAAATTCAGCATCGTCTGGTCCCAAGCTCGGAGAAATGCAAACGAGCAAATCTGAAGGATGCGATCCAAATGATCGCTTCATCCATTGGACTGTTTCGCCATAAATATTCGCAACACTACCCCTCCAGCCTGCATGAACGTTTGCGATAGCATCAGTTTTGGTGTCATAGAAAAGGGCGACTTGGCAATCTGCATGCCGCATCATTAATGTCACGCCGGGCTGTTTAGTGAGCAATCCATCGACACCTATTATTTCGCCCTGCGAGTGTTCATCGACTAAAGCATGGGAAATTCCATGATTGGCTTTTCCAACGACCAACTGTTGCCATTCTGGGACATGGTGTTTAAGTTGCCCTTTGATCCTTTCGATATTTTCTTTGACATGTTGTGGGTTGTCTCCTCCATGTGCATCGGTATTAAGGGTTGAAAAGGCCCCTTCGCTTGTCCCTCCATGCCTTAAGAAAACCGCATGCTGTAATTTTGGGATTTCATTGAGTAGATCAAATTCTAACCATTCAATTTCATTAAATTTAAATCGCTGCATCTTATGTTTCTAATTCATATTCGGTTTCTTCATTTGGCATCATTGTTAGCCAGCCCGCTTGCGTCCATTGTTGCAGCCACTTCTCTAAATTTTCAGTCACCTCACTATAAATTTTAGGGTCTTGAGTTTCAATAAATTCACAGGCTTCATTCATGCTGGAGCCTTGCTTGAATCTCTGCAATAAAACATATTCACCCAAAGTGAGCTCTTTCCATGAAAGATTATAACTCGCATTTCTAAATAAAATAAAATAATATGTTTTGCCTTTAGGTAGCAATGGGAAGCGATGCTCTAGCCAATAGTCTATACTTTCCTTTAAACAATTTTTTCTAAAACTGAATAAATCATATTCCCAACTAAAAAAAGCGATGTGAGGTTGAAGATAAAAAGGCGTAGTGACCAATTTGTTTGGATCCTCTTTAATGATTTCGCTGATATTGAGTGGTGGATACTCTTTAGTGACTATGCTTGCCAAAAATGCCCAATCAAGCAAGGAGGCGTTTAAAACTAAAGAGCGATCTCGATCTTGGTAAGATTCTTCTATCCATTTTGGCAATCTTTTACCCAATAAATTGATGGACCAATGATTTGGCGGGTATTTCAATAGATAAGGAATGCTTATTTTTTCGTTAAAAGCAGACCTGCCGAACAATCGAGCGACCAAGGGAAAGTTATCATGTAACAGGTTTAGCAATCTCCACCAATATTGTTGGTTGTATATTTGCATTCTTTCATGAGGTTGAAGAGTGGGGCTGGGAACAACATAGCGAGCGGATTCCTCGGCGATCAAATAACCGTGGGGACTTCGCGATTTTATTTTATTGCCTTTTGCCATTTGTGCAGTGATGATGCTTGCAAACCATTCCTGCGTAAGTTTTAATTGCGAAGGGGGGATAGTGCTATTACTTAACGATAAGTCAGACATAAGTGATGGCTGGGATTGAATGTTTTTCATGAATTCCTTGCTGAAATTGTTTTGCTTTTAATGCTTCTGCCCAAGTTTCTTCTAAAGACAAGAGATTGTCATCCCATTCGAGCAACGTTGAAACTCCGCCTGTTAAAGGATAGATCTCTGCATAAAGTTCCCATACCTCATTTCGGACAGGGTGATCATGCGTATCTAAAACATACGTTCCAAAATCAGAATGTCCCGCTAAATGAATTTGAATGACTTTATCAAGAGGAATATTTTGATAATATTCTTTTGGATCAAAGCCATGGTTTCTACTCGACACATAAATATTATTGACATCCAACATCATGTAAATATTTGCACGGTCGACAACAGCGCTGTAAAATTCCCATTCCGGCATTTGATCTTGCTTAAATGCAACATAAGAGGATAGATTTTCTAAAGCGAAAGGCAATTCAAGATAATCCTGCACGATTCTCGCTCGCTCAGAAACATAATTGATAACTTCTTGGGTGTAGGGAAGGGGTAATAAATCATGATAATGAGAACCCGGGGTCTGCCCCCAACACAGATGATCGGATACCCAGGGAGTTTTAGTTTTTTTTGTTAAAGCCTTTAGTTTTTTTAAATAATCAAAATCGAGAGGGGACGGGCTTCCAATCGCAAGAGAAACGCCATGTTGGACGACCGGATATTTTTCCAATATTTTTTCTAGATAAGCAATAGGTTTTCCCCCTTCAATCATAAAATTTTCGCTAATGATTTCGAACCAATCAATATTTGGCTGAAGGCGAAAAATGTCGTCATAATGGGGAACCCTAAGACCGATGCCAATTCCCAAATTGGGGAAGTTTTTTTTGCTCATTCATCAACCTCATTTTCTCTGAGAGAATATTAGGAAATTTCTTTAAAATGTCTAGCAATACTTTAGAGGTTTTTTGAAGATGCGCCCATCTTTCATAGATGGCACGCATCATTGGTGTAATCCTATGAAAAAGGATTAACGATTGTTTTTTCTTTCATTAACACGCTTTTGAGCTTCCTTGACTGCCATGTTTTTATCCCGATAGTTTTCTTGACTAGCTAATTGGATTGCTAATCCTTTTCCTTCGGCATCTAAACTTGTATAGATTGCCCTTCCTTGCGGATTGAGCATACTCATAAGCTGGGCTTCTGTCATTGTGCTCTGTCCATTTTGGTCATTTGGAGAAAGGTAAGAACGATCAACCGGTTGTTGATTCCTATTGCCCTCGTTTTTGGCTGGACAGCCATGCGCTGGGCAACCGGCGACTAGAAATGTTCCAGTTTCTCCAATATCGGCTTGGCCATTCGCAGGAATGGCGGAGGCGAGGATTAAAGCCGTTAATGCTATCTTCGCTAAGTCCTTTTTGTTTTCCATTTGATTACACCTTTAAATTATCGATTCCAATATGTTTTTTGTGTTGATGGATTGCTTGGAACAGTGTCCATGTCTGCATTGTTATCATATGCAGATTTGCTTGAAGGTGAAGCACTGTTATTACTGCTTCCGCTTGATCCATAACCGCCATTCATACTGCTTGGACTTCCGCTATTGTATGTGCTAGAAGAATTATTGGTGCTTTGACGCGAGCTGCTATATGGGCTAGTTGCGCCATTAGAGCCTGAAGAACCATACCCAGCACCGGTTTGGCCTGTTGTGTCATAATTGCTGCTTCCCGATCCATAAGAGCTCATAGTTCCATTAGAAGAAGAATCGGAGCTTGTAGCAGCACCGCATGAGCCGCCGCCATTTCCGTATCCACTGTTTCCAGCACCCTTGCCTTTGTTATATCCACCGCCATTGTTGCCTGGGCAGCCGCCGCCAGCTAAAAAAGTTCCTTCTGATTCAAAAGCAGCCGCTTGACCGGCAACTGGTAAACTTGCAGCTAAAACGAGTGCCGCTAAAGCTTTTTTAGCTAGATTTTTTTTATTATCCATAATACCCTCCAATTGTTTGTGTATTTCTCAACGTATCAAACGATTTGTTGAATTCGTTTTGAACATAAAAGTATAAATAATTTTTTGTCTAGTGTTAATCTCTTAGAACCTGAGATTCTGAACAGGTTCTTATCTAGCCGGCAGCGCGAGATAAGAATTTGGGTAAATCGAGGGATTTACATATTTTGTCGTGTAATTACCCCTGGGTGTTCCGGGATATCCGCCATTGGGCCCAGGTCCTGTGCTTGTCCCTTGATAAGAGGAAACGCCTGAAGAAAAATTTTCTGCGTTATTGTAGCTTCTACCAAATTGAAGAATGCCTCCCTCTCCTCGATACCCGCCCTGCAGATTTCCATAATCATAAGTGGCATTGTAGTAGTAATCCGGGGAGTCATATGTTGCTATAGGATACCCATTTGACGGATAGCTGCCGGAGGCAATATTCATGGAAAAATCTTGTGCGACAGAAACACCTTGCACACAGATTGATGCTAAAAATAAAAAAAATAGGAAAGGTTTCATTTGTGAATCTCCACATGGTCTAAAAATTAACCCTAGAAAGTTCACTCTTAATAAAAAAAAGCATTAAAGTAAAGGAATTAGATGGCTATTTAAGTTTTTGAATTTTTGGTAGAACGTTTATAGCAAGCTTAGAAAAGAGGGTTAATCCTGAAGCTATCTTCTCAGTTTCGCCTAGAATTTTTAGAATCTTAATTTCATCGTCCGTCAATTTAGTTCCATTGTATACTCTTTGCATAGAACTATTAAAGGGAGCTACTTTATCCGCCATGGCTTCTACGACTTTGTTCATTAAATTTTTAAAGCGAGGATTTTTTTGGTCAATTAATTTTTCCCAGTCATTTTTAGCCGTCAATGCTAAAAATATTTTTTGGCGGCATTCAACGTATTTTACATAATCTGCTTGCCCTATAAGAGTATCATCTTTTTCATATCGACTCCCTTCCTTATAAAATGCTTGATAGAATAAGTCTTCATAGGTTGCCATGATGTTCTTGGGGCTATTTACTTCTTCATTATTTATATCTTTTTTTTCACTCAATTTTCTGATCTTAACTTCCTCAGGTGTTAACAATATCCAATTATCAATTTTTTGATTGATTTCATCCATTCTGGTATCAATTGTATTCTTAAGATTTTGGTGACATTGAACTTCGCCTTCATAGTTTTCTAAAAGGAAGCATATCTCTGAATCTTGGATTATCTTTTTTTCATTAAAATTATTTATGATTTCATCTTTACGTATTGTATTTTCAATTTGTGTTGAAAAATTATTTTTTTGATATTGGTCTAAATGTTTTACTCCGCTTAAATCACATTTTTTAAATGTGTCCAAAATTAACTGTTTTAAGGTAGATTTACCATCTGATGTTTTTAAGGAGGAATTACTCTTTATAGAATTTAAAATTTTTGCGATGAATAATTTTGATAGTTCAGTTTGTTCCGTTTTATGAAATAGAGAAGTAAAATATTCGAAATAAGTTCTTCGCCTTGCATTTATATGGCCTTCTTTATCTTTATAATAGATGATTTGTCTTCCCTTCCATTTACTAAAGTCCTGGATGCTCGCTTCAAAGTTCCCGTCATCTTTTTGAATAGGAGAAGTAGAATTAATCATAATTTCCTCCAAAAAAATCTAGTTATAATTATAGCAAATAGTTTGTTTTAAAAGTTTAAAGAAATCTATTTGTATTAGTTTTTACTAAATATTTAAAAATTAATTATTAAAAATTAATGTTTTAGTTTTAACATTGCTTATTATACCATAAAAATTTAGGTAAATTATGTTTTTAAAAAACTCCCTGAGGGTAGATAATGCGCTCTTTAACTGCTCAAAAATCCCAGAAAACTTCATCAATGATGGAGAAATGAAGGAATCATTAAAAATCTGCTTTGCTTCATTAAAAGATACATTCCAGGTCGATCAAAAATCGATACGTTCAATGAAAGTAACAGAAAATCAAGTGGTTTTTACCACCTTTGAAAAAAAAGAATTTGTCATTGATCACAAAGTCGCATCCATTGCCCAACCCCTTTTATTTCAACGAGATTTAGTTGGTGAAAGAATTGTCCAAGCATTTAACGAGAAAAAAATCTCCAATTTATATTTCTATTCTTCAGGAGGGGGTGGACATAAATCAGCTAAAGAAGCGGAGATGGTGAAGCAATTTGAAAAGTTAATGGAATATGTCAAGTTTGAAGTGGAAAACGACAGTTTAAGTATCGATATCGATTTCAATCAATTGGATAAAGGAATGAATATTTTTAATGATGAGCGATTAAATAGCCCTGAAAAATGTATTGAGTGGTGTAAGAAGATGGAAATCGTTCAAGACATCGATGTGATGCATGATTTTTTGGGTGAAATGGGCGTTTGGGCGACAGATCAATGGGATAAGGCACAGCAAGCAGGGGATGTTAAAAAGCAAGAGGGTCTTGCATCTAAACAGTGGCTATCGGATTTTATTTTTGGGCCGATTATTTTTCTTTCGACTGTGCGAAATTTAATTAAATACAAGCCCAAGCAAATTGTCAGTACGCAAGCGATGGCAACACCCTCTATTTTATTGGCGATAAAGCTGTATAATGTTTTATTTAAGCCGTCAAAGGATGAGGATGTTCAATTGCATCTATATATGACAGATCTCCCTACAGAATTTGCACAACATTTTTTTAATTCATTAAAGCGATCAACAATTTATAATATCAAAGATTACATTGTTTTATATGTCCCAAAAGTTGAAGAAGGCACTGATTGGAAGAAATTATGTGGATTGACGAAAGAGCAAGTCAAAGAGCTTGATATTGAAGAGTTGCCTGTTCGTCGCGAATTCATAAAAGCCGTCAATGAGTTCAAGATCGAAGAGGAAAGAAAAGTGCATTTTAAAGTGGGAAATGGCGAAGAATTGAAATTATTAAATGAAGTCATTCAGTTTCAAGATAAGAGGCAAACAATCGGAAATGACACGTTGCAAGGGCCTCAAATCATCGATTATAAACTTCAAGCAGAAGATGAGGCGACCTTTATTATGCTTGGCAGCCAGCCGGAGGAATCGGCGATCAAAGCCTATATTCAAGAATCTATCGAACTTGCGGAAAAAAATCCCGAGATCGATTATCATCTTTTTGTTTATACAGGAAAATTTGAAAAATATAAGGATATTTGCTCCTATATAAAAGAACAGCCCCATTGGCCTCCTCGTTTGCGCGTCGTCCCCTTCTCTTACCAAGCACCAAAGGAAGTTGTCAGCTTAGAATTAATGTGCGATACCAAGACGCGCTCGGGAGGGGCTACAACAATGGAGCTTTTAGTTTTGAATGAGGTTTATAAAAAAAATCCAACCCTACCCGGTAGAAAGAGAATGATCCATGCTAAACAAATGGAAGGAAGATCGCTAGAGGATAGCATCCCATTATGGGAAAAGGGCAATTACCTTTTTTTAAAAAAACACATTCAGGCGAGTGTTGTAGAACCCCAAAAATATGAAATTTGAAAACTTAAGCAAATTCTATTTTTAGACCTCTTTCGAAACTGCTAATGCCCTAGATTCGAGTTCTTTTCCCACAGAATGCGAGCTCAAGTCTTGGGCAATATTACATGCAATATGGCCCAAGACTTGAGCTCGCATTCTGTGGAGAAAATAATCTAGAATATAGGGTATTATGAGTTTTGAAAGAGGTCTTTTATTATTTTTGATTGGATTGGCTCATTTTTCAGTCGATACCATGCTTGGCATTTGGCCTCTATATAAATCAATGGTCGAAATTGATTTAGGAAAAGCCGGCTTGATCGTGGCATTTGGTGCAATGATCGGAGAAGGGGCGCAATTATTTTCCGGAAATTTGAGCGATCGAGGGTACCGAAAAGTGCTTATTTTGGCAGGAACTTTGATTGCTGCTTCGAGTACTTTTTTGCCCTATGCATCCAATGATTGGGTTCTTTTTTTTCTCTATTTTCTTACCTGTGTGGGTTCCGCCTGCTTTCACCCTTGTGCAGCCAGTTTGGTCAGCGGTTTGCATCCTTCGCGAAAAAATCTCGTGCTCGCGATCTTTGCCGCCTGTGGAAGTTTGGGTCTTGCGACGAGCCAACTCACCTTTACACAAGCTTATGAATGGTTTCAAGGGCATACCGCATGGATGATCCTCCCTGGAGTTGCTTTAGTGTTTATATTGATGTATGTCCCATTTCCTAGACCATCACCCATTCAAAGCCCTAGAGTAAATTCATTTTCAATAAAGGAATTAATCTCCTTTTTTAAAAGTCCCTCCTTGCGTTTTCTTTATTTTTCACAAGTAGCAAATCAATCCATTTTATGGGGAACAATTTTCATTTTACCCGATGCTTTGAAAACTTTAGGTCATGAAGATTGGATATGTTATGGGGGCGGACATTGTTGTTTTATTTTAGGTGCCGCCTGTCTCATGATTCCAGGGGGAGTTTTAGCTGATTATTATTCCCCCCGCAAAGTGATGATTTATGGATGTATCCTCTCGTGTGTCACTTTCTACGCCATTCTTTTTTCAAATTTTCACCCCCTTGTTCTTTTGCCCTCGCTATTTATTGCAGGAGCCACCATGGCATTAATGAACCCATTAGCCCTATCGCTTGGCACCCGCCTTGAACCACAGCGAACCGGGGCTGTGAGTGCTTTTTTAATGGGGATGGTTTGGTGTGTTTCAGAAGCCATTGGGCCAGGTGGAGTTGGATTGATGACCCATTTATTTGACGATCATGCCTCCATCAAAGCGTTGGCAATTTTAGGAAGTTTGTTCATCCTGCAATTATACGCCACTCTTAAACTTCCTAAAGAGGTAATACCCCTTTCTCAAAAAGCGTAAATGAAGCCGGCTTTAGCGCCCACTTTTCTCCAATGAAGAGTGTCGTCATCTGAGTCAGTCTTCCACCAGTCGATGTCGACGATCAAGGTTCCATACCAGCTATTGCAAAGATAATAATTGAGCCCAACACTATTATTAAATCCATAAGCCGACCCTTTTTTATGATAATCATCGACAAAATAGACTCCGGTCCATGATTTGCGCTTGCGGTGGCAATTGTCCATAAAATGAAATTCAGTATCCCAAAATATAGTCCAATAATTGCTTAAAGCAAAAGCCATGTCAGCCCCTAAGTAAAAGCCATACCAAGTGAAGCGATAATTACTTGTTTCATGAGGATTGCTCAATCCAAGCACGCTTGCAATATTTCGATCTGATGGGCTTGAAAAAGGATCTGAAGAGGGAAATCCAAAGAAAGGGTTGTCTGTAGAGACGATAAAAGAACTAGAGTGTGCGCTTGAGTTAGAATCATACGATTGATAGGAAGAAGATCCTGTATCATCGTTTGAATCTTTTACTCTTAAATGTTGCCTGTGCCAAGAAAAACCAATCAGGGGGATGAATGTCAGCCGGCAATTGAAAAAAGTAAACGGATAGCCAACGGCCCCATCGAAGTCATACACTTCGCTTTGACGTTTGATCGGGCTATTTGTATGGACCGAAATTCTATCTAATAAAAGCGGGCTATGAATGTTGAAATGCTCATGAGCTCTTCCTTTATAGGTAGAGCCATATTCTGCAGATAACCGCACATAATACTGAGAAGCGACCCATTTCGCCTGGCCGCTAATAGCGTAGCTGTTGATATCTTTAAAATGGATATGATCCCTCGCCTTGCCGGAGATATGACTTGAGTGCAAGTCTTTCACTTTCCAGTTCAAATCATCCCTTCTCCAGCCAATCTCTACATCAAAACTTTGACAACAACGGGAGGAGTATCCACCACATGATAGCCAAGAAGATATGGTGTCGCATAATGAGGAATGCCCAAGGGTTGAGTGGCTAATGCAATAGATAATGATCCAGCGCGATAAATGTTTAAACATCGAGTGATCCTTTTTTTATAGTATTTTTTTTATCTATTAGGTAAAAAAAAATCAATTTAAAAAATTGATCTCTTTCGAAACTCGCTTTGGAGATCTAATAAGGAAAACTATGAAACTTCTGAAATTAATTGTATCTTTAAGTTTTTTATTGCCCTTACATGCCGCAACAAAGGAACAAACAGTTACCTTAAGTTTACAACCTATCCAAAGTGTGAGCGCAGGAGATTCAAGTAACGGCCAGCCGATGGTCAATGATCATCAAAATATCCCTTTTCAAATGGCAATCACACCTCTTGTGAAACAATCAAAAGTCACTCTCAAGATTGAATCGTTTACTTTTAATTTAAATACCAGTGGATTTTTAATTTCCCAAACATTGATGCCTCAAGATATTTCACCGACAAGTGCAAAGTGGATCGATTTTAGTGCCGGAAACCAAATTGTGGGGCATGTTTTCAGAGATGGTTCGATCCGATTTTCAGGCCCAAATAACGCTCCTTTACCGGCCGGTTCTTATAAAACAGCCAAAGTGAAAGTGAATTATTCGATTAAACAAATGCCAAGCAAGGTGAAGGGTTTTAGTAAAGATAGCTTTGGTAAGCTTGTTAGAAAAGACAATTTTTTCATTTCAAAAGGGCTTTCTAACATGTCATCAGCCAATTCTGGCTTTGACTATGGCGAATATTATGGTCTCTCTTTTTTTGATGGAAAAATAGTCACAGCTACAACTGATAATTCTTTTGATCAATCGGCAACGCCGATAGCTGTCTTCAACCGATTAAACAAACAAGGAAAACATTTGATTCCTCAAGTTGATATTGTTCCCGAAGGGTATGGAGGATCAACTTTGGGTGAAGAGAGCTTATCGGTCAATCCACAAAATAAAAAACAATTAGCAATGACAGTTCTTAATAAACATACCCCTCCGAGCACATCCTTAGCTCAAGGTTTTCTTGGGATCTCGAATGATGGAGGGAAGACCTGGAATAGCGTCAATCCTTTTGCAAATACTCCAACTCTTCCGATTCCTCCCCCTTTTGAGCCGACACGGACCGGAGATCAATACTGTATTTTTGATTCTTTTGGCAATTTATTTTATGTCTGCTTATTTGTTGCAACAAATACCATTACAACTGAGCAAACAGCCTTCGCTTATGTTTTATTGAGCGGTGATGGGGGACTTACATGGACATTGATTGATTTTCTCAATGGAATCAATCCAAACACATTTGGTTTGGATTATCCTTTAATGGCCTCGGGCCCCGGACCCGGAAAGAGCGCTGTGACTTGGCTTTTACTGAAACAGGATGCCAATTTTGATGAAATTGCAGCTGTGGGATCTACCCTTCCTTTAATGGCGACAGCTTATCAAACAACCGGCCTTGGAGTTTTGAAAGACAAAAAAGGGATGGAGCTTCCGGGTACAGAAAATGGTGGTTATGGCTCCATTTCGGTCGGTCCTAAAGGAGAAGTGTTAGTCACTGGGATACCGGTCAACAATGCTTTGGGATCGCTGCCAAAGGGGAATGCCTCTATTTGGTATACTTTTAATTCCAAAGGGTTTAATGGAAATTTTAATGGGATTAAAATTTTTGCTAATTCAAATACAGGGTATTTTGACCCTTATTTGCCCCAAGCGCATAGAAATACTTGGGTTCATCCCAATGCACAAATAGACAACAAGGGGCGTTGGGTGATGGTTTATACTGATCAGCCCAGCCCGCATGTCAATCAACCCTCGCCCAATATTTATCTTATCTATTCAGAAAATCAAGGGAAAAGCTGGTCGACACCCTTACGGCTAAATAACGACACATCAAATACTACCTTTCACTTTATGCCTGAAATTAGCATAGATAATAAAAGCAATGACATTGTGGTGACTTGGCTAGATAGCAGGGAGGATGAATTGGATACTTCGACACGCCTTTGGGGGACGGTGATTAAACATCTTCCATCGTTGTCACAATAGCAAAGGCCTGGACACCATCTCCGCAACCGAAGTCAGTGAGTCCTTCACCAGAAGTTGCGGTGATGCCCACTTGAGAGATATCGAGGTTCATAATGCGGGCAATATTTTCTCGCATTTGAACAATTCTGTTTTTAAATTTTGGCTTTTTTCCTTCAATAGTGACTGCCACATGTGTGATTTTTTGATTGCCAAGTGTGCGCATTGCTTCTTTTAAATAGATTTCGCTATCGGTAATCCCATCCTTCAAACAAAGATCATCTGCGATGTTGCCCAAAATTAAAATTCCGGTTAATGAGCTAATGGCATTGCAAATGGCATGCAAAACGATATCTCCATCGGAGTTGGCATTAAATCCGGGAGCGTCTTCAAAAATTAATCCGGCAATGATGCAAGGTTTACTTGTATCGAGAGGAAGAAATCGGTGGCTATCTTGCCCAATTCCTGTTCTAACAAACATTTTATGTCCTTTAAAAAATAATATTTATTGTAAAGTTATACTCCGTCCAGCTGAAAGCTGGGAAGACTATATACCATATTATGATTCATATTGCAAATAGTGCTGTCGAAGAAGAATACGCATTAGGCTCCCAAGGTTCTTTAAGGGATTCTTTCACAAAACATAAATTATGTTTGCAGCTTCAATTTCTTCCTTTGCTGTATTGCCGGCCATCCGATTTAGTGGCAGTCACAGCTATTCCGGAAGAAACTTATCTCGCTCGCATATGCGAATATTTAGGATTTCACCCCCGCTTGGTCTTATTAAATAATTTTACTCCTTTCCAAGGGAAGGAGTGCCGCCCTTGGGGGCATTCTCTGCGCGTCCAAAAGTGGGCGCAAGAAAGACAAGCTGTGTATAGGATGCCGGAATGGGAAGTTGTACAATTAATTAACAGCAAAGCTTTTAGTTTCAACTGCCACGCTTTACCTCAAGCAGCACTTATCCAGAACCAAAAAGACCTTCATAGATGGTTAGGAAGCTTTGAAGGGATCAAAGTATTAAAAACCTGCTATGGATTTTCAGGGCAAGGGCATACATTCATAGATTCTTTTGAAATAGCTCCAAAAATTTTGCAATTTTGCGAAAATGAATGGCGTGCCAATCGACCGATAATCGGCGAGCCTTGGCTGGAACGAGTGATGGATTTTAGTACCCAATGGCTGATTCAATCGAACAAAGAAATACAATTTTTAGGAGCAACCCGTTTTGAAGCAAATACAAAGGGGGTTTATCATGCTACTTTAGCCGGCCCTCAAGAATTGCTTTTTGGATCATTCCTCCCTTTTTTAGAAGAACATTTAGCTTTTGTTCGAAAGCCTTTGAAGGAAATTGCCGGTCTTGGCTTTTTTGGCCATCTTGGAATCGATGCTTTTGTTTTCAAGAATCAAGGGAAAAACGCCCTCAATCCTCTCGTTGAAATCAACGGTCGGCAAACCATGTCATGGGTCGCTTTAAATATTCAAAAAAATCGCTATCCACAACATGTGATGCGCATGGCTTACAAGAAAGAGGGGCGCCCGTCTTCTCTTTTGCCAGAGGGGCTGGCGCTAGAAAATGGAGCATCTATCCATTTTCCACGCACATTAACAATTTCCTAGTATTAAAATTTGAATTTATCTATTGCTAATAACAAGAAATTTATGTAATTTTTTAGCCTTTTTTAAATTTGGAATTATCAAATGAATCAATTGAAGATTACAGGTGGAAATCCTCTACGTGGGCATATTAAAGCGGCCGGCGCAAAAAATGCCATGACAAAGCTTTTAGTTGCCTCTCTTTTATCCGATAAGAAATGCACATTTTATAATGTGCCAAATATTGGCGATGTCGAGGTCACAGTCACCCTCTGTGAAGAAATTGGAATGGAAGTCAATTGGGATAAGTCGGAAGGGCGCATGGAGGTTATCACTAAAGAGCTGAAGACCACGTATGTCCCGCAACGTTTTTGTGGGTCGAATCGTATTCCTATTTTAATGATTGGGGCTTTACTTGGCCGCACCGACCAAGATATTATTGTTCCCACCGCAGGAGGATGCTTAATCGGGCAACGCCCTGTAGATTTTCACATTCAGGCATTAGAGCAATTGGGTGCAGTGATCGAATATCGGGGAATGAAGAGAGAAGGAGCGTACTTTGCCCATGCCCACCAGGGATTAAAAGGGGCTGTCATCACTCTTCCCTATCCTTCTGTTGGGGCTACGGAAAATACGATTTTAGCAGGAGTGACAGCAAGAGGACATACGATCATAAAGAATGCTGCAATGGAGCCTGAAATCATTGAGTTGATTTTATTTTTGCAAAAACTCGGCGCGAATATTACTGTCGATGTCGATCGCACCATTCGCATTCAAGGGACCCGCCATTTTTACGAAGTAGAACATACAGTGATTCCCGACAGAATTGAAGCAGCTTCATGGGGAATGGCAGCAATCACCACTAAAGGACGCGTCTTTGTCGAAGGGGCCCAGCATGTGAATATGGTCACCTTTCTCAACAAAATCCGGGAAGTTGGCGGCGGCTTTGAAATTAAAGGCAATGGAATTGAATTTTTTTACGATGGCCCTTTACAAGGAGGCTTGCATTTAGAAACCGATGTTCATCCGGGTTTCATGACAGATTGGCAACAGCCCTTTGTTGTTTTATTAACACAGGCAAGCGGTTCATCTGTCATCCATGAAACAGTCTACGAAAACCGGTTTGGATATACAGAAACTCTCCGTGAGATGGGTGCTGACATCACTTTATTTCGCACCTGCCTGGGAGGGAAGCAATGCCGTTTTGAATCGCAAAGCTTTGGGCATAGCGTCATCGTTAAAGGGCCTGTGACATTGACAGGAAAAGAAATCAAAATCCCAGACCTTAGAGCGGGATTTGCTTATGTTATGGCCGCTTTGATCGCATCCGGCACTAGCACCATTTCCGGCCTTCCATTCTTAGAACGGGGTTATGAAAATTTGGTAAAAAAACTAGAACTTCTAGGTGCCGATGTCTCAATTGTCAATGCAAAAACCACGGAAGCGGCAAAAGAGACCATAGCGACCGTGGTGGCTTAAGAACCTGTTCAAAAGCTCAGGGTTCGTCGCTTTTCGGGATTGTTTTGACCGCTTTTCGATTAAAACTCGCGTTTCTTTACGGTCCCTTAGTCACACATCGATATTTTGTTGCAGGGCCTTTTCCATGCCTTGTTAACTTGCTGCTTTCAATGAGTTTGTTTAATATTCTGCCTGCGGAAGTTCGAGGTATATTCAGCTGACGAATAATGTCTGCTCGCGATATTTCATCAGATATTTTAAACAAGCTTAATATCAATCCTTCAATATCTTTTTGTATAGCATCAGAATGGATTCTTGGTAAAATGCATTTTACGAAATTAGTTCCTTCCAATACCTCTGGAGGCAGTAGTCCTTCATTTCTATAGCTTTTGAAGAGTGTGATAAAACCAGAGCCCATTTTTTCTACGTATCGAGCTTCCCATAAAACTTTTGCAATGCTAATGTTACGAACATAAGTGATTCCTGATTCTAATTCTGAGGTGTCAATGGGTCCTGGAAGTCCCCCAGGACTGAAAAATTCGATTCGATCAGAATAAATAGAGATTTTGATCGGAGCATTAATATGGTAATTCCGATGTAAAATTGCATTCATCAATACTTCGCGAATAGCTATTGGTGGAATTTCCCAATGCTCCTCCCGCTTTCTTTTCTCAATTTTAAAGGATTTGTTTATTCGCTCCATGATGAAGTCGAATGCTGCATCGAATTGTTCAAAAAGGGTTCCCTTGCATGTTCTTGAAGCAATCGCCTCTCGATCTTTGAAGTCTGAAAAATGACAGCAAAGGATATAAGCTTCAGAGAGAAATTGTTGTGGGGATTTGCCGAATAGTAACATTCCTGCAGTCGTCGCATAATCAGTACTATGTTCTTTTTTAATAATCTCATATGATCGCAAGACGTCTTCAGTCAAAGGAGTTGCAATGCCATTGCGTCGATGATCTAAAAAATACTGAATTTTGGCGCTATCCAGGTCCTCAACTGTTGTGTGATATAACGGAAGTTGATCAAAAGAGATGCCTCGCGATTGCCATTTAAGTTCCTCAATTATTTCAGCATCAGCTTTAACAGTTGATCTACCAAGCCGAATGAAAGTCCCTTCTGAAAGACCCAATGATTTTTGATAATATGGTTTGTTGGTTCCTGAAGAAACTTCAATAATCAAATTGACCCAATATTATCATTTTGGGTCAATTGGGTCAATAATTGTGTTTTTTATCGACCTAAATGATCCAACATTAAGGGTTGGGTCGATGTATACCGAAACAATTTCAAAATTTGGTTTTTGAGCTGCGCGAAAGCTCCCGCGGTTGAGCGATCGTAAAAGGCATAGTAAATTGTCAATACAAAGCCTTTTACGATCGCTCAACCCCGGGACTTTGGCGCGCTCAAAAGCCAAATTTTGAAGTTGTTTCGGTATAAGCCTCGGACTTTTTGAATCGACCAAGAAAAATTCAAAATGAAAAAGGCTGAAGTCTATTTTACCCATGCTATCAAATGTTTTTCTTATTGTTCCGAATGCCCGTATTCTTTATAATTTTTCGATTTAATTCATTTTTATTCATGCTTCCTTCTTCCCTTTTAAAGATGTTAACGCCTTCTCCTTGGCGCTCCATTTTAAGAAAAAATTTTACCTGCGTTAAAGAATTAGCCGATTTTTTGGAATTAACAAAAGAACAACAGAGTCAATTGATTCTACGGCCCAATTTTTCGCTCCAAGTCCCCCTTCGCCTTGCCAAAAAAATGAAAAAAGGGACACTAGATGATCCACTTCTTATACAATTTCTTCCCTTAAGCAATGAACTAGAATCCGCTTTTGGTTTTTCTCAAGACCCTGTTTGCGATGTTAACTTTAAAAAAGAAAATAAACTGCTCCATAAATATCATGGAAGAGTTCTTTTAGTATGCACAAGCGCTTGCGCCATGCATTGCCGCTATTGTTTCAGACAAAATTTTAACTATGATTCAACCAAAGGTTTTGAAAGGGAGCTTCATGCCATTGGCGAGGATTCTTCCATTCAGGAAGTGATTTTAAGTGGAGGGGATCCACTTTCTTTGTCGGATGAAATATTAGACGATGTTTTCAGTACAATTGCACAGTTTCAACATGTAAAAAAAGTGCGATTCCATACCCGATTTCCAATTGGCATTCCGGAGAGAATTGATGATCATTTTTTAAAGATTTTGGAAAAAGTTCCTCAACAGATCTATTTTGTGATTCACTGCAATCATCCCAAAGAGCTCGATCGCGATATTTTTGATTCTTTAAAAAAAATCCAGGCTTTAGGAGGGATTATCCTAAACCAGGCTGTTTTACTCAAAGGAGTTAACGACAGGATAGAAACCCTTAAAGAATTAGCAGAAAAGCTGTCAAATCATGGGATTATTTTTTATTATCTGCATCAACTTGACAGAGTCAAGGGTGCTGCACATTTCGAAGTTTCTGAAGAAACTGGCAAAAAACTTGTCGCTGAACTCGCTAAACTCTTGCCGGGTTATGCTGTTCCTAAATATGTCAGAGAGATTCCCGGTGAGCCAAATAAGACATTGATTTAAGCTTTAATTGTCACTATTGGGTATTCCATATGAATTATGCAAGATGTCTAATAAATTAGGCGATGTTATAGCCCTTAAATCCAATTATAAAATCTAAAGAGTTAAGAAATGATTCTTTTTCCATTTCCTCTTTAGGAAGATCTATAGTGTTAAAGCATGAATGAGACTCAAAGGCATAATCCTCTCTCCATGTTTTTTTCACCTGAATATTCATACCATCTATCATCGATCTATTTCCAGTCACATGCTCTAAAAAACACTTTTGCCATTCTTCATCCGAAGATTGAATTTTTTCTTTAAGCCAATCTACTTTTTTAAGAAACGCTTCATCTTCATCTTCATCGCTTATTTTAAGAGCTTTGAGAAGGCGTTCATTTGAAACGGATTGTCCTTGAATAGAAAGTGATAGGTTTTTTGAGTCTTTTGTGAGTAATTCCTTTTTAAACGCTTCTGTCATTCCTTCGGCAAATCCTCGAACTGAACGAAGATATGAATGGATCATTTCAGCGCTTCCTTTTAATGGATTGCTGTCAAGATCTAGCCCCATTCCATTATTTAATTGGGTATATTTTTCCGCATTTTGCGGTGTTTGATCAAGAATGTAATCGATGCAGAATGCAAAGTCGCCAATGTAAGGAAGTAATAAAGGTGCAACATCTTTTAACATTTGCTCTTCAGGAATATCCTTTCTTTCAACGAGCTTTAAGAGATCAAAAAAAAGAGGATTCACCATTTCGCCTGTGAGAAGCTTATCTGTTCGACTGATGTTTTGCTCATAAATTAAGGAGAAAAATTTTCCTATATCTTTCATAAGGCCTATCCGCTTGTCATTTTGATCCCAAGAGGGTAATATTTGTTCATTTAAGCACAAATCCCGTTTAAGGGCTTCAGATAATGAACTGATAAATTGTTTCTTCACCCCTCCTAAATCAATTGCATTTGGATGATCGGTCAAAAATATTGAATTTGGAATCCCCTTTTGGGAAACAATTTCTAAATACTTTAGAGGTTCTTTTTTAAGTTCGCTAAGGGTGACATCCATCCTCCCAGAATCTCTGATAATTCGGTCACTTTCTCTAAAATTTGAAGAATTTTCAGGAACTACCACGCGTGCTGCATTAAGCATTGTATGAATATATTCTCGGTTTCCTTGGTGTGCTTGAGTACGAGCTGAGTCCCTGACAATCGCCCGTATAGCCCCTTGACGCAAGAGCATTTCCAATAGTTCTAAAGATCCATTTCTTGCCGCGAGCAAAATGCAAGACTCACGATCACTTTGGGAAAGAATAGCCCCTTTGTTTATCAATTCAAATAAAATTGTGTATTTTGTATCAAGAGAATCAAAATAAGAAGTCAATACTAAATGTGCAATTTCATCTAACTCTGTTTGTAAAATAGTCCTTCCATTGAGAATTTCTTGAAGAGCATTGATGTTTTTTCCATAAAGAGCTGCAGCTTTAACAGCTTTATATAGGTGACCTTCGGTCAAAGTCTTTCCATCCGAGAGTAACATTCGAATGGTGGCATCTTTACCAGAAAAAGCTGCCGAATGCACGGCTTCGCCTAGCTGATCTTGAGACAACTCTTTTCCACCTGAGAGCATTTCTTGAATAACACTAATATGACCACAGGATGCAGCTGTGCATACAAACTCGCCTAGTTGATCGTTAGTTAATTCTCTTCCATCTGAAAGCAAGGCTCGAATAGTATTGACATCATCTTTATATAATGCAGTACTTATTGCTGACAAAAAATCTCTTACAAATATCTTTTTTCCATCTAAGAGAACTTTAATAGTATCTGCCTGTCCTTTTTCTGCTGCATGTTTTACAGCAGCTCCTAAATCAGATTTACCAAATTCAGATTCGTTAAGGCTATCTTGTTCAAGCAGTCTTTCAATCGCATCTATATGACCGAGGTCTGCTGCAAAACACACTGCGTTGTGTATATCATTAAAAGTATCGTCCAGTAATTCTTCAACTTCAAGTAACTCTCTAATAGCACTTTCACAACCACTTTCAGCTGCAGATTTCACAGCATCAGATAATTCATTTCCAAGCAGCTTTCTTCTATCTGAAAGCAACAAAGGAATAATTTCAATATGATGATTTTCGACCGCTATATGTACCCATTTGCTTACTTGTTCATGATTAATTGGTCTTTCATCCATAAACCGATTAGCATACTCTTTATTTCCTTTGGCAATTTCTTCTTCAAGGCGGTTTTTTTGACCTTCTTGACCAATTTTTAATAAGTTTTTAATCGTTTCTTTGTCATTACTTTTAATCGCTTCACACAAAACATTCTCTTGCTCGTTTGTTAATTCTTTAGAGTGATCAAAATTAATAACTATCTCTCTTCCATCCAAATTTTTGACTGGAGAAGTATATGAAGCGTCTAGATGATTTAAAGACGATGTTGCAATTTCAATGATTTGCTTTTTTTGAAGATCGCAACTATGCTGGGCAGCCTCAGCAGGAGGACTCTGAAATGGAGGAGTGACGGCGTCATTGTTTTGGTTTATGGCATCATTGTTGTTGTTTATAATGTTTTCATTAGAAACCATATAAAAACCCCAAACTTACTATACTATTTAAGATAGTTTATTATTCCATTATACTTTTTTATTCATTTTTATACACAAAAAAGTTCAAAAGTTTGACAAAAAACATGATAAAAGCAAGGGTTCGGTTTCGCAGAAAAATCAACGGTGGTAACGATTTAAAGATATAATGATAAATTTTTTTAGATATTCAAAATAATATTGGCTCTTCAATCGTCTCTATATCATCAAAACATTCTTGGTTGTTTTGCAATCCTTTCCATCGTTTTTTTATTTGTTGTTTATAAAAGTAAGATTATTTTATACTGAAATTAGTTATTGATTTGTTAGTTTAGGAGATGGTTATGAATTTTAAAGCATTAGATTTTGATGTCATTCAAAGAACATATTCTCTTAGAGAACAAGAGGTGGATCAACTAAAACAACTATCAAGTGAGATTCCATTCCTTACCCCCGAACTTGAACCAAAATTGAAAGAAGTGGCCGCTACACTATCAGCAGCATTATCTGATAAGATGTTCAATGCCACATTAGAAGTTGTTTTCGAAACTATTCAAAATCCAAGTTTCTCTTGCAAACTTATCAATTATATAAACGTGCCTAGTGGGAAAAATCCAACAAATGCGGGTACTCAGTTTAGAAGAAAGGAGGCCGCGCGGATATTTCGGCAAGTTTTTAAATGGGGTATAGAGAAGGATCAGGATTCAGGTTTATATAAAGAAGTAAGGCCTGCTGGTCTAGTTTAAACTGCTAAATCTACATTCTTTCGACTGTTTGGACACCCAGGAGATTTAGGCCTTGTTTGAGGATTCGGGCTGTGGCTTCGCAAAGGAGCAGTCTTTCATTTTGTTCTGTACTTCCCTCAACTCTGCAATCTCGGAAGAACGCATTGAATTTTTCAGCCAAAGTGAATAAATAATCTGTCAGTCTGTTAGGCAATAAATCATCAGTTACGCGTTCTAGAGCTTCTTGGAAACGAAGGAGGTGAAGACCCAGGTCAACTTCAGAGGGGTGTTTTAAAACAATTGTCGTCTTACCGATGAGGTTGACGACATCTTGATTGATCTTTCGTTTAATCCCCGCGATGCGAACATAAGCATACATCAAAAATGCAGCGGTATTCCCTTCGAAGCGGAGCATTCGATCATAACTAAAAGTATAATCGCTCATTCGATGGTTTGATAAGTCAGAATATTTGATAGCGCTGATCCCAAGAGCGTGAGCAATCTGTGCCCTTTCCTCATCGCTCATTTCATCATTTTTTTCTTTCAATATCTGAACGGCGCGATCAATCGCTGCTTGCAAAAGGTCGATAAGGCGTTCTGTTTCTCCTGAACGGGTTTTAAATTTTTTCCCATCGGGGCCCAAAACTAATCCAAAAGGGACATGGTCCACTCGCACTTTTTCCGGATTGAGGTATCCCGCTTTTTCGGCGGCTTTAAAAACCATTTGAAAGTGTGTGCTTTGTCCGGCATCTGTGACATAAATCAGCCGATTTCCACCTTCAATTTTAATGCGATGATAGATCGCGGCCATATCGGTCGTGTCGTAATTGTATCCGCCATCAGATTTTTGAACCATCAGAGGGAGAAGGGTCCCTTCCCGGTTTTGAAAACCCTCTAAAAAGATGCATTTTGCACCATCGGACATTTCCAAAAGTCCTTTGCGATCTAAATCCTCAACAATTTCGCGTAAGAAGGGGTTGTAGAAAGATTCTCCCCGTTCGATCAAGTGGACATCGAGAAGATCGTAAATTTCTTGATAGGCTTTTCTTGAAATCTCACAGATCATTAACCAAGCATTTCTTGCATTGGGTTCACCCTGTTGGAGGGCGACGACTTCAAGCTGTGCTCTTTTTTTAAACTCGGAATCATCATCAAATCTTTTTTTGGAAGATCGGTACCATTGGACAAGATGGGTCAAATCTGTTGTTTGCTCTCCATTCAAAACTTCAGGGCAGACTTCTTTCATATAGGCAATGAGCATTCCAAACGCAGTGCCCCAATCCCCAATATGGTTATGCCGGACAACCTTATGCCCTAAAAACTCAAAGACCCTTGCCAAACAATCGCCAATGATCGTCGATCGCAAATGACCGACATGCATTTCTTTTGCAACATTGGGCGAGGAAAAATCGATAATAATCTTCAGTTGCTCTTTGGGAAGGTCGATGCCTAGATGCGAGTGTGTTAAAATGGTATTTGTTTCAGTGGATAAAAAGGTCGGTTTTAAAAAAATATTAATAAATCCAGGTCCTGCAATCTCAGCGGAGGCGATGAATTCATCTGAGAGATCCAGTTTGGCGATGATCTCTTCTGCAATCTTCCGAGGTGGGAGATTTAAGCGTTTAGTTAATTTCATCGCGGAGTTAAATTGATAGTGGCCAAATTTATCTTGGGTGCCGGGCGTGATTTCGATTTCGGGATGAGTAAGATCTGGAAAAGCCCGTTCTGTGGCTTGGCTAAATTTAAATTCTAATTGTGAAATTAAACTTTTCATAGGGAAACTTTATCTTGAATTATAATATTTCACAAGGTAATCTTAGTTAAATTTTTCAAAAATATAGGTGTATCAATGACAAAAACTGTCATCAGTGAAGAGCAAAAAAAAAATTTACAACGTTTTTTAGATGAAAATCGACCTGCTGAGCTTGTGAATACCTATTTACATTTTATCGAAATAAAATTTAATCTTCATCCCGTCCTTTTCCCAAAAGAAAAAATCATTTTTCAAAGTGCCGAAGAAGCGATTCGCCATTTAGAAAATACCGGTAATCTCTGGCATGAAACCGAGATTAAAATTGGATTTGGTCACGCAAGCGTCAATGAAGAGACAAAGAAGATATACATTTGCCCTTTTACCGGAAAAGTGTATGGCGACAATACCCATCCAAACCCTCAAGACGCCATCTATGATTGGGTTTCTAAGTGCCCTGAAAACACTGAAAGAGTCGGCGGATTGCGAGTCAAACGTTTTTTTGTTTCTGAAGATCCGGAAGTGATTAAAAATTACATTGATAAAACAAAAACAAGGAAAGAAGCGATAAAAAAAGTAGTTTATTCTTCAGTCTTAAGCGGAAAGTTATTTAATAGTCGTGAATCTGTCATTGGAGACTTCAAAAAGAATTATTTAAAAAGCATGTCATTATTAGAAGTTCAAAATCAAAATAAATTTAAACTTGAAGATGGATTTCTTAATTTTATTCAAAAGCACTTGGTTGAAGATAAAATTACATCCTTTGTCGAAGCATTAGCAGAAGATCAAGATTTTCTTCCTTATGTTGAAAGATGGGTCGAAGCTGAAGACTAAAAAAACTTCTTCAGCCCAAGAAACTTTTGAATTAGGCCGAAATTTTGGACGAGAACTCCCTGTTCCTTCTGTTGTGTGCTTATTTGGTGATTTAGCTGCCGGAAAAACGACCTTTATTAAGGGGCTTATTCAAGAAGCCGTTGGAATCGATCCTGCAAATGTTCAAAGCCCGACATTTACATATCTGAACATCTATGAAGGGAATAAAAAAATCTATCATTTTGATCTCTATCGATTACATGATATCGATGAATTCTTAAGTATGGGTTTTGATGAATATTTTGATGCGGATGGAATCTGTTGTCTTGAATGGTCGGAAAGAATAGCGAACTTTCTCCCAAAAAATAGCATTCACATTCACTTTGAACACCTCAACGAAAATGAAAGGCGAATTAGTATAAGAGCAACTCATGAGTAAAGCGAGATTTATTAAAACGGCGATATTGCCCAAAGATTACCCGACGATTCGCAATGTTAGCGGAAACATCGTCAAAGAAGTGGCAGTTGCTGGTCGCTCAAATGTCGGGAAGTCGAGTTTACTCAATCATTTATTTTACTCTAAACACTTAGTCAAAACCTCATCAACACCTGGAAAAACGCAATCCCTTAATTTTTTTCTCTTTGAAGATCGAGTCTCCTTCGCCGATCTTCCGGGATATGGGTATGCCAAAGTTTCTCAAAGCGTAAGAAAAGAATGGGGACCGATGGTCCATACTTATTTGGAAAAGAGAGACACTCTCGATTTAGTTCTTTTTCTTATCGATATCAGGCGAATACCCAATGAAGATGATCTTCAATTTTTTGATTGGATCATTCATAGTCAAAAGGGGATGATTTTAGTTTTAACTAAAATTGATAAAGTTAATTTAAGGGAGCGAAAAAAAAATACAGAGAAGATTTTAGAAGCTTTTGGTGCAAGTAATCTTCATTTTGTTTACTATTCTACAACTAAAAATCAAGGAAGACGGGAATTATTGGCGATGATTGAGGATGCATTAAATGGCTGACCTAAACAAGCAAAAATTTATTTGTATTGATTGCGAAACAACCGGCTTAGATGCAAAGCAAGATCGCATCATTGAAGTTGCTGTGATGTGTTTTGATTCGAATCAAATTTTCGATCAAATGGAAACTCTCATTAATCCCGAATGCATCATTCCAGAAACTTCTATCGCAATTCACCATATTACTCCAGATATGGTTAAGGATAAACCGACGATTGCTCAAATTTTGCCGGAAATCTTGAAACTAATTGGCAATCATATTATTGTGGGGCATGGGGTTGGATTTGATATAGATATCCTCGCTATTGCTGCAGAACGCCATGGAATACCTTGTAAGATTCGACAAAATCCTTTTTTAGACACTTTGCGAATGGCTCGTTTATATGGAGAGTCTCCAATCAATTCGCTAGAGCATTTGCGAAAGCATTTTAATATCCCCTTAGAAGGGGCACACCGCGCCATGAGCGATGTGATTGTAAATAAAGAAGTGTTCAAATGCTTAGCAAAGAATTTCAAAACGAGCGAACAAATCTTCGAAGCCCTCTCTCGACCGATATTGATGGCAACTATGCCTTTGGGAAAGCATAAAGGGCGCTCTTTAAAAGATATTCCTTTGCAATATTTACAATGGATTGTCCATAAAGATTTTGATCAAGATTTACTTTATTCAGTGCGCAGCGAGCTTAAGCGTCGTAAAAAGGGGAATTTATTCAACCAAGCCGGTAATCCTTTTTTAAATTTATAGGAATTTATGAATAAAGACACGGTTGCTAAAGGGTCATTTGAAGTAAAAGTTGCTCTCGCAGAAATGTTGAAAGGAGGTGTCATCATGGATGTCACCACTCCTGAACAGGCAAAAATTGCTGAAGATGCGGGTGCTGTCGCTGTCATGGCTTTAGAGCGGATCCCTTCAGATATTCGCGCGCAGGGAGGGATTGCCCGCATGTCACATCCCGAACTTATCCTAAAAATACAAAATACGGTCACAATTCCAGTCATGGCTAAATGCAGGATTGGCCATTTTGTAGAAGCGCAAATTTTGGCAGCATTAAAAGTGGATTTTATCGATGAAAGCGAAGTGTTAACCCCGGCCGATGAAGAAAACCATATCGATAAGCATAATTTTGATATTCCCTTTGTTTGTGGATGCCGCGATTTAGGAGAGGCGTTGCGCCGCATTGGTGAAGGGGCGGCAATGATTCGCACCAAGGGAGAAGCAGGAACTGGTAATGTTGTTGAAGCTGTGCGTCATATGAGGACAGTTAATCGCGAAATTCGCCGCTTGCAGACAATGGACCCCTCAGAATTGATGGCGGAAGCAAAACGGATGGGAGCTCCTTTCCATTTAGTGCAACACATTGCCGCGACTGGCGTTCTCCCTGTGCCAAACTTCGCTGCCGGTGGAATCGCGACTCCCGCAGACGCTGCCTTGATGATGCAGCTTGGCGCTCAAGCGATTTTTGTCGGTTCTGGAATATTCAAATCCCAAGACCCGACTCAAAGGGCAAGAGCGATTGTTGGAGCCGCCAGCTTTTACCGCGATCCTGAGATGCTCGCTCAAATTTCTATGGGTTTGTTAGATGCGATGTCCGGCATTGATATTCGAAAATTGGAAAAAGACCAGCTCTTGGCTAAAAGAGGTTGGTAAAAATAGAGGTCTATCACAGTGTTAATCGGTGTTTTAAGCCTACAAGGGGATTTTGCAAAACATGCGGAAGCTCTGCATTCGCTTGGTGTGAAAGTCAAAGAAGTGAGAAAACCTTTAGACTTAGATTCTTGTCATGGATTGATTATCCCGGGCGGAGAATCGACGGCGATGATTAGGCAGATTGAATTTATTCAACTCAGACAACCCCTTTTGGATTTTGCTATCAAAAAACCCATTTTTGGGACATGCGCGGGATTGATTTTAATGTCCCAAACGATCCAAAATTCTTCCTTAAACTTAGAAACTGCCGTTTCTAGGTTAAACCCATTAAAAATAATCAATGTGGAAGTTGAACGCAATGCTTATGGCCGGCAGAGTGACTCCTTCGAAACGACACTTTCTATAGAAATAGGACAATTGACAAAAGAAATTCCCGCTTTTTTTATTAGAGCTCCCAAGATTAGAAAATGGGGCCAAGAAGTGGAGATCTTAGCTTGTTTTGAAGGTGCACCAGTATTGATAAAACAAGGTCACCATCTCGCCGCATCCTTTCACCCTGAATTGACACAAAATACATCCCTGCATGAATTCTTTTTAAACTTGTGCTAGTGTGTGGGCTTCTTTTGCAATTTCGGCAATTTCTTTTTTGATCTGTTTTTTTGTTGACTTGTCAAAAGGGGTTAAACAAAAGGTATGGACCCCTTTTTCTGGGATCATTGATGCTGCGAGCAACCGATATTGTGGGATTGTCCCATCATTACATGCAGTTTCTTTACTTAATTGGTAATTTTGAAGTCTTTGAAGAACGTCTAAATCTCGATCGAATGGGTGGCAATCACATGGTTTTCCATAGGGATGGGAGCGGTAAATGATTTGTTGGCTCGGGTCATCGATCATTTTTTTAGGGATACAGATGATGAACAAATTTCCACAGGCATTTTTAATTTTTTTTGAAATTTCAACCATTTTATCAACGATAGGCGTCCATGTTTCTTCTGGAATTTTTGGTGCAAAACTCATTAAGCTCGTGAGAAAAATATTTTGAAATCCAAGTTTTGACCGATTGCTCAATACGCTGTAATTGCGGCTTAAAAAATTAATGGCCGATTCGCCGAGTGTAGCATTAAATAAATAGCCATCCACAGACAAGAGATTGATACTGATTTCGCCGATATGGTCATTTATACTCGAATTAGAGGAGGCATTGGAGAGGAGGTTTTTATACACTTCTATTTCATCGATTGCATGAGTTTGCATCGGCGGGCGGAGAAAATGAAAAGAGTGGATTTTTCTTTCTGGAAAAAAGGCTTTCATCAACTGCTTGATTAAACAGCTTGAGGCGTAATAAGTGCTAGAATTAGCATGAGTAAAAATATAATGAGAATTTTCGTAGATTTTTTTAATTTCGATGGTTCTATTGATTAATGTTAATACTTCTTTTGAATTTGTGTTCTTTTCTGCATAAGATTTTTTTAAAAAATCAATATGTTGCATAGCTTTATCGATAAGCAGTTCAATTTGCGGAGTGATGATGTTCTCATTTTTTAACCTGGAAAGTGCATCCTCTTTTTCCTCTCGCCAATTGTTTTTTATTTTATGATAGAGAGATAAATCAAATTCTGAGCAATTCACTTTTCTTTTGTAGAATGTCTCATTTTGGGGAAGATCGCCCTTAGAAGAATGAGGTTTTTTAAAATAATTGATCATCTTTTCAATAGTCACTAGTGGCAACAGTAGAAGGGCAATCAAAGGAAAAGAGACGACAGCAACGATTTTTTTTGCTGTGGAAAAAAGATTTTGAACAAATGAGTCACTTATTTTTTTGTTTAAGATATTAACGACATAATTTTGATATTCAAAATATGTTTTTGTAGGGGAAATAAGATAATAAATTGAAGTTTCAATAAACATAAAAATTGTAGGACTAAAAGATTTATACCGAAACAACTTCAAAATTTGGCTTTTGAGCGCGCCAAAGTCCCGGGATTGAGCGATCGTAAAAGGCTTTGTATTGCTTAATACTATGCCTTTTACGATCGCTCAACCGCGGGAGCTTTCGCGCAGCTCAAAAACCAAATTTTGAAGTTGTTTCGGTATAATTATATTGTGATTAATTCATTATTATCAATGATAAATAAGGCTATAAATGAAGCCAGTAAAGAAGTTTTATAGGAAAAAGAAAGATACAAATGTTTTTTCTAAAGTGTGTTTAAAAAACTTATACCTAAAAAATTTAATTCTTTTATCTAAAAAATTTACATTGGGGATGTTTGAATATTCTTTAATGATCGCTTTTTTCTTTTCACGGGCACACACACGTGCTATACCAGCCTCTAGTTGAAAATTCCCATTTTGACTTGCTGCAGCTTTGCCAAATCGATCCTCCTCGTCACCCTTCCCTAATGGGGAAGGGGTTCCTCGTTCGGAATGCAAGGCGTCGATTTGGCTTTGCCTCGCAGAGTCAAAATGGGAATTTTCAGCTAGAGGCTGGTATAAAGCCTCGGCTTGTAAATATGTTTTTTTTAATTTTTTTGAGATTCCGCGAATTCCCTCTTTTTTAAATTGCTGCCAATATGTACTCAATTTTCTCCAATTTTTTGCACCTGTGTCATTTTTTCCATGCTGGCGATAGTAAAGCGTTCCTTTCCTTAAAAAATCGATATGACCAAACACAGAGGCAACGAGTGCTATCCACCAATCGTGCATAATGGCTTCTGCTGGGATGGGCGAGGCTAGGTTAATCAATGCGCGATTTGCTAAAACAGTGCATCCTGTGACACAGTTTTGGGTCAAAAGGCGATTGATTTGGTTTGCCAACAGGGGATTTAATTTTGAAGAGTGAACAAAGGAATGGCTGAGTGTTTTAAGTTCCTTGTCGGTGACAATTAAATCGGTGTGGATGAGGAGGGGTGTTTCTTTTCCATAGATGGCTTCATTTTTTTGCATCAAGGCCAAAGTTTCTTCGATCTTAAAGGGAAGCCAAACATCATCGGCATCGCAAAACATCACATACCCCCCCTCTGATTGTTTTAAAAGAGCTGCAAAATTCCCTTTTGCCCCGAGATTTTCAGTCCCTTTGATCACCGTCATTTTATTTGGATAACGATCTGAAAATTCCTTTAAAATTTCCAAAGAGCGATCGGTCGAGCAATCATCCCGGGCAATGATATGAAAATGGGGGTAAGTTTGAGCCATTAATGAATCCAACTGTTCAAAGAGATAGGGCTCGTTATTATAGACGGCTAGTAAAATATCGATTGTAGGGTGTTTCATGCAACATGAAGAATTGGTTTTTGACCACGTCATTCAGAAATTCCTTGAAAGGCAGGTCGAGACGACCTGGTTACGCACTGGAAGCAGTGTATTCTTTTTTATTAGACCTCTTGCATAACTCGCTTTGTTTGATAAAATGAGAGATTTTTGAATGGATTTATTGTCAAATTTTGAGAGCATATTGGGTTAAATATGGTCGAAAAATTTGGCAATAAAGACGTCAAAAAGATCCATTTTAGCAAATAAATGGAATTATGCAAGAGGTCTATTAATAATTATCGCTAAAAAATTAAAATTCCTTGCAAAATTGCAGTGGCATCTTTCAATTGATCATGACGATTGACAGGGGGCTTTGCAATCCGTTATGATGTTAACCCAAGTCATTTAAATAATTTTAAGGAATCCAAACCCACATGTCAGCAGAAGCTGTCCTATTTTCCGATTATAAGTATGGTTTTGTCACGGACGTTGAGACAGAATCTCTTCCTAAGGGACTCAATGAAGAGGTGATCCGCGCAATTTCTGCTAAAAAAGAAGAACCCGATTTCCTCCTTGAATTTCGTTTAAAAGCCTATGAAAGATGGCTTCAATCGGAAGAGCCTGTTTGGGCAAATGTCAAATTTCCGCCGATCGATTATCAGAACATCACCTACTATTCAGCTCCCAAAAAAAAGCCAACACTCAATAATTTAAATGAAGTCGATCCTGAAGTTTTGAAAACCTTTGAGCGTTTGGGTATCCCGTTAGAAGAACAGATGCGATTGAGCAATGTGGCCGTCGATATGGTCTTTGACTCTGTTTCGATAGGAACAACCTTTAAAAAGAAATTGGAAGAAGCGGGTGTTGTACTATGTTCTATCTCTGAGGCAATGCACACGCATACCGACTTGGTAAAAAAATATTTGGGGAGTGTTGTTCCCATCGGTGATAATTATTTTGCCACATTGAATTCAGCGGTTTTTACAGACGGCTCTTTTGTCTATATCCCCAAAGGGGTTCATTGTCCGATGGAACTTTCCACCTATTTTAGAATTAATGATAAAGAGTCAGGTCAATTTGAGCGGACATTGGTTATCGCTGAAGAGGGTTCCTATGTGAGTTATTTAGAAGGGTGCACAGCCCCGGCTTATGATAATAATCAACTGCATGCTGCAGTCGTAGAATTGATAGCCCTCGATAATGCTCAAATTAAATATGCCACAGTGCAAAACTGGTATTCGGGAAATCCCCAAACCGGACTCGGAGGGATTTATAATTTTGTGACTAAAAGAGGGAGATGCGCAGGCGTTCATTCGAAGATTTCATGGACCCAAGTTGAAGTGGGTGCTGCTATCACCTGGAAATATCCTAGCTGTATATTGCAAGGAGACCACTCGGTCGGTGAATTTTATTCCGTCGCACTGACGAATGGCCATATGCAAGCAGATACAGGGACAAAGATGATTCATTTGGGGAAAAACACCCGCTCAACGATCATTTCAAAAGGAATCTCAGCCGATGTTTCACATAATAGCTACCGCGGCTTGGTGAAAGTTGCCCCGCGCGCGACTGGGGCTCGCAATTATACACAATGCGATTCGATGCTTGTCGGCGATCGATGTTCGGCAAACACCTTTCCCTACATCGAGGTTGGGAATTCGACAAGCCAAGTGGAGCATGAAGCATCGACTTCAAAAATGAATGAAGAGCAGCTCTTTTATTTTCAATCTCGCGGAATTTCTAAAGAAGATGCTGTCAATATGATAGTCAACGGTTTTTGCAAGGATGTGATTCAAGAGCTTCCTTTAGAATTTGCGACAGAAGCACAAAAGCTCCTCACAATTAAGTTAGAAAACTCAGTAGGATAACATTCATGTTAATGATTAAAAATTTATGCGCAGAAATTGAGGGCAAACCGATTCTTAAGGGGCTTTGTTTAGAAGTCAAGGCAGGGGAAATTCATGCGATTATGGGTCCGAATGGCGCTGGTAAATCCACTTTAGCTAAAGTGTTATCCGGCCATCCGGCTTATGAAGTGACAGAAGGGGAGGTGTGGTTTAAAGGTCAAAATCTCCTTGAGATGGAGCCGGAAGAGCGTGCCCACCATGGATTATTTATGAGCTTTCAATATCCCATTGAAATCCCCGGAGTCAGCAATAAACAATTTTTGCAAATAGCCTTCAATTCTAAATGCAAGGCCAATGGGCAGGCAGAATTATCAGAAGAAGAATTCAATCAATATCTCGATCATAAAATGAAACTGATGGAAATTCGATCGGAGTTTAAAGAGCGCAATGTGAATGAGAATTTCTCAGGTGGGGAAAAAAAAAGAAATGAAATTCTTCAGATGGCCGTTCTCAATCCCGATTTTGCTTTATTAGATGAAACCGACTCGGGATTGGATATCGACGCGATGCGCATTGTCGCTCATGGGGTCAATCAATTAATGAATCAAGGGATGGGCCTTTTGCTCATCACCCATTATCAACGCTTGCTCGATTATATTCGGCCAAAGTTTGTGCATGTGATGCTGGATGGTAAAATCACACAATCAGGCGGTCCAAGCTTAGCTTTGGAATTGGAAGAGAAGGGATATGAGGTCCTTCGATGATTTTAGAATCTGTTGCAGAGCAGGCGAATTTTATCGAATTACTAGAGAATTTAAAAGCTGAAGCGCATATTCAGGATCCTTTAGAAAGAATGAGGGATAAAGGATGGCAGCAGTTTCTCTCCCTCGGCCTACCGTCTCGCCAAACAGAAAATTATCGTACAATTAAGTTAAGACACCTTTTTTCTCAATCTTATCAATTGGCACAAGAAAATACGATTGCAACTGAATCGATTGACGGGGCTGTCTATCCGGAATGCAGGCATTCACTCATTGTGCTAGTCAATGGCAATTATTCTCCTGAATTATCAAACATAAGTGCTTTACCGCCCAAAGTTGTCATTTCTTCTATCCAAGAAGCGATGCCTATTTATGGAACCCTTTTGAATAACTATTGGGCAAAGAGCCTGAAGGGTGAGAGTGATCCTTTTGCAGCTTTGAACTTTGCGATGCAAAGCCGCGGGATATTTATCTATGTCCCTCCTAAATGCGAATGTCACGTACCCATTCAGCTTTTACATGTCGTAGCAGCTGAAAACCAAAGCATGATTTTGCCGCGCGCACAGATTTTTTTAGGTGCCCTCGCAAACATTCATTTGATCCATTCACAAATTTGTCTCACAACATCCCCTTATTTTATCAATCAAGTGACTGACTCGATCCTTGAAGAAGGGGCCCAGCTTCAATACAGCCAAATTTTATGTGAAGAAAGCCCCCAATCTTGGCATTTTGATGCTTTCAGAGCGAATCTAAAAAGAGACAGCAAGTTAGAGACAGTGGCGGTCACAGAAGGAGCGGGGACGATACGCCACGATTATCGGATTCAATTAACTGGTGAGAATAGCGAAGTATTGCTCAATGGCGTCAATATGCTCTGCGGAAAAAAAGAAGCGCATACAAATATATCTATCGACCATCAATCCCCTCACTGCCGCTCCTATCAATTATTTAAGAATGTTTTGAATGATTTTAGCAGATCGAGTTTTGAAGGCAAAATTTTGGTGCAACAAGCCGCCCAAAAAACGGAGGCTTTTCAACTTAATAATAATCTTATCCTTAATGACCATGCCCAGGCAGATAGCAAGCCCAACCTTGAAATCTTTGCCGATGATGTGAAAGCCTCCCACGGGGCAACTGTCGGCCAATTGGACCCCGACCAACTCTTTTATATGAAAACCCGTGGATTGTCCGATGCGGCAGCCAAAAACTTGCTCATCTACGGTTTCTGCGAACAAGTGATTGAAAAAATCCCATTGGCTTCAGCGCGTGAGATGATTACAGAGAGAGTGAAAGGTTTAATGATTGCTTAATAGACATCTTGCGTAACCTATCTTAAAAATCCAAAAAAATTGTTAAAGCTTGTATTCATTAAAGTAAAAACACGTTTTAATTAAAATTAGTCATAAGTTAATAGTATTTTTTAATGATTAAAATTAACTGAATTTTTTTTCACGGAAATTGTTGAGAATGGAGGAATAAATTTGCGATTAATAAATTATTAATATATAATATGTTTTTTAATAATAACAAATAAAATACAAAAACAAATCCAGAGAGTGGAAATAATTAAATGAATTGCATTCACCCTACCAATTTTTATAACAATAACACGATCTCTAATGCAGAGATATACAAAGTTTGTGGCGATCCTATAATAAAAATTTTCTTATTTTCTTCAATCAAAGATATTCAACAATTTTATTGTTCTTCTAAAAAAACATCTCGATCTGTAAAAGACCTAACAAAAAAATACTTTGAAAAATACTTTGAATTAAAAGCGATCGAAAACATTTGGAAATCGCCTAACTGGCATAATGATGAATCCAAAATACAAAAAATTTTTCAAACTATGGCTCTTTCTCCCTTATCCGATAATCATCAATTATGGAATTCAATAGCCTATCAACTCCATCAACGTTTATTGGGTTCATCGTGGCTTTTCTTTCTCGATTTTAATCAGGAAATCATCATCTCTCAATTAGAGGCTTTATCTTTACAGAGAGATCAAATCGTTCCTTTTTGCAAAACATTAATGAAAAACTCGCCAAACGATAAGCTTTTGGCCGTCTCTCGGACTATAGAGCTCGACTACTGGAAACATCCCAGCTGGGCCCCAACAAATCGCCAAGAGAGTATGAAGAGCTATTTAAAAGAGATTGCAAATGACTTGATTTTCACTGAAACTCTCACTGAAATTTTTAATAAACCGGGATTTTCAGAATCGAAATACCTATCTGCGAAAGTTAATCTCTCACAGTGGTTTGAAGTTGCCAGAGAAGATATGAGTTTTTGTGTTCGAGATGAGCAATTCATTAATTACTCAAACCATGTATTTGAAATCCTACAAACACATGTTCTTTCTTTACGTGATAAAAACAATCAACTTCCTCTTCAAGTGATCATTTCTGCAAAGAGTGTTGAATATCTCCCCCCTGATTTCGCGCTTCGCCTGGCAAAAGAATGGATCAAAGCCGGGATTTTTTGTTGTTTTCCTGACTTGCCAGCCATGGATGAAGCCTTTGAATTGTCAGAACGTCCATATGTGGGTTTGACAAGGCTACCTCCTAAACGAATGTTCATTCCACTTCAAACGTAGTAAAAATTCTACGTTTGAAAAGGGATAGGAATTTCAAGCCATGATGGGGGTGTTTTTCTAGAAAAAGTCCCCATCATGGCTTGAAATTTCTATCCCTTTTCAGCCTCGAAAGCGCAACGTATGAATGAGTGAAATTAGAAAAAAAATGGAATATTACTTGAACGTAATATGTCTTTTGTGTAATATTATGTTTATGAGGGTATGTGATGTGGGAAGTTGAATATACAGATGAATTTGGAGATTGGTGGAATACGCTAACCGAAGAAGAGTGGATTGACATCGACGCCTGCGTGGGGTTACTAGAAGAATATGGCCCTAATCTTAGACACCCATTTTCATCAGGCATTAACGGATCAAAACATAATCACATGCGTGAATTGAGAATACAACATGCAGGCCAACCATATCGTGTACTTTATGCGTTCGATCCAAGACGTGTTGCAATATTATTAATTGGCGGTAAAAAAACTGGTGATGATCGTTGGTACGAAAAATTTATCCCTACTGCCGATAAACTTTACGATCAACACATTAAAGCTCTTAAAAAGGAGGGATTAACAAATGACTAAGTCATTTAACACCTTAAGGAAAAAAATGTCGTTGCCAGCACGAAAAGCTGCAGCAGCGAAAACAAAAGAGATGTTAAAAGAAATGCCTCTACAGGAGTTGAGGCAAGCGCATCAAATGAGTCAGGAGCGCTTAGCAGAGCTTTTGTTGACCAAGCAAGCCAACGTTTCTCGCATAGAACGTCGTACAGATATGTATATTTCAACCCTTCGCAGCTACATTGAAGCAATGGGAGGGAAACTGGAGATCATAGCAAAATTCCCCGATGGTGAAGTTTATATCAATCAATTCGAAGATATTCACCGCGACTTCTCTCCAGCATAAAGTATACCGAAACAACTTCAAAATTTGAATTTTTAAGCTGTGCGAAAGCTCTCGCGGTTGAACGATCGCAAAAGGCATAGATGGATAGGAATTTCAAGCCATGATGGGGGGATTTTTCTAGAAAAAGTCCCCATCAAGGTCTAATAATGCCCTTATTTTTTCGCTGTGATGCCCAAATCCCCCAGAATAGGTATAGTGCCGCTTCCGCCAACAACTTTAGGACTTATCCCATCCCATTTCTTTACTCTTTCTAACTCGAGTAGTTTATCTGTCAATGAATTTGAGATCTTTTGGTTAGCTTCTGCTTGAGCTTTTGCAGTGATCAATAAGCTATCAGCTTCGCCTTGAGCTTTAACGCGAAGGATATCAGCATCGCCTTGGGCTTTAACACGAAGGATATCGACATTAGCTTGTTCCTTTCTTAAATCATTTTCCCGTTGTTGAGCCTGTTGAATGGCTGCAATTTTATCGTTGAGTGCTGCAACAACATTAGATGGTAAATTTAAATTGCCAATGAGATAGATTCTCCCTATGACAATTCCTTCTTCTTTTAATTTGTCGTGAACAATCTTTTGAATATCTAACATGAATTGTTCTTTGGCAACTCCATAGAGATCTTCAATTTTTAATTTGGAGGCACAAGTATTAATTGCATCGCGAATGTAATTGTGCAGAAACACATGCGTGATTTCATCCATTCCCCTACGATATTTTGCAAATAAGATATGGATTTTATCTGGTTGCAGATGGTATGTGACCCCCATTGCAGCATCGACTACAAGGCCCTCAGATGTTTGGAAGGTGAATTTTTTTTCTTTCTCCCAGACATGGTTTTGTTCAAAAGTGGGGAACTTATACATTGTTTTCCAAAAAGGGATGAATTGTACACCCACACCGCGCTCTTTTTCTTGAACCCCTTGTTTCTCTCCGAATAAGTTGACGACAACTCCCACATGACCCGGTTCAACCATTTTGAGAGAGTTTGCACCAACAAGAGCAAACAGAGCTACTGCGGCGATTGAGACTTTAATCCAGGAGGGGCTTTCAGAAAAAGAATCGGTTCCAAAATCTCTTTGCCGATGATTGTGCCTGATATGACGGTTTTGGAATAATGAACGAAAGGGATGTGTTTCAGTATTTCTAGATAATCTTTGCAAGCCTGTAGGCAAATGAATATGCCTTGAATGGGTGATGGCAAACATAAAAGCTCCTTTTTGAATAGAATTTGAGCGATGAGGAATCTAATGAGAAATGATTTATTTGTAAAGGGAGATATGGTATAGTTGTTTAGAAGAAATTGTTGGTACTAAAATGTTTGATGTTCAAAAAATCAGAAAAGATTTTCCCATGCTGGCTAAGACAATGCATGGCAAACCTTTAATTTATTTTGATTCGGCTGCTACTGCCCAAAAGCCAAATTCAGTCATTGATTGCATGGCTGATTTTTATCGAAACCATTACGGCACCGTTCACCGGGCAGTCTATGAATTAGCTTTAAATTCGACTGAAAGATATCAACAATCAAGAAAAAAAATTAAAGCTTTCCTCAATGCAGCAAATGATGAAGAAATTATTTTTACGAGGGGAACAACAGAATCGATCAATATGGCCGCCTATTCGTTTGGCAAAGCGTTCGTAAAAAAGGGTGACGAAATTTTAATCTCAGCTATGGAACACCATTCCAATATCGTCCCATGGCAAATCCTATGCGAAGATCGGGGCGCTGTGTTAAAAGTGATTCCTATGAATCAAAAGGGAGAGCTCCTGATTGAAGAATACCAGGAATTATTGAATCCGCGCACGCGTTTGGTGGCTGTAGCCCATATTTCTAACTCCCTTGGAACATTGAATCCTATCAAAGAAATCGTGCAAATGGCGCATGCAGCAGGCGCAAAAGTCTTAGTCGATGGAGCGCAATCGACCCCTCATCTACCCATCGATGTGATTGATTTAGACTGTGATTTTTTTGTTTTTTCCGGCCATAAACTCATGGGACCTACCGGAATTGGAATTTTGTATGGTAAAAAAGAGATTCTCAATCAAATGCCCCCATATCAAGGGGGAGGGGACATGATTGAATCGGTTTCATTTACAAAAACAACTTACAATACCCTTCCTCTTAAATTTGAGGCCGGAACTCCCATGATAGCTGAAGTGATCGGCTTGGGAGAAGCGATCGATTATGTTCAAGCCATTGGTATGGATGCTATTCATCGATGGGAATCTGAATTGCTGTCTTATGCGACTTTCCAAATGAAAGAGCTTCCGGAGTTAAAAATCATTGGGGAGGCATCGCAAAAGGGAGCATTGATCAGTTATATCATTGAAGGGGTCCACCCACTCGATCTCGGAACATTTTTAGATTTAAAAGGCATTGCCATTCGAACCGGGCATCATTGCGCTCAACCGGTCATGCAATTTTTTAATATTCCAGCCACGGCAAGAGCCTCTTTTGGTTGTTACAATACCAAAGAGGAGATTGACACTTTTATCATTTCGCTAAAAAATGCCATTCAATTGTTAAAGTCATGAGGATAGAAATTGAACAAGCTATTTCACTCCTTCGTTCAGGAAATGTTGTCGGGGTTCCAACCGAAACGGTCTACGGGTTGGCCGCTTGTTTGGATCAACCAAAAGCGATAGAAAAAATTTTTGAATTGAAGAATCGACCCAAAATCAATCCGCTCATTATTCACCTTTCAACTATCGATCAAATCTTTAAATATACTCATACCATCCCTGTTGGGTTTGAAGAATTAGCTAAAAATTTTTGGCCCGGTCCCCTGACCTGCATTCTCCCTGTAAATGATACAGTTCCATCCATCGCTCGAGCAGGCTTACCCACTGCAGGGTTTAGAATACCCGATCATTCCCTCACTCGACAGATTATTGAATCGACCGGCCCATTGGTCATGCCCTCAGCAAATGTATCGGGGCGTCCCTCAGCAACTCGCCCAGATCACATCGAACAAGATTTTGGAATGAATTTTCCCATTTTGGATGGGGGGGAATGCAAAAAAGGGGTGGAATCGACAATTCTTCTTTACAATGAAAACAGGTGGAATATTGTGAGGTTTGGGGCTATTTCATCGGAGCAATTCACTCCAATCTTAGGGTATCAACCTCATTTTTTAGAAAAAGGGAAAAATGCCAAACCCCTTTCTCCCGGTCAGCTCTTTAAACATTATGCCCCAAAAGCTACACTCCATTTAACTGAAAATTTAGATGAAGAATTTCCTTGTATGTTAGGATTTATAGAAAGAAACTATAAGCATGCGAAGAGGGTTTTTGTTTTAGGATCTCTCTCAGATCCTGAAGATGTTGCAAAAAATCTCTATCATTTTCTTCGGAAGCTCGATGAAGAAAAGATTGATGCTGCATGGATAGATATGAATTTTCCCAAAGAGGGACTTTGGGAAACCATTGCCGAGCGTTTGACTCGAGCTGCTCAACAATAGACCTCTTGCGTAATTCGCTTTGCATCAAAAAGTGGAACTTCCGTTGCAAGCAAAGCTACTTATGCAAGAGGTAAATAATAGGAGTTTTATGATACAAAATACTTTAGAAGCTAACTTTATAAAAATGAATACCTTATGCCACTAAGTGCATAAGGTGAGTTAAGAAGAAGGCTTCATTTGTTTAACGAGGTAAGCGACATAATCTAGCGCTTTATATCCTTGAGCGACGATCTCTTTGTTGAAAAGGGTCCATCCGAAAAAAACAATGACAAGAGCAAGCAGGGATTTTAAAGGCATTCCAAGAAAAGTGATTTGCACTTGAGGCGCTAATCGGTTGGCAATCCCTAAAAAGAAATCGGTCATCAAAACCATGATTAGGGCAGGGGCTGCAAGCTGGGTGCTTAAAATCATGACATGGCCTAAAAGTTTGGTCGTGTACTGCACCACTTGGGAGGTATCGCTAAAGAATGAGGCGTTTAACATTTTATCAGGCGGTAGAATCGTATACGATTGAGAAATAATTTCCAGGACAAGAAAGGGCCCATCCATCAAAAAAAAGAGGTAGATCAATACATAGTTAAAAATTGTTCCTAGAGGAGACGATTGGTTTTGAATGGTTGGATCGTTGACCATCAAACTCGATCCCCCCCTTTGATGGTCGATTAAAATTCCCGAGCTTTGGACGATGATAAAGGGAATACTTAAGAAAAAACCGAGAAGCAGGCCTACAAAGAGTTCCTTTGCCATAAAGATGACCAATTGGAGATTAAAATCGAGGGGCGTCTTTGTGTCGACAAGCAGTTGTGGAAGAAAAATAGTAAAAAGAGAAATGGCAAAAGTTACTTTGACGGGGCGTGGCAAAACTTTACCGCCAAAAAAAGGAACGAGTGAAATAATCGGAAGAATTCTTCCCAAAAAAAGGAACATTAAAGACAGGAATGGAACGAAATCGTTTTGAGCAAAAGCTGTGTTTACATAAAGCGAGACATAATCACCCATTAGACCTCTTGCATAACTTCATTTGTTTGCTAAAACGAATCTTTTTGGCGTCTTTATTGCCAAATTTTTCGACCATATTAATTAAATATTCTCTCAAAATTTGGCAATAAATCCATCCAAAAATCTCCTGTTTTATCAAATAAAGCAAGTTATGCAAGAGGTCTACCTCATTGCTTACTACTCACCAGGCTCCATTGAGGAAAATTGGTAAAAATATCATTTGCAAAAGACATAATTTGGGCCCCTAGCCACCCTCCTAAAAACATCAATGTTAAAGTGACTGCCACTAATTTAATGGTGAAAGAGAGCGTTTGTTCTTGAATTTGAGTAGCTGCTTGGAAGATAGCGACAATAATCCCAAAAAACATGCTTACAAGGATGGGGGGCGCAGATAAAATCAATATTAGCAACATGCCTTGATAGGCTAGCTGAACAACTTGCGTTTGAAACATAGTAAATCTCTACTGAAATGTTTTAACCAGACCCTCTATTAATATTGTCCATCCATCGAGCATGACGAGTAAGAAAAGTTTGAGAGGCATTGAAATTGTCACAGGCGACAGCATCATCATCCCCATGGCTAACAAAATGTTTGAAGTGACGAGGTCAATGACAAAAAAGGGAATATAAATCAAAACCCCTATTTCAAAAGCATCCTTCAATTGTCCGGTAATATAAGAAGGGACCAGTATAATAATATCGTCCGGTTTTAAGCTTTCTCGATAATCTTCAGGAAGACCTCTATAGGCTAAGCGATAAAAAAGCGCTTGATGGCGGCCTGAGCTGTTTCGTTTAAGAAAAGCCTTCATAGGTTCAACAGCTGCGGTTGCGACTTCAATGACATATGTTGAAGAATCAGGCGACAAAAGAGAGTCTGGGATAGATCTCTGATTGATCGTCGATTGAGCAGCATCATACATTTGTACGCCTGTTGGATACATGATAAATAAGCTGAGCAAAAAGGCAACACCATTGATCACTTGGTTAGGCGGCGCTTGTTGTACCCCTAATGCCGACCGGAGTAAAGAGAGGACCACCACGATCTTGAGAAAAGAAGTCAAAATCATGATGATAAAGGGCATTAAAGAAAGGAGCGAAAGGAGCACCGCCTGTGTAATGAGCGAAGGGCGTTTTAGATTCCCTAATTCAGCTGGCATCGCTGTGGATGATTTCGATGATTGATGATTGATCGGTTCTTTTTTAAGGGTTTTAGAAGGTGTTGCTGTTGGATGGCTTGTCTGTGTTTTTGAAGCTGCTGTTTGATTTGTTTGAGAATAAAGGTTCTCCGGGATGCACCCAATAAGAAATAAAATAAAGAGTAAAAAAAGGGGAAGTTTAGCTTTTTTTAAAAATTGACAGACCATTTTAACTCCCCTTAAGAAGGGTTTCAAATGCTTTTTCTAAGATGATCCAGCGATGTTCCATCTGCGCGTTGATAATTCCGATTTCTGTTTCTATGATGCATCCCCCCTGTTCTATATCGTCTCTTGAGCGGATAGAAAGGCTTTCTAAATGTTCGAAGAGTTCACGCAAGCGCGCCTTGTTTTTTTCTAGGACATCTAAGTCTTTTTTATTTACATAAATAGTGATTTTTTTATGTTGCGCAACAGCTTTTAAATTTGAAGCGACAATATCCACAATCGCATCTTCTGAAAGTGCGATTTCTCTCCCCACAATTTTTTTTGCTGCTTTCAAGGCTACAGGGATAATAGCATGATGAAGCTCCTTATGGAGCTCTTCGAGTTTTTTTTCAAATTGAATCAACTGGTCGGTCCATTGTCTATACCCTTCTTCATAGCCCTCTTTAAAGCTATTCTCTTTCAGCTGTTCACACTCTTTAATCACATTGAGACGGTGGTTTTCCGCATCTTGTTTGATTGCACTTAAAATTTCAGAGGCATCCTGTAAAGTGGATAAATCTTGTGCAGGAATAAGTTTTTGTTGCGGAGCAAGATGGATCCTGTCGCCATGAATTAAAGTAAAAAGGTGCTTGCTCACAGGTTTCCTTGGCTTCTTAAGAAGGTGATGAGATTGAGTAATTGCTGCTTTAAAATCAATGTGACTCTTGGAATTTCCTCTGGTTGATATTCTTTTAATAAAATTGTTCCCCTGCCTCGATCGAGTCGATGGGCGATATGCCAAATGAAATCCGGATGTTGTCCGCAGAGGGCTTTTCCCAAACGCAGCAATCCACGTCGATGAATCATCTGTTTTAATTTTGGACAATCTTCTTTCGTTGGATCAAATCCCATTTTTGGAAAAGAGAGTTGTTCTTTTTGACGGAGGCAGATTTTTAAATAGTGAAGTTGCATGGGGGAGAGGCATTGATAGATGTTATTGAGATAGTTCCGATTGACGATATGCCTCACTTCAGATGCTAAATCAAATAAACCAAGATAATCGCCGAGATCAGTCAGCTGTTTTTTTGTCCACTCTGCGAGGATAAGAAATTCATTTTCCGGCAAGAATTCAAGGGGAAGATGATCTCCAACTTTCAATTCTTCAAAGAGCTGATCGAGAATGAATTGCTTTGCGAGAGGGGTTGTTTTAAGTGAGCTGTGATTTGAAGGTGTCGATTGCTGTTCAGAGCTTAAGCAAGCAAGAAATACATGTTGTAAATGAGGAGGAGTTTTTTGAATAAAGGGCTGCAACCATGAATAATGAATACGGTTTAAATTTTTTTTTAAAAGCGGCTCTATGCTAGTCGAATGAATCTCGATAGCCTGAATGGTTTCTTTGTCTTCTTTTGGAAGAAAGTCGACCAATGGATGAGCTCCTGATTGGCTAAATCGATTGATAAATACTTTCAAGAACATGTAGCCTCTTTTATCCATCGCTTAAACCCTATGGCACTTCTTTTTCTTCCGGATTATTCTCTTGATTTTCCACAGGTGGTTCTTCTTTTTTTTCTTCTTCCTTAGGGGTTTCTTGTTGTGAATGAAAGGAGAAAAGTTGTTTTATCCCCCCATTTTCCTCAATAGCCGGCCATAATTTCCACAATAGCCAAATGATGGTCAAAATGAGAAGAAGAATCAAGAGTGTGAAGGAAAAAAAGATCACGCGAAAACGGGTTAAAGAAGTTTTGGCAATGATGATCGACCAGACATTGACATAAGGGCGTTCCTCTTCAACCCCTGTGAAACCGCCTAGAGGAGTTTCAGTAAAGCGAGCGCGATCGCCGATGACAGCCACATTATCATAATCCAATCCATTGACACTTCCGGCGACCAAGCGTTTAATTCGGGAAATTAAGTGAGCATTGGGATCATCTAAGACACCTGAATGTTTGACATAGACTGAAGCGGTAATTTTTTGTTTTGGCGCTGCCGGATTAAATGGATCTTCGTCGGGAAAAGAAATTTGAACATCGGCATCCAAGACGCCATCAATTTTTCGAATCGTACTTGCAATTTGTTCAGCCAAGCCTGCTTGATAACGCACCTTTTCTTGCATTCCCGAAGGGACTAACCCGACGTTCGAAAATATATTTAATAAATTTGCACCTCGACGTCGCGGCAGGCCAGCTTGATTGAGGAGAGCCATGGCTTCGTTTGCTTGAGATGAATTGACACTGATGTTCCAAAGGACCCCTTTACTCCCTCCAGCGGCTTCACTTATTGCCTGTGTCTTTGTCGCATCTATTCCTTTTGATGATAGAAAAACGAGAATTTCATTGGCTTCTTTTTCATCCAGGCCATTGACAATTGTGCGATGCGATTCACAGCTAGAAAACAAGCAAGCAAGTAAAAGGATAAAAAACAGGGGTAAAGATTTTTCCCTCAGGGAATTACGCATAATGGTTCTCGTTTAACTTTCGCTTTTGCTGATATGCTAGCAGATGAACCCTTATTTGTCATAAATAAAATCCGGGAGAATCAAATAGATCTGGTTAATCCCTAACTCCGTCGATTGTTACGTAATATTTTAGAGATAAGGTACCGATTTTCTATTGATTACAGTTATTTTTTGGCACAACAATATTACGTGTTAATACGTAATATTTCAGAGGTTATAA
>JANWJE010000022.1 GCA_025451995.1 Parachlamydiaceae bacterium | reverse complement strand
GTTTAATACTATGCCTCTTGCGATCTCTCAACCGCGGGAGCTTTCAAGCTAGCCCAAAATTCCAATATTCAACTGGAAGCAGTATATACCGAAATAATTTCAAAGATTGTAAGTGAGACACCCCAACGAAATCGATGAGGTGCAGATGTAGGAAATTGTTTAGCTCTGATCTGGATTATTTGAATTCTGTGGTGCATTTCTTTGATTTGGATTTGGAGGATTATTATTCACCACTTTTTTTTCCTCGCAAGATGTCAATGTAATGCAAGAGATCACAAGAGCTAGTAACAAAGGTAATTTTTTCATTTTTTTCTCCTTTTTGGAATTATACACACAGTCAGCTGTGTCTTTCAACTCTTTAAACATATTCATTTAAAATAATTTATTGTCAAATGTTTTTTAGAATTTTACTGTTCAAAATTCATTTATAACGAAACAATGTCAAAATTTGGTTTTTGACCACGTCGGCTTGCCTATGACTTCGGATCTGTCTGCATCATTTAAGTTGTGCTGCTTCGGCACCAGCTACGCTTGATGCAAAATAAGGCCGCCTCCTTGTAAAAATTTCTACGTTTGAAGTAGAACGAGTATAGTTAAACCTTTTCGACTCTTTTAATTCCCTTTTTATCAATAACAACCCTGTATGTTCTTATTGTTGTTTTTAGTTGCAGATCTTCTTGCAGCGAGGTGTCGCGGATAATTAGATTAAGATGGTAAACTTTTGGCAAAAGCCTTTCGCTAATTTCATGCGTATAGGTGTCGAATGTCAAGTTACTCTGAAAGGGGTTGCTAGCCTTTTGAAGAAAACGATGAACATTCAGTCTAAAGATCACAGTCACTGCCCGTCTCCTTGCTTCAGCAGGAAGGATGGGCCGTGTTAAGGTCACTTCTCTTTTATATTGCAGAATTGTCTCATGTCTGTGTAATGCTTGTAATTCTTCGTGAAATTGATGATTGCGGATTTTTTGAAATCCATAAGGCAGATCACTAGCCTTGATGAAAACGACATTTTCAGAAAGTTTGCCTAATTTATATCCTTTAAAACTTGTAATCTCTGTTAAAAAGTCAGGAAACCAGCGATGCGCTTGTTTGTAGTAGTAGCTTTTAAATCCTTCTTTAATCCGATCTTTAATGATGTATAAAAAAGCAGCGAAAAAGACGAATGAAAATGAATTAATGACTAAAGAAGAGGCATTCATAGCAAAAAAAGTCATATAAAAAAACATTGCTATTCCGGCTGCCACGGCTCCTAAAATATTGCGATGTTTTTCTTCAGACGAGAGGCGTACGTTTTTTAACATCAATGATTCCAATACAAATCTTTGTAATAAACCTAAGCGGTATAGAATTGCCTCATTTGAGGCTAATTCTCCTTTTAAGCTTTTAGGAATCAAATTTTTTTGTTTACGGTACAGGTTTTCATTCACAATTAACTGAGATATCAAGCGGTCTACCTCATCAACTTCTTGGTGGATAGAGCGATATTTTTTTAAAAGATTGATCATAAATTCATCAATCATCATCGATATAAATTCATCAGCATATTTGAAATATCTTATTAATTGGGGATAATTACTAAAAGTTAGAGCTTTTTCTTGAATCTGTCTAAAAAAATGACAAACGCGAGTCGTTTGTTCACATAATGAAAGAATTGTATTTCTTAGTTCTTGTCTATCGATGGATTGCTTATTTAATTCATTGATAATTTTGGAAACCCTCTCCATTAAGGTTCCTCGGAAAATGGCACAAAACAACTTCAGTTCATCGGCGGCAATATTAATAAATTCGATAGGATTTGATTGATTAAAAAGGCGCTGTAAACGAATTAATGGAGATGGAGAGTAGTCAGGATTAATTAAGTCTTGAAGGGATATCAAAGGAGTTTTGAAACGGATAATATTTGTTTCATCAGAATAAAATTGTTTTTTAGAATAGGTATCTTGGTTAATATGAAGGGAACTTGGTATAAAAAGAAAAATTTCTTGTTTATAAACATTTTTTTTAAGCAAAGGGTTGATAAAGAATTCAGATTTCAATTCAAACTGGTAATTATCCCTTACATGAATTTCACCTTCATATAAATCATTCCAAAATTCTTCAGGCATGTATCCTTAAGAGAAAAAGGGCAGATGTTGCAAGATTTCTTCTGTCTTCATATGGGCTAAATCTTTATCTACTTCTCCCTTAATTAACTTTGTTACATTTGCATTGAGCTCCTTTCTCAGTAAACCAAGAAGTGAGGGGGATGCAGCAATATATAAAGAATCATAGGTATTTTGTTGGTGCCCTTGCTGTAATTCATCGGCGATCATTTTTGCAAATTCGACAAATTCAAGCTTTTTGGGCATATTTTTTGGTTCGAGCGCATGTCTTCTGGTTCCTCCACTTTCAAAGTCTCTTCCAGGTTTATCAGAAACAAGATCGATATTATGAAGACGGCTTTCGGGATGCTCTAAAGTTTTTAACTCTGTCAACTGATGTCTAGATCCAATTTTAAAAATTCTTGCGAAACTGCTATTTGCAGTTAATAACCAGCTTTCTTTTTTCATGGCAACCTCACACTTTTATCTATACCAATTACCACATTCATGTTATTTATACCAGTTTCTGGTAAAAAATTTTTATTTTTTACTGTATAGCGGGATATGGAATGGCTATGAAACACATTGAAACAAGAGACCAAATTACACTGAAGGTAAATGATGAAAAAGTATTCGCAGTTTTTCATCACCCGATTGGATCGAATAAAGCGCCAGCTGTGCTTATCTGTCCGGGTTTTGCTGGAAATAAATGTGGAAAATTTCGAATCTACGTCCTCTTAGCTCAAGAACTCGCGAAGATCGGGATTGCAACTTTGCGATTTGATTATCGCGGCTCAGGAGATAGTGAAGGCGAATTCCAGGACATGACCTTCGAAGGCAAGGTTCAAGATACTTTGAAATGTTTAGAATTCTTAGAAACCCATCCGCATATTGATCCCTCAAAAATCGCAATCTTGGGACGCTCTCTTGGTGGTGCAATTGCAATTATTGCTGCCAGTCGTTACAAAAAAATAAAAAGCATTGCGTTATGGGCAGCTGTATTTAAAAGCGAGCCTTGGGAAACTCTTTGGGAAACAACACAAAAAAAAGACCTCTCAGAACATGCTATAAAAGAAATGATGTCAACTTTGTCAACTTTAATTCCTAATAAAGATTTTTTGAGTCAATTTTTTTCAATTGATATTAAAAAAGAGATGGATACTCTAATAAATATCCCATTATTGCATATACATGGTGGTAAGGATAAAATCGTTAAGGTCGATCATGCTAAAGATTATGAAAATGCAAGAAATGGGATAAAGAATAGCCGTTTTATTTTCTTAAAAGATAGCGATCATGATTTTTCAAATCTTGACGAACAGAAAATTGCCATCGAAGAAACGTGCCAATGGTTTAAACAAACTCTTTAACTCGATTTTGTACAAAATCGAGTTTAAGGCAAAGGTCTAATGGAACAATTAAGCGAATTACAAAAATACCGTTTGAAATACAATCCACCGCTTCCGACCATTCTGAAAAATTTAAAATCAATCAAGGCAGTCCCCTCTCAACCAAAAAATGATGTTCGGTTTAAAGAGCACTTTCCACACCTTTCAAACTCACCTGCATTTACTTTCACAACTGGCAGTAGTGAGGAAAAAATCGGATCTCTACATGTTGGAATCCTTTTTTCAGGAGGGCAGGCTCCAGGGGGACATAATGTCATTTCTGGTTTATTCGATTCATTAAAGGAATTAAACACCTCCTCTTCGCTCATCGGTTTTTTAGATGGTCCTGATGGTTTGATGAAAAATAGATGGATACAATTGACTGAAGATTTAGTTGGAAATTATCGCAATCAAGGGGGATTTGACCTTTTAGGCTCTGGCAGAACCAAAATAGAAACTCAAGAGCAATTTGAGGGAGCGGTTAATACTATTCGAAGCCATCATTTAGATGGCCTAGTGATTGTAGGCGGGGATGATTCAAATACAAATGCTGCTTTTTTAGCTGAATATTGTAAAAAGAATGACATCGCAGTTCAAATCATAGGAATCCCCAAAACAATTGATGGTGATTTAAAAAATCAAAATATTGAACTTTCTTTTGGTTTTGATACAGCGAGTAAAGTTTACTCAGAGATTATAGGAAATTTAGCCAAAGATAGCTTGTCGGCTAAAAAATATTATTTTTTTATTAAAATGATGGGTCGGTCGGCATCCCATCTGACATTAGAATGTGCTCTTCAAACACAAATTAATCTGGCAATTATTGGCGAAGAAATTGAAGCAAAAAAACTTTCTTTAAACGATGTTGTGAATATGATCGTTGATTTGATTCTACAAAGGGCGAGTAAAAAAAAATTTTATGGCGTCATTTTGATCCCAGAGGGACTATTAGAATTTATTCCCGAATTTGGAAAGCTTATACAAGAATTGAATCAAATTTTATCTTCAGGCGATTCAATAGATAATGAGTTATTGAAACATAAGTTACCCACTGAAAGTTATAGTCTTTTTATTCAGCTTCCGATGGAGATACAGGATCAACTTTTACTAGATAGGGATTCACATGGAAATATTCAGCTGTCAAAAATTGAAACTGAGCGTTTATTAATTGAACTCGTGAATAAGGTTTTGGTGAAGAGGGGATTTGAAAAAGGTAAATTTAATCCCCAACCTCTATTTTGCGGCTATGAAGCGCGATCAGCACTGCCATCTAATTTCGATTGCCAATATTGTTATGCTTTAGGCTTCGTTGCATGTTTGCTTATCCTCCATAAAGCAAATGGTTGCATGGCGTGTATAAAAAATCTCAATCTTGCTGTACACCACTGGGAAATTGCTGGGATTCCTATTGTTGACATGCTTGACTTTGAAATGAGAAAAAATAAAAACAAACTCGTAATAAAAAAAAACCTAGTCGATCTGCGAGGAGCAGTTTTTGCGAGTTATGCCCGGCAACGAGAAGGATGGAAAGAAGGGGATCATTATCTATGTCCGGGTCCAATTCAATTTGATGGTCTTGAAGAGATCGTTGAGAGAAGTACAATTACATTACAATTAGAACAAAAAATTTAAAACATATGAAATATTTAATCACATTGATCGTTTGCATATTTATTGGAATAGTCGGTTACTACAGCTATGTAAAATGGAGTGAAGAAGTCGGCGAGCAGGCAAATTTTGCAACATGGAAAACATTCCAACCTCGTTCCAAACTGTTTGAGGTCAATTTACCCAATCAACCTCAATATGCAAAAGAGTTTCTTCCAATTTCTAATAGCGATAAAAGAAGACGCTATGATTTATATGCCTCTGAAAAAGTCGATGGGACACTTTTTTTAATTAGTGTCATAAGCTATCCGCAAGATTATACATTTGATTCATCTGAAGTTTTAGCTGAACATATTGAGGAGTTTCTTAAAAGCAAACTAAAAAACAAGATGAGTAAATCAGAAAAAACTCATCATCAAAATTTTGAAGCAATGGATTTCGGGTATAAGAGTGAAGATTTTCTCATCGAAGGAAAATCCATTAAAGGCGGGAATATCATTTATATTTTAAGCTATATTACAACTATTAAAAACTTTGATAAAGATGAATACAATCATTTTATAGATTCATTTAAGATTCTAAATAGAAAAGTCTAAATCTCTATACCTCGATTTTGTACAGTTTTTGTGAAAAAAAATTTTGAATCCTTGTGCATAAAATGGTATGTTTGACTTTAAACGACTAAAGAAGGTGATCTATGATTAACAAAAAATTTGCTGCAATATTTATGCTATGTTTTTCTCAATTAGTAGCCCAGGGACCTGCTCCAGCCAAAATGACTTCTTCGCAACAATCTTCTACCACAATTCAAGGTCTTGAACCCCTAGGCAGTACAAAAGATACTACAAAAAAAGGACAAATAACATCTAATAAGACGTTGCCAAATCGCGTATCACCTCCGCAGCTAGTAAAAGGAGAAGCTGAATATTTACACCCGGGAATTTTAGTAAATATCGGGGGGCGATGGGAGGGGAGCGATCACTTGCTAAATATCAGCAGCAATATTGGAGTTTTTGTCTCCCTCATTAAACCGGAAGAAGAAACACTCGATGTGTCTGAAGCCCAACTCCAAAAAGAAGTTGAAAATATTTTTGTATTAACAAATATCAAACCGGAAACTTTAGTTGTTCAGGGCAAACCCCCGCTCCCAGCTTTTGAAATAGAAATTTTTGTTTACCCTATAGAAAGAGGGTACACTGCTTGCTGCAGTGGTCGATTATTTGAATCAGTCACATTAGAGCGATTTAAAATGGATCCAAATATGGCATTTCAAGCCATTACCTGGGAAAAACAACATCTTATTGTCAGCCCAAAAGATCAATTTAGCGAACAATTGTCAAAAACTGTTCAAGAAATTGCCAAAGCATTTAGTGAAAGATATCAAGTCTATGAGCGGATAAAAAAAACACTCTAAATACAATTTCTTGCCAACTCCTTCCAGCTGAACGCTAGGAAATGTTTTATTTCGTTAATGTCTAAGGGACCTTAGGGACTAGGGTCCCTTTCTTTTTCAAGCGATCTAAATTTTCCAGGTTTCAACTGGAAGGACGATATACCATCTAAAGTTTAATAAGAAATAAGTTAAAAGTGTTTGATTGTTAACAGTAAATAAAAAAATATTCTAGATAAATCGAAAGTCGCTTGCGATAAATGGCGATGTTTGATAAACTATTTTTTCCTCTGCAAATAATATTTGCATCTATCGCGGGGTGGAGCAGGGGTTAGCTCGTTGGGCTCATAACCCAAAGGTCGGAGGTTCGAATCCTTCCCCCGCTATTTTTTAAAGTCCTGGCGGTATAGCTCAGTTGGTAGAGCAACGGAATCATAATCCGCAGGTCATCGGTTCAAGTCCGGTTGCCGCTACTTCATTTTTTCTTTTCCACAATATATTCTGAATCATTTCTTGATCAAGTAGGCGTACCCACCTCCCTTGCTGTTCCATCGTTTTTGGTGCATTGGTGGTGCAGTAGTTTCCAACAAGCCAAGACAAATTCTAACAAGTTCATTCAAATCAAGCATGGTTTCGCAATAAGCGACGAACCTTCATTTCTGCATAAGAAAAATCAAAAATTCCTAAACCAAGAAAGTAGCAAAAGTATCAGAAGTCGACTCCATAAACAGTCGATTTTTTATTTTAACTGCACCACCAATGCACCATTTGCATTTTTTGTGTTTATTAAATGCTGTTCAAGGATATTCAGGTGATAAATATTCTTATTTAAACAACGGATTGTTAATCCGATGTTGTGAATTATCCGCTCATATGTTACGTTGTCCTCATTCTTTTTTGGATGACACGTTTCAAGAAGAATTTTTTCAGAAATCCTTAATCATAGAAAGTCGCAAAAGGATCAAAAGGGGGAAATAATGGCGTACATTGAAGAAAGAAAGGACGTTGATGGCAATGTTAGATATCGCGTATTGATTCGGATAAAGGGATATCCACCACAATCTCAAACATTTGCCAGGAAAACTGATGCAAAGATTTGGGCTCAGCAAACTGAGACAGAGATGAGGAATAGGCGGTTTATTAAGACCCCCGAGGGAAGAAAACATACTTTAAATGAAGCGATCGATCGTTATATCAATGAGGTTTTACATACAAAGCCGAAAAATGCTCAAAATGTCGCGCAGCATTTGAAGTGGTGGAAAGAGACGCTAGGACATTATTTTTTAGCCGATATCACCCCGGCTCGAATTTCTCAAGCACGTGACGTCCTTTCTTCCGGATTGACTCACAATAGAAAACCGAGATCTCCGGCGACTATCGTGAGATATATGGCAAGCCTCTCCGTTGTTTTAACAACTTGTTTTAAAGAGTGGGAGTGGGTTGAAGAGAATCCCATTTATAAAGTGAACAAACCAAAAGAGCCACGCGGGCGCATTCGCTTTTTAGAAGATGATGAACGTCTTCGTTTATTGCAAGCCTGCAAAAACAGTTCTAATCCCCATCTTCATCCAATTGTCGTTTTGGCGATTTCTAGTGGAATGAGACGGGGGGAAATCTTAAATTTGACATGGAAAGATGTGGATCTGGAAAAGGGACGGATCATTTTGCATCAGACAAAGAATGGTGATCGAAGACTTGTTCCCGTTGCGGGACTGGCTTTAACGCTATTAAAAAAAGTTTTCAAAAATAGAGATCCAAGCATCAAGCTTGTTTTTCCTTCATCAATACCCTCTAAGCCCATTGATTTTCGCTTTGTGTGGGAACAAGCATTAAGAGAAAGCGGGATTGAGGATTTCAAATTTCACGATCTTCGACATTGTTGTGCTAGTTATCTGGCGATGTCAGGTGCAAGTTTAGCTGAAATAGCAGAGGTTTTGGGACATCGGACTTTGAATATGGTAAAAAAATATGCTCATTTATCCGCAGCTCATACGTCGGGAGTCGTCACAAGAATGAACGAAACATATCTAGGAGAGGAAGATTGATAGCCAAAACATTGCTTAGAAATATTCGTGAAGAGAGAAAGAAAGATTTTGGAAAGGAGATGCCACATTTTGAAAAAGAAAAGCACGACCAATTGCTATTGCTTGAGCTCCCCTTCAAAATCGACATTAGGAGTTTAATGACAATGTGGACGAACGAGCGGCTTGCAGAGGAAAAATGAGGAATCGTTAAAGACAGGCAATTTTCCTAATCTAAGACAAAATATCGATCTCATGGATCAATTTATGCGAACGTATCGTAAGGCCACTCCTAACGATCATATCGTTGATGTAATATCAAGAGAAGGAATTCAAAAAATTTTTAAAGATAAAAGAGAAGAAATCGAACGTGAAAATGCAAGCATAAGAGAGTATAAAGGTCCTACATATGGAATTGAAGAAGATCAGTTCTTAGAATATTTTGGATTAACTGTTCCCGGTTCAGAGGCCCCTATTACAACTATAACAGATTATGCAATGTTTGATGGAATCTTTCGCACTTCCACGCAATTGTCGATTGTTTCGGTAGGGGAGTTAACCTCACGTACTTGGAAACGACTTTGATTTTTTTTATATCTGTAGCGTGGCAGTTGAATGTGATCGAGTTAAATTAAGAAGATAAAATTTGCGCGAATATCATCTTGAGGATTTTTTATATGAGCTCTGTCGATGACAATTCAATGTCTATAGTACCTTATGTAGGTAGCAATAATGCAGAGAAATCAACTTCTAATGAACAGAGAACCAATGATTTGCGTATAAAAGTCATTGTAGATGATTCTTTTTGAGCTCAATTCAAAGATCATGCCCATTTTTGCCAATATGGAATGGGAGATATTGTTGTTCTGGTGGGGACATCCACAGCAGGCAAAACATCCATTATTCGAGCCCTAAAAGATCTCGAATCCGATCGATTGGAAGATGGTGGTGATCTAAGAGGCGATGCAACCCTATTGAAAGCAATGATCAAATATAACCCAAATGAAATTGAAATTCTTCGAAAGGTGATGAGAAGTCCTTCGGATATTCCTCGTGCAGTAGATGGAGAATTTCATTGGAAAGAGGGGATTTCATCTGAAGAGGAAAGTGAAGCTAAAAGAGCTCTTGAGCAGATTCGAGAAACGGGCAATTCTTTTTCAGATGTAGAGAAGGAAGACATTAGAAACTCTTTTCGAAATATGGAATTGGAGATGTTTGATGATGCGTTCGAATCCTCTCGTAGGGGGAAAAAAATCATTTTTGATGTATTGAACGTCGATGCTTTAGCAAAACACGTGTTGATGAGGAATTTCAGTGGTCCGATGAGAGTTGTCCTCACCTATTGCCCTTTTCGTGAACTTTCTTCAAGAATGGAAAAGCGGAATAAAGACGCCATTGGCAGTGGAGAGTTAAGTAACCAACGAATAGGTGAATTTCCTTTGATGCAATTTAGCGAACTTTACACCCAAAAGAAAGAAGGTGAAGTGGCATTTGAGCAACTAACATGAAACCAAGTGATCAAAGCATTCGATCAAAATTTTGATAAAGGGGTGGCTGCAGATAGAGAAAGAGATATCGCCAATGGGCGTGAGTCACGATCTGAAGCAGAAATTCTAAAAGAGAAGGAATCTAGAAGAGAAATTTTCCTTGAAAATTTGGGGTTTAAAGAAGGGGTGGATGTTGTCGAAGTAGCTCCAAAAAATCAAGATTTCTACAACTTCTTTGTGGATTCAGAAAAGTTATCTGCTAAGAAATCAGCTTGGATCATACACATGGGAACAAATCAGAGATATCGGCATTAAACACCCCCTTCTGATACTTTTGCGACCTCCTTGATATAAGGATTTCAAAATTTTTGGTGCTGAATAAGCATGCATTTTTACGAGAAAGGGATAGTCTTAAGAAGAATCGCACGAAGAGGCCTGGATAAATATTGGATCACATTTATTTTGCAGAAGAATTTTCATTGGTGTAACATATTCCTAAAAAAATAAGGGTCAATGATGTCTGTAAGAATTTTGTTATTCTCTTTATCCCTATTTATCGGTCAATTTAAGGTCTATGGATATGAATTGATAAGTTCTAAAACCACCGTCTCCCCGGGATGTGAAGGAGGCGTACTTGAGCATACAGTCGATACGTTCCCCGTGTTTTCGACTCTTCTTGCTACCGGAGTGACTGCTTCAACTGATGCTAGAGCCTATTCATCAAGTGGGAATACAAGAGAAATGATTACATTGCGCTCAAGTCATAGCTTCTCTGTCTATAACAACACCAATTCGACACAGGACATGAAAGTCAATGTAAAGTTATCTACTCATGATGGCAAATATACAAATAACGAATATACTTTTCGCATGAAATCTCAAGAATCGATGAACGATTCAACAACTCTTTATTTGAATAAACAGTATACCAAGCCGGGGAATTATACAGTTTACGCCAGCACGACCTTGTCAGGAAGCACGCATTCTTCTTCAAGTGACAGCAACAGTGTGACAGTGCGATGAGTTGATCTCAAAAACGTGTTTGAACAGGAACAGATTAAGGAGGGTTACTGCTATGAAAAATGGATTTATTTTTGTTTTAGGTACACTATGGATGGTTTTTGTCGGCTCTTATGCGCAAGCTTATACTATTTTAAATTCTAAAACAGAAGTTTCTCCTGGATATGAAGGTGGTATTCTTTCACAATCCACAGTATCTACTATCCATAATCCCTACAAATCAGAAGAATCGGGGGAGTTTGCAACAGAATCTGTAGAACCAGAAACACATTCTTATCAATTTGATCCGATTACCGAAAATTAACGATAAGTTGCGAACTACTTCTTCTGCTTCCTTTTTTTGAAGTTGAAAATTTAATTGATTGATCCATTGCTCCACCATTTAATCTCTTCGGGTTTAATTCCCCGCAGCTTGCTGTGGGGAAATTTATTGCTTTTGCGACTTCCTTGACATAAGAGTCTCTGAATTTGCGATGAGAAAAACAGAAGATTCATCACGCTTTAGAGGCTATGAAGATGGAGGTGCGTATTCCAACGGTCTTTCAACCACAAGATTTCCTCCAACATCGTAAATATGAGCGGGGAAAAGACTGGTAGAAATATGCTTAAGGCTAATGGTTGTGTGATCATCCGCTGCTTTTATAAGTTCAGCGCTATGTCGATAATTATGAGGAGCCAGAATAGTGATTTGTTTTTCAGGAAAATTTTGTTTAACTTTTCTAATGGCAGGAGCCAGATCAGAATCTCTTGATAAAACCAGTGCTCTGTCATACATATCTTTGTAGGCTAAATCTAGCAAAGCCAAAGCTAAATTTACGTCGGTTTCTTTTTCTTCATGACCTTCCCATTTTGCTCCACATTTTAAACACATTTTGGATTTTTTCTTAAAATGTCCCATTACGGGAATAACGCCAGAAGCCATTAGGGCGCTCACATAAAGGCGATGACGATGATAAGAATCGGGTTTCCAGGTAGGATAAGCTGAGAAAAATAAAACTTGAGTAATGATTTGGGATTTAGATCGCACAAAATGAGAGAAAAGCTTTCTGAGATCGAGCCATTTCAAATGCTGTTGTCTGAGGGAGTCTAAAGCATGGTATAAGTTAAATCCGTCAACAAAACAGATGAGTCTTTCATAATGCATTTTTCACCAATAAAAAAAAACCACGGAGACGGAACCCCGTGGCGTTCGCATGGGCGTACCATGCGGGATGCTTTGTACTTTTATAATAACTTGGATCACATTTAATATGCAAATTTTTTCGAATTTTGGTGCAATTTTGGTGCAGTTGGGTATAATAAGCCATCACATCTGCTGACAAATGCGGATAAAAACGACTGTCTTAACCTTCTGATTAACTTGTGATTATGTGTGACCAGTTGTCCTACAGTATATTTTGGATCGGAATCATAATCCGCAGGTCATCGGTTCAAGTCCGGTTGCCGCTACTTCATTTTTTCAATTCCACAATATATTCTAAAGCATTTTACGATCAAATAGGCGCGCTCAGTTCCTATGTTGTTCCATCGTTTTTGGTGAATTGGTGGTGCAGTAGTTTCCAACAAACCAAGACAAATTCCAATAAGTTCGTTGGTTTATTTTTCTAACGGGTACTTCAACCGCTGGAAAAAGCTCCATTATGAGAGAGTTTGCTCGAAATGTCCCTGAAAGTATTGAGCTTGGCACTGATGATTTTGAAGAGGCTAGGACAGTTTTACTGATTAAGGCGCATTTTCCCGAGGAATATGCTGTTTTATCTAAAGCTATTGAAGATAAAGATCTCCATCGTTTTTTGTTTTCCCCTCCTGATTTCATTAAAGTAAAACCTGAGCTTTTTTTTAAATCAGGAAGCGATCGGTCACAAAAGGAAGCTGCTCTTACTTTAAATGATTCTCCAGAATTTTTCCCCAATGTGTCAACTTTATTGAAAACTCACAAATCAACCCAAGATACAGAACATTTTGATGCAATTTTGTCTCATTCCGATCGTGGTGTTTCTGTCATATTTGATACTCCAAACGAAAATGGTTTATCGGTAGTTGTGTTATTGCAAAATACAGCAATGAAAATTTCTTTTTCAGGGTATATACTGCTTCCAGTTGAATATTGGAATTTTGGGCTAGCTTGAAAGCTCCCGCGGTTGAGAGATCGCAAGAGGCATAGTATTAAATCAATACAATTCCTCTTGCGATCTCTCAACCCCGGGGCTTTGAAGCAGCCCAAAAGTCCAAGATTCAGCTGGGAGCAGTATATACTCCCTCACCCACAGAGTCAAAATCTCCAAGGTGACCACTATGACGAATACGAGTCAATCGAATATCAATTTTTGCTAAAGTTTGCTCATCAAGTGTGTCTTTCCAGTCGGAGTATGGCTCTTTTCCTGTCTCTGTGGCATAGATGTCAATTTCGTAGTCATCATTCATCAATGATGTCCTTTAGTTTTATTGCAGCTCAAAAGCGACAATAAAGTCCGCAAGAATTCAGATTTTTGGTGCAAATTTGGTGCGATTGAATATAATAGGTCTCCATAAATGCTGATATAAAGCTAATAAATTGAGCAGGCTATGAAAACCCCAGAAAATATGAAGTGGATCAAAGCAGACCAAGGCGAGGGCCTTTCGATTATCTACCGTGATAAAGAAGGAAATTCAATGATCCGCCGAAAAGAGCCTGTTAAAGGATCATTAAAGGGATCTAAAGCATGGAGGCATAATAATCCTGGAAATTTGAGTTTTGGTCCTCATGCACGCCTCCACGGAGCTATAGGAAGCGCTAAGTATACTGAAATCGATGAAGGAGGAAATAAAAAAGAGTATATTTTTGCCATATTTCCAAGCCGAGAAATAGGCCATGCTGCAATGACAGCTCTTTTAAAAGAAGAAAGATTTTCCAAGTTGACTTTGAACGAGCTTCCTAGGAAGTACACAGGCGTTGAAGTTGGTAAGCCAGACACAAAGGAAGCTATTGCTTATCGCGAGTTTTTGAAAACAAGCACAAAATTCGATATGAATCGAACGATTCAATCTTTGACAGAAGATGAGTTCAACACTCTGATTAAAAAAATGGAGAATTACGAAGGATGGCATCCTTGGGAGGAAGGAGAGAAATATGAACCTATTCAAAAAGTCATTGGAGTAAAGCTGAACAATAAACGTATTACGGATTGTTTAGTTTTATATGGCACGGAAAAACGATGGATTTCATATGAAGAGGCTATAAAATTAGCTGAAAAGAAATTATTGCGTGCAGTGGTTGTTCATAGCAGAAATCAAGTATATCTTCGACCTTATCCTTATGAAGGATCGTTTAAGGATATGGTATGTTAAAGATCTTTTTTGTGTTTTTTGTCATATTTAGGTTCTATCTTATTGGAGATTCCGTTCCTTATTTTCTTGAAGGATGCCCCTATATACAATTAACAGGGAGACTAAATCATAGTATTCTTCCTGGTGCTCCAAATTACGAAAGTGTTAAAGATGGCGATGTGCCCTCTGAAAGATGGTTTTTTTATCCAAATGAATCGTCTGTGAAATATTTGCGAGAAAGCGGAGTGTTTGAAACTATACCAGAAAATTATCGTCCTATTATTGAGGATTGGAAAGAATATGTTAAATCCATTCAATTGGCTGCTAGCGGTGACCTGGAAAAAGAATTCGACAAAAAGGGGAATCAAGAAGTCATTTTAGAAGGATGGCTTGGATCATGGCCAACTCATTGTTATTCCGTCTTCTTTTTTGAAGTAGTAAAGATCAATTGATTGATCCTTTCTTATCATCTGATATTTTTGCGACTGTTTCGGCGTGAGAATTTATTTAAATATCTTTTCTGACTGACCATAAACTCAGCGTATGGTGGCAGCTGCCCATTCAAGGACAAGATTACTTCTTTATTTTTTAGTTTCAAGGCCATATTTTCTAAGAAGAGAGCTTTAGAAATGTTGTGTCCGCATCATAGTAAGCATGAATTAGTCTGTTTCTCATACCGATCATTTCACGCCAGGGAAGAATAGAAAATTGCGCTCTGGTTTCAGCAGTAATTTGCGACGCAGCTTCTCCAAGAATTTCTAACTCACGGATAACTCCATTGATTAACAAACGGTCGCAGTCGAGTTCCTCTCTTTTTCTATTGTTTAGATGAGCGATTGCTCCTTCAGCCGCATCGAGCATGTGTTGTAAACGAGTTAGATCACGATTTGACATAAAGAGGACGCGCTGATGATATAACTTCATGACGGAAATATTTGCTGAGATCTTCAGCGGTTCGCAAATCAGCTTTTCTCCCCAAAAGACTTGTTAACTCGTCTTCCATGACAACGATTGTGAATAATGATGGAGTCTGATTGGGCTCAAATTCCACTAGAAGATCGATATCACTGTTCTTTTGAAGGGTTCCGGACAAAGCAGAGCCAAATAATGAGAGTTTGGCGATTGCCGGATGTTCCCTACAATAGTCAATCACTCGCCTGGTAGAGATGATAGAAAGATTTCACAAGCAACAGAAGATCAGATTATTAAAATTTGCGAAATCGCTGGCGGTTTTTTCTTTGCTATATTGGCTGCTCGAGAGATTTTTTCTGAAAATGCGATCGTCAAGCAAATTAAAAACTTGAAAGTGGATTTAAAGATTTTGGAAGGGGAGGTGACCGATCTTTTTAAAATCGTCTATAATAATGGAAAAGATGCTATCCGTCGTTTTCCATTAAATATTTAAATTTTTTTATTTAATTTTTTAATTACGTCCTCATTATTCCTTGTTTTTAACTCGAATTTGTACAATTTTTGGACGAATATTCGAGAGAGAAGCAAACTACAGCGTAATAAATTTCGCAGGAAGGGGTTGTTTTCCCCCTTCCGAGAAATTTATTTAGCTGTAGAAAGCTTCTCTCCGAAGATGAGTTAAAAATTTGTACAAAGTCGAGTGCAAGAGGTATATTGAGTATAATCGACATAAAAGATAATAAACAAGAGTCTATGAAGCTATCCAATTAAAATTTTCGAATTCTTTTCGCGCCCGTTATAACGGAAGTTCCACTTTTTGATGCAACGATTTTGGTTAGATTTTTGATTCTAAGCATTTTGCATTTGCGCAGTTGTGTGTGTAGACACTAAAAGCAAATAGAAAAGATGCTTAGAATCAAACCCTAACTCCGCCGTTCATTACGTAATAGTATAGTCAAACAATCCTTTCATAACTCGAAACTATGTCTATTAGAAT
>JANWJE010000021.1 GCA_025451995.1 Parachlamydiaceae bacterium | reverse complement strand
GAGCGGAATTGCTCTAATGTCTTCTTCTTTAATGCTTCGTAATCGAAATCTTTCTTGTTGTCCATAATGAAAAGTGTTAAAGGTCAGAATTATTTTTAACCTTTGACACAGTTCATTTTACAGCCTCGGAATGGAAATATCGCAAACGCTGTCTGCGTTTTGCGTCTATTATCAATCTTTGATTGGCGGTAATTCCCGTTCTAATTTTTCGTATATCTCGCTCATTTTTTCGGCAATCTCGACGACCTTTTTCATGAAGATTTTCGTGCTTGATTCGTTCAAGATCGCCCAGGTTTTTATCTCCGGTATCGAGTCCAAAGTATGGAGTTTATGCACTAGTTGATTGAAGTTATTTCCAATGGCATTTAGCTCTTTTCTCAGCAAAAGAATTTCTTCAAGAAAATCGTCAGCAGATTGGTTTCTGAAACGAATAATTACAGGCTCTTTAAGAAGCACCGAACGGATATATTCTCCGACGCTGTTACAGGTCGTTTTTTTATAAAGTTTATCCAGCTTGCTTCGCTCCGCTTCATTAAACCGTATGGTCACCCATCTACTCCTGATTTCTTTTTGCTTTCTCATCACAAAATCATTTTCACGTTTACAAAATCAGTAATCAATCTCTTTCAATATCTCACCCGAAACGACTCCGGAGTGGGGGGCAAGATGCTCAAACGTGTCACGTTTGTACATCTTGCCGGTTGCAGATTTAGCAACCTGGGCGATTTTATAAAGTTAGAGCCTTGAAGTGCTCGAAAGAATACCTGTTCAAATTCTGAACTGGCCTTAGCCTGAAATGATAAATGATTTTTTAGCGGAAAACTCTGTCAATGGTGGTCAGGGATTTTTTTCTTTTTTAGGATGAAAAAGGATGGTGGCCTGAGCGCAGTTTGAAAGATTTTTCAACCCACGAACCTGGTAGTAAACAGAGGTAAGTCGGATGTTCCTTTTATTAGATTTTTAGTGCGTTTACTGAACTCTCAAGAAGAATGGAAAAGAGAATCTTTCAAAAGAAAAAAGAGAAAAAGAAAGCCTTTCATTTAGCGGCTGTGTTGGAGCAAAAAGGAAACGGAATAAATATCTGCCGAATGATGGATAATTTTGACTTTATGCCGTAGTCTTTTTGCGCTTTTAAAAAGCTAAAGCCACAGCCGCTACCTTAGGCTATTTTTTTCTATTTGAAGAGAACATATTCACTTCGTGTTGGTGTGTCAAATTGAAAGTATGTGTCTCCACCGAGGCAGGATTTGCCCGAAAGCATAGAAACAAGGCAGGCTCTTTTGGAAGGTTGGCTTTGTGTGTCAGGTTAGGTGCCTTATAAATGCCAGAATTGGTGCGTCGAATTTTGATGATTTAAAGTATCTTTGAAATTACGCAAAAAAAGATGATTACAAAAGAGCAAATTAAGAATACTGGGGCAACGTTTACACCTGCAATGCTTGCTGATTTTTTGTCAAATAAAGTTGCTGACTTAATTGACAATGGCAAGCAAAGAATACTTGACCCCGCTTGTGGAGAAGGTGAATTGCTAATGTCTATCGGCAAAAAATTGTCGGAATTGAAAACTGATTTTGAAATCGTCGGTTATGATTCTAATTCTCACTATCTAGAATTTACAAACGAAAGGATGATTTCATTTGGATTGCGAAATGTAGACTTAGTGAATAGTGATTTTCTTCAGGCAATTGATTTGACTAAAAGGCAACTGTTACTCGGATTTGATTCGTCCGTACAATCTTCACTAAACAATTCATTTGACATAGTAATCGCCAATCCTCCTTATGTTCGAACCCAAATACTTGGGGCGGAACAAGCACAAGAACTTGCTCGAAAATTTAATTTAAAAGGAAGAGTAGATCTTTATTATCCTTTCTTGATTGCTATGACAGAAAGCTTAAAAGAGGGGGGAGTCTTAGGTGTAATTACTTCTAATAGGTACCTGTCAACAAAAGGTGGTGAAAGCATCCGTAAATACCTGTCGGAAAATTATGAGATTTTGGAAGTTATTGACTTGGGAGACACTAAATTATTTGAAGCAGCCGTCCTGCCTGCCATCTTTATTGGAAGAAAACATAGGCAAAAAACCCCTTCACCTGCAAATTTCATTAAAGTTTATGAGGAGTTAAATGGGTATAGCGGCGAATTGATTCCGGTTGATTCAATTTACGAAGCGCTTAATAGCAAACAGTCTGGTTACTTTTCAGTGAAAGGCAAACGATATAAAAAATCTTCGGGTACTTTAAAATATAAAATTGGCTCGGGTGCTTGTTGGGAAATGTTGTCTGACAATGAGGCGAATTGGGTCTCAAAAATAGACGCTGCTGCAAAGTATCGTGTGCAGGATTTCTTTAAGGTGAAAGTAGGTATTAAATCAACTGCTGATAAAGTCTTTATTAGTGATAATTGGGAGGAACTCAAAGCTGATATGCCAGAGCAAGAACTGCTGAAAGAATTAATCTCACAAGAAAACATAGAACGGTGGAATGCGAATGATAATTTAAGATTGAAAGTTTTATACCCGCATATCTCAGTTGATGGAGCGAAAAAAACTGTTGACATTGAGAAATATCCAAACACAAAAAAATATTTTTTACAACACGAAGAAAAACTAAGATCACGACACTACTTGATTGAAGCTGGAAGGCAATGGTTTGAATTGTGGGTTCCTCACAAACCCGACCAGTGGCAATATCCAAAACTTGTTTTCCCTGATATTAGCCCAAGTCCCCGCTTTTATTTCGATAACGGAGGAAAAATTGTTAATGGTAATTGTTACTGGATTGTTGCAACAAAAGTGGAAGACGTTGAAAAACTACTTTTAATTCAAGGAATTGCCAATTCAAAATTAATGACTAAATATCACGATTTAGTATTCAAAAACAAATTATACTCAGGCAGAAGAAGATATTTTACCCAGTATGTCGAAAAATATCCCTTGCCCGATTTCAATTCCCAACAGGCTAAAGAAATTATCTCAACAGTAAAAGAATTAAACGGATCGAGGGAAAAGGAAGAAATTTCTAAACTGGAAATTCAATTAGAAACGCTTATAGCCAAAGCCTTTGGCGTTGATCCCGTCTTTAATCTGGATTAAAAACTGATTTGCCGTAATAAGTTTCAAAAAAACCCATAGGAATAGCTCTCTGGCACTTGTAGCTTTCTGCACTTACGTATGAGAATAGTTCTCCTAACCTTTCACCAGGGGAGAGTATGATTCCTTCAATTATTTCTGTATGAGGATTAGTTAATGCTATCAAGTATCTTGCGTCAAAAGTTGTCAGCCCCAAATCATTCACTATAACTTCTTCTTTTTCGGGTGAAAATCTACCCAAATCGACGGTTGGGCTATCTTGCACTTTCACTTCTAACAATTGATTTCTTATGTCGGGAAAGGCGCCATATAACAAGTCGTTTTCTTGGATTGCATAACCAAGTAATTCAAGTACTTTTTTTTCCAAAGCTTGACCTCTATTCTTAGTTGCCGCTGCATTTAATTTGAATCCTATTAATTTTTCAGCAACCATTTTTTTAAGTAAGCCAATGGAAAATAAGTGCTGAAGGTCTGGCTCTTCAACCATTCCTGATTTTGGTGGATCATAGTCATGTCGAACGTTGTAAGATAGTTTCTTGGTGTCCGGATATGTTAAGATTTTATCTCTACTTTCATATATATCCTTCCGCACTTTTTTTGAAATTAATAATTGGTTTTTAATGGTGGGCTTTCCGAATTTCCCGAACCGGTGTTCAATATATTCAGGAGTAAGAATAACTATAGAAGCAATGACGTTTTTTCCGGTGTCAATTCTGACGATAACGAACCTCACATCTGTACATTTAAGACTCTCGCCAGATTCATATTTGATTAACAAAGTATCTGTCGCCGGAACTCTATTCCAAACTTGCAAATTGTAGGATGTCCCAGTCGTTACAATGTAAGTATCTATGAAATTTCTGGTAATTTTTGGAACTCCCTTGCCTTTTGGTGGAACAATTTCATATTGTCCGTACTCTGCCGCCTTTGGTAGTTCATACTTCTCCAAAGTTTCCGCAATTAATTTTCTAATGTTAGAACCGTCTGTTCTGGTTTTCCCAGTTAATTTAAATGGAACACCAATTAATTCAGAGAATTGCTTCGCTAAAGTCTCAGGTGGCGTTATTTGCTTAGGAGATTCTGGTGGAATCTTGAAATGCTTATTCATCATATACAAATAGTTCAGAAATCGTTTAAGCACATTAATTATTTAGTAAATCTGACGGTTTATATTTCAGTGCTTTGGCAATTTTTCTGAGATTTATTACAGAAATATTCCTTTCGCCTCTCTCTACTGAGCCTATATAAGTTCTATCAAGCTCACTCTCAAAAGCTAATTTTTCCTGTGATAAATCGGCTTCAACGCGAAGCTCTCGAATACGATTTCCGATCTCTACTAAAAAGGCTTTTTCGTCTTTTGTATATGTCGAGCCCATGTATATGGATTATAGAAGCAAAGATGGAGGATAGATGTAAATAAGTCTACGGACTATAAGTATCAATTACAACAGTTTTGTTGACACTCGGGCACATGGGTTGTGTCCTAGAATAGCATTGGAAGTTGCTCTTAATTGTTACCCAGGTGACTATGCTAATTTCAAATTTTCATAGGATATGGATGGCATGTCAAGTGCAAGCAATCGAACATAAAAATGTTATTGTTTCCTCTCAAAATGTTTATATCTTGGAAAATGCAAGCTCTCTTGATAGTCATCATCATATCCAACCCCTATTAATTCTTCATCGGGTAGGTGAATTCATTTAGATCATAACCCGTTAATCGACAAAACGGGGCCGATTTTTATTTTCGTTTCAACCCTGTGTTTTAATTTTCCTTAAAAGATAAATAATGGCAAAAAATACGAGATATAAGCATATCGCAATTGAGGGTAATATTGGAGTTGGAAAGACGACATTAGCAAAAAAAATAGCCCTACGAACTAATTCAAAGCTTGTATTAGAAAAGTTTAGAAAGAATCATTTTCTTCCTCTATTTTACAATGATATGGATAAGTATGGTCTTCATGTTGAGCTTTCTTTTTTGGTAGATCGGTTTGAAGACCATAATTCTCTTAACACAGAGGATGGAAGAATAGTCTCAGACTATTTCTTTTCCAAGACTCTTTTATTTGCAAAAGTGAATTTAGACAAGCATGCATATAAAATTTTTGAACGTGTATATATCAACTTTGAACAAAAGTCGATAAAACCAGACCTTGTAATTTTTTTGAAGCGAGATATTCAACACCTACTTAAAAATATTAAAAACAGAAAAAGGGAAAGCGAAAAGCAAATTAAGGCTAGTTATCTGTCTGAAGTACAGAAATCTTACGATGATTACTTGAACAAATCAAAGCATTATAAAATACTTCTCCTCGATGTGTCAGATGCTAATTTGAAAAAAGATTCAGTTATTAACAAGATAATTTTAATGCTAAATAAACAATATCCTAACGGAGTAACAAAGATTAAAATTTAGACATGGCATTAACAATAGAAAAATCTTTGCTTCTATCACAAATTGAAAAATATTATGAATCAATCCCCAAATCAAAAAGGGAATTGGACATTTTACTGCCGTCATCGTTTAATGAAAACAGTTTCGCATCTAAAGCGTCTCTATGTCAAGTGATGAATACTTGGGTTAGAAAAACAAGTGATACTTCAAATATTCATACTCATCTGTTAAAAGAAGAGACGTATATCGAAAATTTTACTAAAGAAATTTTTGGATTGAGCATTTGCTTGATGACAATAAAACAAGGAAGAAAAATACTTGACCGTTCAAAGACGATTGACCTGACTAAAGAGATATTTAAAAAAGCAATTGGCAAAATAGAAGAAAATGCTCCACGGGTACTTGATAAACAGAATGAGAAAGCATTCATTGGGAAAACCGGGCCAATAAGGGCTTTTTGTTTTGATCATTCTGCTGTAAAGCACTACCAATACAATGAATGGTTTTATCAAGATGGGAAACTTTTAGATGAAACGGGAATGAGGAAATTTTATGTGGCTGCCATAAAGCACTTATTTAAGCCACATAAAAAGGAATTGGAATTATTAGCATTAAGGGATGATACTGCTGAAAAAGTAACAGGAATAATAAAGGAATTGTTCGAAAATACAGATAAACATGCAACAAGAGGTTTTGGTTCACAAGCAAATATTCCGCTTAATCCGAATCTAAGGGGAGTATTTATGGAAGTTCACAAAGGCCATAAGAAGGATTTTATTTCTAAAGTGGAAGCAGGCGATCCTTTATTCAATTATTTCAATAATCCTAAGTTATTTGAAGATGAAAGAGTATTGAAGACATTTATAGAAGTTTCAGTTATTGACTCAGGGCCAGGATTTGCACAACGGAAGTCAGGATCAGAATTAGAAGATCTTAATCCCTTATCGGAACGAAATTATGTTATTGAATGCCTGACTCAATATGACACCAGTGCATCGAAAAGAGGTTTAAAGAGAGTTGCTTCTTATTTGGGCTCAAAAGGTGGATTTCTGAGATTACGGACAGGAAGAATGTGTCTTTACTGGGATTTCTTACTACATGGATACAAACCCTTTGAACATCAGTCTCACGACGCAGAGAAGCAAACTGCCATGAATAAGTTTTTTGACTGGAAAAAAGCAGATCGGGGGTGGACAAAATTGAATGAGGCGTCCGGCAGCTTAATTACAGTTTTTTATCCATTAGACTAAGCAGAATACTCATGCCATTCTATTTATATCCATCGTCAATTGAAAATAGGTCTTCGGAAAAAAAGACTCTTGTTATCTTTTGGACCTATGAATTTGGTAAAGAAATAAAAAGCAATTTTCTTCATGAGCTTCGGCACAAAATTGATAATTATCTTAATCATAATTTTCCTTTTGATAAAGTTTTACTATTAACTCATGAACAAAACAAGTCTCAATTTATCGGGGTCAAACATTTCTTTTCAGAGTTTGGGCTAGCGTACTCATTAAAAATAGAAAATATTGAGAAAGACATTGTCTGTGCATACTTTGACCAAAATGGCGCGGTGAATATTGAACATAACCTACTAGATTTTAATCAAATTAGACATCATATAATCTTGACTGGGTTGGAAAAAATATTTAATAGACGTGGTGGAATTATTGGCCCTTCAGAACACGTGCACTATGTTTTGCCGTCTGGAAAACATTCAAACGTATTTGTAAGGATTGGAAATATTTTAAAGAAGGGTGTCGAGATAAACTTCATTGGCTTCACACTTTTGCCTTATCTAAGGGAGCATACAACAAATATTTATTGCGATACATCTTCAATTGCTGTCGCCGCACAGGCGGCGGTCAATTTAAAAAAAATCATTAATGAGCATTTTGTATCACCAAACATTGAAAGTTTTAGCTCCTATCATGGGTTAAATGAATATGATTTTAGAGATTCCTCAAACTCGCTCTTTTTGATTTCAGTTTCCTCAAATAGCGGTTTGGCAAACAGAATTTATAATAGAATAAAAAACCAAACTCGGGATGATTATATTGTTACTTTATTTCGACTTCCCGTGCAAAATGCTGACTCAAAAAGTAAAGAAAAACATAGTGGTAGGATATTATGTGATTTAGATGAGATTGCGTTAAATATAGATAAAAGCAAAATTTTCGTTTATAACTTACAGGGGAATAATCAGAAATGCCTTTTATGTGATAATAATTCCACGTCAATCGAAATAATTGGGGATGAGTTTCTCACTGAAAAACAAGAAACAATTCCAGTGACAATCCGGGAAAAATATACACCTGAATGGTTTGGGGATGTGTTAGACAAACTACTAAAAAGAAAGTATATTTCATGTCATAGAATGAAGAAAAAAGGGACTACGGAACTTAGAGAACTTTACCTGGACATTGATAAATTACACAAGGAAAGACACCGAACATTTAACAAGGATTATAACAGTTTATTTGAAAAGTATCTAAACCAAAAATTGCCTGCCGCTTTAAAGTTAATAATCTATCTTAATGATGAAGCTTCACATACCGTTGCCAAACAAATAAAAACATTTCATAATAAAATTTTGGGATCAAAAGGGAGATTTAGTTTGGTTGGATACAAAGACGACCCGAATTTTTCCAACACAATCAACAAAAAGATTTCTACGGGGAAAGGGGCGATATTGGTGGTTGCAAGTAGCATCGCTCAAAGCCATTCTATCATAAAAATTTCAAGAGACCTGAGGGAGTTTCATGAAATGGGCTATCAAGTATGCTATTTTGTTTCCGCGGTTAGAACAGAAAGCAAAAGGGAATTTGACTACATAAGAAGCAGTCTTTCATTTGGCAAACAGTTTAAGGCTGAGATAAATGTTTTTGATAGCTTACTCAAGCTTTTTGTTCCAGATGAAAGACATCGTTCCGATACCCCTTGGCAAATTGAAATTTACAAGTTGGGTGACTACCTTTTTAAATCCGACAGCAGAAATTCACTTGACGCGAAAGACAAAAAAGCACTCACAATTTTTAAGAAAAGATTTGATGATCTTAGACTTTCATCAGAGAAGGGGTTAGTTGATAATTTATTTTGGGACACCCCTTCTGGTAGAAAACAGATGCTTACTCCCGGATTCGTCTTTTTGAAATTTGATCATGATCCTAAGGCGATCTCACAAGCCGATGTTTATTTTACGATAGCCTCAGTGCTTCATTTTTTGCGAACAGAGTATAAGGAAGGTAATCAAATTGTTTTACAGCAGACAGAACACCAACGAAGAATTCTAGATCCGGAAAATTTTAGTCGGTTCAACGATGGAGTAATTCAGTGCAGTATTTTAAGGGCTGCTTATGATGTCGAGCTCGACTATTCCCATGATAGAGCATTAAGCAACAGAATGAAAGATATTCTTCTTTCTATCGTGGAAAAACAAGAGTCAGCGACCTATGAGTTTTTATTGGCGTTGACAATTTCAAAAATAAAACTTACCGATAGCGATAAGAAAATAGTATCTGACAGGATTTTCAAGATTGAGAATCCTGTAATTGCTATCTTTCATTCTATGTTGAATACGACCAAAAGTCGGAAAGAAGCTAAGGGAATAAGATTTTGATGAATGTTAGGTCACATGGAAGGATAGAGAAGTTATGGACGGATACTTGGCACAGCTAAATAACATCGAATTAAATATAATTTCATTACTTTGCATCGTTAACACTATTGCAGCTCCTTTAAACCTTTTGCAGGTCGCAATTCGGGCGGGATAGAAAGATCATAATCTTTAAGTCTTTCAGCACCAACTTTTCATCAAAAAATTTAGTCGCCCTGTCGGGACTACAATAGTTTACCTTTAATTGTAACTCTTTTTATCTCAGTATTTCTTTATCAGAATCTCAGTTGGAATGTTTAAGGAATGATTGATTTTTCTAATCATTTCAAGAGATAATTTCCTCTTTTTGTTTAATATTTCACTTACCCTACTTTTAAATCCAATTACTTTGGCTAAGTCATTTTGATTGTAACCCATCTGTTC
>JANWJE010000020.1 GCA_025451995.1 Parachlamydiaceae bacterium | reverse complement strand
GGCCACAACTATCTTAAAAAATAACACCTGGGGCGGGGAAAAAAACCACCGGGCCGGGTAACAACCATCTCCATATATTCTCCTTATCGTTGCCCCCGGCCCCTTTTTTCATTGAGCTCGGCCCCTTTTTTCAATACTTGCAAATTAGGATTTTGGGCCCTTCTCATTGCTAAATTATCTCGCTTGGTTTAACTCTAAGGGAGAGATTTTTAATTTTTTTTAACTCCTACTCATGCCTTGGAAAACACTATGAAGAAAAAATATATCGAACGGGTGAAAAATCCGGAAAGAGTCAAACCAATTCCAGGAGATAAACTTTTACAACAATTTGGGATGATTCTTGAAAAAGTGCCAAACATCTCTTTTAAAGGTAAAACTGCGCCTGTGAATGTATTTGGAATTTTGGCACTGAATCCCAAAATTTGCGAACTTTTTTTCCCTTACTGGGTTCAATCCAAAACCTTGCTTAAGTTAACGGTGCAAGAACAAGAGCTAATCATTTTGCGCATGGCTTGCTTGTATGGATCTGATTATGTGTGGGGCCATCATCTTGCTATCCTTAAGGGTACGGGATTTACAGATGAGAATATAGCAAAAATCCCCCTTCCCCCAGAGGAAGCCAAATGGGACAAGAACATCGAGGCTTTGTTAACTATCGTTGATGAAGTTGCCAAAAAAGGCAACATTACAGAAAAAAATTGGGAAAAAATACAGCAGTATTATAGCGGGGAACAGATCCTCGATATCATCACAGTTATCTCACAATATTTTTTCTTTTGCGCCATTAATAATGTCTTTGGCGTCAAATTAGAGGCCCAAGAATTACCCACACTTCCCAACTTGTAAAAGAAAAAGGGGCCGGGTCATGCAATTTGCATAATTTTGATACAAGATTATTTAAACTATTATTTTATCCCAGTAATTTCCTCAATAACAACTTGCAAATTAGGATTTCGGGCCCCTCTCATTGCTAAACGTGAAACAGTTCCTTGATGCTTATTTAATATTTTGCCGACATCTTTAAAGCTAAAATTTCTTAGAAGCTGTGTTGCTCTAGCTAAAATTTCTCGGGCATTCACAATTGCGCGTGTTTTTTCTTCACCATACATTTGTTCTTTCGAAATCCCTAATCTCGCACATATAACATCTATTAATTCTTCTAATGAAACTTTTTCTAAATCATTGCTTGTTTTATTGAAAGTTGTTGGAACAAAAGCCTTTTTAAATCCCTCACTCCCATAAACCCCTGCTCTTAATGCTCGTTCAATTTCTCCTAAGTCCTGCGAAGCCTCAGCTATTGATGCCATAAATTCAGTAAAGTTTAAAATCGCACTTTCTCTATTTTGACCAAAGTATGACAAAATTCGGTCAGTTTCTAACCATACATATTCAGCATGAAGAAAATACCCATTATGACTTGACCATCGAAAATCTTGAGGTCTTGTAACTATTTTTGCCTCCACTGGATTTAAATGGATATAACGTATCACCCTCTTCATATACATTCCATCTTCAACCAAAATAGATCTAAATCGGCCCTGAAAGACATATCCTTTTTTTTTGTGCTGTCTATTAAAATACTGCGCATATCTGCTTGTAAATCTATGGATGCCTTCAGTCAAGCCACCTTTAAGCGGTTCTAGTAAAAGATGGATATGATTTGTCATTAAACAAAAAGCATGGATTCTAAAATGATGTAACTCCCCTGCTTCTTGTAGTAATAAGAGAAATCTCGATCTATCCTTGTCGTCATTAAAAACATGCCTACCATCTATGCCGCGCATCATAATGTGATAGCAACGTCCGGGCTCCCAAAATCTATTTTTTCTTGGCATAACAGTTTTCCTAATCTCAGAAATAGATGAAATCTCAGAAGCAAAATGCCTTACTTTAAAAAAATTTACAACATAATTTATGCAGATCGCATGGCCCGGCCCCTTTCTTGTTTATGCAGATCGCATGGCCCGGCCCCTTTCTTGGCCCGGCCCCTTTCTCAATACATCAATACATGTTTTTAATAATAAATTAATATGAAATAAATTTTAATTTTTAAAAATTAAAGTAGAGATTTATTTTATATTTTACAAGGTTTTATGAGCATAGAGTTAAATATTCGTGACGACGGCAATAAATTTAATGAATATACTAAAACTGATATCTCTATTAAAAGAGGTCCAATAGGAGCTGAACAAGTAAAATGGTTTGGCTTTGTAATCAGTGAAGGACTTTCAAAAGAGCGTTTAACTATTAACTTTGCTAACAAAATAGCACAAATAGCAATTAGTACTGATGAACCATTGAAGGAAAAGTGGAAATGGCAAGAGTTAACAATTAAAAGGCCGGGTAGTAAAAATATAAAAATCTGGATCAATGTAGCCAGTGCAAGAAAAAGGCTTGGGCTTTTGGGTTATAAGCCGCAAGAGATTGCTGAAATGTTAAGCAATATAGAAAATATCAAAAATGCTGCAGTAAAGGAATCTCCAAAAAATCTTGAAATTCAAGTTAATAATGATACTGGTGAAAATTTGATTAAGAGTGATGCGTTAGTTAAACGTCCAAAAAAAATTCAAAGAACATTGTCTTATCTAACAATTAAAGATTTTTTATTAAGACCTAGTTCAACGTTTACAAACTCAATTATTTCTAAATATTTACTAAACTTACAAAAAAAATTTCCAATCTTTAGAATGAAAGCCTCATCATCACCAAAGCATATTACTAACCCTGACAAATCTACCACCACTAAAAAAGCTGTTCCCGACCAATTGAAAGAAGAATTTAACAAGTCTTCAAATTATATTGCATCGTTCAAGCAAAAAGAAAAGGCACCATCTCCCTTAGTCAATCAAAAAAATAGTTTCGAATGGAAAAATAAAGAAAAAAAATTGGAAAGTTTAAAAATTTTATTAAAACAAGAAGAAGATAATTTTTTTAAATTGCTTAAATCTAGCGAATTTGGTGAAGCGAAAGTCGAGATGATAAAATCTAAAAGAAAATTCATTGATCTTCTTGATACACATAAAAATACATTTAGTGCAGAACAAAAAAATAATGAAAATTTTGAAAAGTTAAAAAACATAAAAATGACACTTATAGAAGAAAGGGAAAAGTTCGATATTTCAAAAAATGAAATTGATCTTTTAAATGGCGCTCACAAGCAATTTTTAATTTACTCAAAAGAAACAACCAATAAGTATATTAATACAAAAGAAAATGAAAAACTACAAACCTGGAAAAATATCCATAATGATATAGTTGGTACTTACGATATATTCCAATCAAAAGCAACCTTTATCAAAGAATTTAAAGGAAAGCTAACCCGTTCTTCAGAAAAAATAGCGCAAATTAAAAAGGAGATAAAAGATCTAGAAAAACAGTCAAATGAAATAATAGATCCCTTACAAAAGCAGGCAAATCCCCTTACTTATCAACAAAAAGGCCAAATTTTAAGAGAAGATGATGAATGGTAAACTAAAAATAAAAAAATCTTAAGTTAGAATTTCACTTAATTCCCAGTTTTCAATTAATTTTTATTATATTGACTCGCCTGATAAAAAGCGGTATAATACAATTTGGAGAATGTTCTTGTTTTCATTTCTTAGGGATTGGACTATGGGCGAAAAAACCGAAAAGGCGACCCCGAAAAAGCTGAAAGATGCGAAAAAGAAGGGGCAGGTGGCTAAGTCGCAAGACTTACCAGCTGCTTTTACTTTTATTGCTTCTGTCGCTATTGTTTTAATGCTATCTCAAATGTTATATCACGATATGGCTGACTTTTTGGTGGGGACCTTTCGAGCTGTCAATGCCCCCAACTTAACCAATGCGATTGTGACCTTATTTTATAAGGCCAATGAGCTCATTTTTTTTGCAAGCATTCCAACGCTCGGCTTAGTGACACTCATTGGAGTGACTATCACTTTTATCTCGGTGGGGCCGGTCTTTGCGCCTGAAGTTTTTAAGTTCGACATCAAGAAATTTAACCCGGTCGACAATCTAAAAGCGAAATTTAAGCTTAAAACATTAGTTGAATTGATCAAATCGATTATTAAGATTTTTATCGCAGGGTATATCATTTATCTCGTGATGCTAAAGAGTGTTCCTGTCCTCATTCAAACCGTCTCTTTACCGATCTCGGGGGCATTGCTCGTTTTCCATGCCTTTCTTATCGAAGTGCTCGTTAAAGTGGGTCTTTTTTTTATCATCGTCGCAGTTGCCGATTTTATCTATCAGAAACATACGTTTGCCAAAGAGATGATGATGGAAAAATTTGAGATCAAACAAGAATATAAAAATAGTGAGGGCGACCCCCATATCAAAGGTAAAAGGCGACAAATCGCTCAAGAAATTGCCTATCAAGAGGGGCCAGGCGGAGGTGTAAGGAAAGCCCAAGCTGTTGTTACCAACCCCACTCACCTAGCGATCGCTATCGGTTATAAGAAGGAAGTGGATGCTGCCCCCTACATCTTAGCCATGGGAAAAGATTCTTTGGCAGAAAGGATTATGAAACTGGCTGAAGAATATGATATTCCTGTATTGAGAAACATTCCTTTAGCCCATACACTGTGGGATGAGGGTGAAATTAATGAATATGTTCCAGAGCAAACGTATGAAGCGCTGGCTGAAATTCTCCGCTGGGTCGCCTCTTTAAAAGATGGAACAGAAATGGAAGAGCCTATAGAGTAATAGGGCTAATTTTTTAGGAGAATATTGCATGGATGTTATAAGAAAAATTCTCGATGGAATCACTGCCCGTCTTGGAGGAGACCGCTCTCTTCGCACAATTTCGCGTTCGAGCGACGTCGCATTGGCTATATTGATTATCGGGATTTTGACGATGATCATTTTGCCGATCAACCCGCATATCATCGACTACTTGATCGCACTCAATTTAACCATCTCGATCGCATTATTGATGGTCGCTCTTTATATTCCAAGCGCTGTCCACTTATCGATCTTTCCATCGCTGCTTTTAATCACTACTTTATATCGTTTAGGCTTGAATATCGCCTCGACAAGGCAAATTTTACTCCATGCCAATGCAGGGCAGATTATCTTCCAGTTCGGAAATTTCGTTGTAGGGGGAAATTTCGTTGTCGGTGGTGTTATTTTCTTAATCATTACTTTAGTGCAGTTTTTGGTCATTACGAAGGGTGCTGAACGGGTTGCTGAAGTTGCCGCTCGCTTCACTTTGGACGCTATGCCCGGTAAACAGATGAGTATCGATGCCGATATGCGCGCCGGGATATTGGATTCTAACCAAGCGCGTGAAAAACGACTCGCCATTCAGAAAGAGAGCCAGCTATATGGTGCGATGGATGGTGCGATGAAGTTCGTCAAAGGGGACGCCATTGCGGGGATTATCATCGTTTTGATTAACGTCATCGGCGGAATGATCATTGGCGTCACCTTGAATGGCATGGAAGCGATGGACGCTGCGAGAACGTATGCCTTGTTATCGATTGGGGATGGTCTTATTTCACAAATTCCGGCCCTTTTGATTTCGATTACAGCCGGTATTGTAACCACTCGGGTTTCCAGTGAAAAAGCAGACAATTTAGGGAGTGAAATCTCGAGCCAGGTATTAAAGCAACCGAAAGCCTTGATGGTTGCCGCCGCCTTTTTGATGGGGATGGCTTTAGTTCCGGGCTTTCCAATGCCCCCTTTTCTTATTCTTTCATCCGCTCTTGGATTGATCGGCTATGCACTTTGGAGCCGCGATCAAAAAGAACAAAATGCGCTGAGCGGCAGTGGAGGCGGGACAATTCAATCGGCCGCCGATGGAGGCGGTGGTATTGATACTCCAGTTAGAGGGCACAAAGTCATTGCAGGCGGTGGTGTTGACAGCTATGCTTTGACATTACCAGTTGTCTTGGAAGTGGGAAAAGGATTAACCACCGAAATTCAAAAATCGGCAAAGGGCGGGGTTAGTTTTATCGATCAAATGATTCCTAAAATGAGACAAGCACTCTATGCCGATCTAGGGGTTCGTTTTCCGGGTGTCCATGTAAGGACAGAATCCCCCATTTTAGAAAAAGATGAATATTCAATCCATTTGAACGAAGTTCCAATTATTCGAGGAAAAATCATCGAAGGTCATTTGTTGACAAATGAATCAGAAGAGAATTTAAAAAGATATAACCTTACATTTACATCGTATAAAAATTCATTGGGACTCCCCTCTCTTTGGGTCGATGCAAAAAACAAAGAGTTGTTAGATAAGGCCGGAATTAAATATTGGAATCCGCTAGAAGTGATGATTTTGCATCTATCTTATTTTTTTAGACATTATGCAAATGAATTTGTCGGTATTCAAGAAGTGAAATCGATGCTTGAGTTTGTGGAAAAATCCTTCCCTGATTTAGTGAAAGAAGTGACCCGTTTGATCCCTTTGCAAAAGATGACAGATATTTTTAAGCGTTTAATTCAAGAGCAAGTTTCAATTAAGGATTTAAGAACCATCCTAGAAGCCCTTGGTGAATGGGCTCAAACGGAAAAAGATACGGTCCTACTGACGGAATACGTACGATCCTCATTAAAGCGCTTTATTAGTTATAAATACTCCCAAGGTCAATCGGTATTATCAGTCTATATTTTAGATCCGGAAATAGAAGATATGGTAAGAGGAGCAATCAAACAAACTTCAGCCGGCTCCTACCTTGCATTGGATCCGGATTCTGTACAATTGATTCTACAAGGGGTGCGAACCACTGTTTCTCCTCCGCCACCAGGAGGCCAACCTCCTGTCATTCTTACAGCGATTGATGTCCGCCGTTTTGTGCGAAAACTCATCGAAATGGAATTCACTGATATATCCGTTGTCTCTTATCAAGAAATTGTCCCAGAAATTAGGATACAACCTTTAGGGCGTATACAGATTGCTTAATTTTTTCTCTTTCAAGAGGTAAAAAATGTCTGGCGAAAGTTTCAGTCAATTGAGCAAGGCTAATATGGCTCATTTGGCCACATTTAAAGAAGCGCTCTCTGAAACAATGGAAGAGAGCAGTTTGATTGACACTGCTTTGAAAGGAGCAAAGGTCGATGCCAGCCAAGAGGCCCTTCAAAGGGAATCGGAAGAGAATTCAACTGTCGGAATACAAATCCGGACGCAAAAGTTAGAGAAAAAAAAGGAAGTAAAAACAGAAAAAGCCAAAAATGTTAAGGAATCTGTTTTAGTGCGAAAAGAGGATGCAGATGGCTTGGCTGATGGTTTTTCACAAAGGCATGGAAATCGAGAATACCGTCTTGACCCACTGCTCCTCAGCCAATTAGCCCAAGATCTTGGAATTGGAATTAACGAAGGTATCGATATCGACCAACTGATCGCCTTGATTAGACGGAGAATGACTGTCGATGGTATTCTGCCGGATGCAGCCCTTATCGAAAAAGCGTTTGAATTTTTGTTAGAAGCTCTCTATGCCCAAATCATTGCGGAATCCGATCATTTTGTGAAAGATCGATTAAAAAGAATTCGAAAAAATGTTGAATCTGCCAAATTAAAACACTTCAAAGCAAATGCAGAAAAAATTCAAGTCTCTGAAAAGATAATTGGAGCTGTCGATGCTGTGGTTGAATCGACGCAGCAATCTTTACAAGGGACATTAGAACGCTACCGCGATATCGTCCACAATCCACCCGATTTACAGGACTTGCGAAAATTTTATGAGAAAAAAGGTTATAAATTAATGATGCTTGAACTTAAAGGTTTAAACACCTATTTAGGAGGAAACTTAAAAAGGAACAATTTAGAAGGACCAGAACTCGCACAACTTAGATCAACCGTATTGAAAATGCAAGGTCTTGTCGGAGTTTTCAGACAGACAAAAGCCCATGTGCCGACAATAGAAAGTTACCTCTCTTTAAACAACATTATTAGTTAGCTTATGGATCGCAAAACATTTCGATCGCTTTTAAATTTTGAGGTGATTGCAAAATTATTTTTTGATATTGCAGAAGAGAGATACCCATCGTCTGAAAAAATGAAGCAGCTTGCAGGGCAAGTGGTAAACACCTTGGCAGCTACCCCTTTGGAAGCGGTCTTTATTAAAATCGCCGTATTGAATACGATCCGAGATATGATCAAGGAAGTTTCACCCGCTCAATTGTATCGATCTCTTCAACATCGAGATGATTTATACATGGCGGTAATAGAGGCTTTAGAAGACTTAGAAGATGAATTAGAGGAGTTAGAAGAACAAGCAGAGGATGAAGATGAGGAGTAGTGTATGGTCAGTTCACAATTTGGCGGTCTCCTGAAAGTTTTTGAAACGTTTTTTAAGTGTCCATTAGAACCCGATGAAAATAACTCTTGTTTAATCCATTTGGGAATTGGAATTAGCATACAAATCGAAATGGAAAAATATGGATTCATATTAGTTGGATCAAAATTGGGATCCGTCCATATGGGTCGATACCGAGACAATTTAATTAAACAAGCCCTGAAATCCAATGCATCTTCCTTTCCATCTTGCGGAATTTTTGGTTTTAGTCAAAAGTCCAATCAATTAATTTTATTTATAAAAATAGACCCAATAAAATTGTCCCCGCATGAAATTGTAAATAGTCTTCCTCCATTTATTAATAAAGCAAAAATCTGGAAAGAAGCGATAGAAAAAGGGGACATCCCCGCCCTAGATAGAGACTCGCCGGTTTCAGATAAACCCTCGGGCATTTTCGGATTAATATCATGAAAGACCTATCGGACTTAATTTATAGTCCTTCACAAAGGCAATGGAAAAGAATCGGCTTTTCACATCATCATGGGATTGCAGTTCCCCTTTTTAGCATTCACTCTAAAGATTCGACAGGAATTGGAGAATATCCTGACTTAATCCTTTTGATCGATTGGTGTCAATCGGTGGGTTTTGATGTCATCCAATTGCTCCCAATCAATGATACTGGCAATGATACAAGCCCCTATAATGCTATTTCCGCTTTTGCATTAAATCCTTTATTTATTGGGTTGAATGCCCTCCCCTATCTTAATGAAAGCAAAGATTTACAAGAAAAGCTCAAAATCATTCCTAAATACCCCAATGCTGCCAATGTTGATTATCCCAAAGTCAGGGAAAATAAATATCGCTTTTTACGGGATTATTTTCGCACTTTTGGTGAAACCATCATCAGTAGCGACGATTTTAAAAAATTCTTTGAAAGAGCAACCCATTGGCTAGTTCCTTTTTGTGTTTTTAATATTTTAAGTCATAAAAATGACTTAAAAAGTTGGGAAAATTGGCCGGAAGAAGAAAAAAACCCAACTCAGCCATTCATTGATCAAATCTCTAATGAAAAAAAGGAAGAATTTGATTGGTATTGTGTTCTCCAATACCTGTGTGATGCCCAACTTAAAAAAGCTAAAGCGTATGCAGAAGAAAAGGGTGTTTTTTTGAAAGGCGATATTCCCATTTTAATAAGTCGAAATAGCGCGGATGTTTGGTTTAATAAAGAATTATTTGATTTGAACTATTCTGCAGGTGCCCCACCCGATTATTATAGCGAATTGGGTCAAAATTGGGGCTTCCCGATCTATCGATGGGAAGCGATAGAAAGTAGGAACTACGATTGGTGGATTGAAAGATTGCAATGGGCCAGTCAATATTATGATATGTATCGGCTGGATCATATTGTGGGATTTTTTAGAATTTGGGCTATTCCTCTTGGTAAAACTGGAAAAGAGGGATTTTTTATCCCAAAAGATGAAACTCTATGGATTGATCATGGCTTAAAAATTTTATTAATGATGATCTCTTCTTGCGATATGTTGCCAATAGGAGAAGATTTGGGTGCTGTGCCGCCAGATGTGAAACTCTGTCTAAATGCATTGGGTATTTGTGGAACAAGAGTCATGAGATGGGAAAGAAATTGGAAGGGAGATCAGCAATATATTTTACCACAAAATTATGATATTGAGTCGATGACCACACTTTCTACTCATGATTCTGAAACAACACTACAATGGTGGAAAAACAATCCCGAAGAAACAAAGCTTTTTGCAGAGGCAAAAGGATGGACACATCATCCCCAACTCAGCCGTGAACATCTCAAAGAAATCTTATGGGATTGCCATCATTCTTCGAGTTTGTTTCATATCAATTTATTACAGGAATATTTACCTCTCCTTCCAGGGATCAGTTGGCCCAATGTCGATGATGAACGCATTAATTTTCCGGGAACCTTGAATGAAAAAAATTGGAGCTATCGGTTTAAAATTTCTTTAGAGGAATTAGCCGAGCAAGAGAGTTTAAAAAACATCATTCAAGAGATTTTAAAATAAAAAATCACTGAGCTTTTTCTTCGGGTTTTGATTGATTAAATAAACAATTAATACATGTAAAATCCCCTTATCTTTCCACATCATTCACCCTATGAGCTATTTTTTAAAGAAATCTTGAACAATTTATCTTGATAAATTAAAATGCCAGTAACAACTATCAGGCAAAAAAATGTTTTCTTTTTTACCTCATTAATTATCCATGCTGGAGAAGAAAATTACCCCTTGGACAATGATTTATTAGCTCTCTCATGGAAAAGAGAATGAAACTCTCTCTTATCACTTTCCTTTTTTTTCTATTGCCTTTAGTTGGGACACCTTCTCGAGAAAAGTTAAAAACGCTTTATAATAGCCTAGACCCCACTTCTATTTCTCAGCATTTAGCGTTTTATGATTTATACAAAGAGTATCCTCAAGGGCAGCAGGCTTTAAAAGATGCTTGGATCCTTTTATTGGGAAAGCAGAGCGATTCAACTCCCTTAAGTCAAATCCCTTTATCAGCTTCAACGATTCAGTCTCTTGTTAGCCTCGTCAACAAACCCCTTGATCAAGAAATGGTGATTGAAGACTCAGAGACTTTAACCGCACTCGTGAACCTTTCCAAGAGATTGCCCCATACCCTTTTGAAAGGGCATAGAATTTGGAATGAGGCAGACATCCACTCTCTCCCTCTTGAAGAAATCGATGTGTCGAGAGCGCTTTTCTTAAGCCAATTTGGAGATGATCGATCCAAAGTTTTAACATATGAAGGGTTAATTGATTTAATGGCTCTCCAAATTCTCGCTAGATTGCCTGACAAAGCTACGCCTGAGCAAAAAATTCGAGCCATTAATGCTTTTATTTTTGATGAAATGGGCTTTCGTTTCCCCCCCCATTCCCTCTATGCTAAGGATATCGACCTCTACACTTTTCTTCCTTCGGTTCTCGATTCAAGGCGCGGCGTTTGCCTGGGTGTTTCAATTCTGTATCTTTGCTTATCTCAAAGGCTAAGCCTTCCCCTTGAAATGATTACACCCCCTGGCCACATTTATGTCAGATATCATGAAGAGGGTCGCATCATCAATATCGAGACAACTGCGCGGGGAATCCATATTGATTGTGATGAATATTTAAGCGTAGACACGAAAGCCCTCCAACAACGGACAATTAAAGAAGTGATCGGATTTGTCCATTTTAATCACGCTTCAGTCTATTGGCAAAATGGCGAATTTCAAAATGCCTTAGTCGCCTATCGAAAGGCTGAGCCTTATATGCAAAACGACCCTCTTTTAAAAGAGCTGATGGGGTACATCCTTTTGCTCACTGGAAATCAAAAAGAAGGAGAAAGATTATTGAATGAAATCAAAGATATTCCCTCTCAATATTCTATCGCAAAAAACAACATGGCAGAAGACTATTTGAAAGGAAATGTCGATGCGAAAGGGGTCAGTATTCTCTTTTCAAAAGTTGACGAAAATCGCCAATCGATTTTGGCAAAAAAAGAAAAGATCGAGGAGACACTTAAAATATATCCACAATTTCGGTCGGGAATATTCAATTTAGCGATCACTTGGCTCCAACTTTACCGCTACAGCGAGGCGCTTGAAACTTTGGAACGATTGAATCAACTCGATGCAACAGACCCCGAAGTCCAATATTATCTTTCTGTCATCTATGCACAGCGCTTCGATTATCCAAATGCATGGAAATCTTTGCATAAAGCAGAAATTATCGTTAAACAACATCAACATTCCCCAAAATGCCTTAAAGAGTTGCGACGGGAATTAATAAATTGCTTTCCAGAATAGACATCTTACATACATAATCCTAGAAACGGCAGTTCAAGGCGATAATTCCATTTTCTTGAAAAAAAGTAATTATGAGGTCTAATCTTTTATGAAAATCTATACGAGGACTGGAGACAAGGGAACCACAACTTTATTTTCAGGGGAACGAATCCCCAAAAACAACCCCTTCATTGAAGCGATTGGAAATGTAGACGAAGCCAATTCAGCCATTGGACTGGCCCTTTCCCTTTTACCCAAGGACGACACATTTAACCCAGCGCGCCATCAACTCGAAACCATTCAGCATGCTCTTTTTGATGTGGGGGCAGCCTTAGCAACCCCAAGAAGTTGCGATCAAAAGAACAAACTAGAAAAAACTCGTTTTGACGAAGAAGCCATTGGCTCATTAGAAAAATGGATCGACGACATGGAAGAAGGGCTCCCACCATTAAAAACCTTTATTCTTCCAGGCGGCCATCCAGCAGGAGCAGCCCTACATCTTTCTAGGAGCATAGTGCGAAGAGCAGAGCGATCGGTTCTTCCTTTGTATGAAAAAGCAGACGTTACCCAAGCGGTTCTTGTCTATCTCAACCGCCTTTCAGACTATCTTTTCATGGCTTCTCGCTACCTAAATCAACAACTCCATGAACCTGAAACAACCTGGCAGCACCATATTCACAAATAAGGACGCTTAAAGCGAGGTCCAGGAAATGATTTTACCTTGTTTACGATTTTGATTTTCGGCGCCGGCGTAGACAATAGCTCCTTGACTGGGATCATAGTTTGCTAGTGCACACCACTTTAAAAGGGATGTAAACATATCGGATTGAATAGTAGCTGATGATTTAATCTCTATAGGCAATAATTTCGAGCCCTCTTCCAATAAACAATCCACTTCATTTCCAAGCTTATCTCGCCAAAAATAAACATTTGGAGGCAAACCATAATGGTAACGCTTTTTTAAAAAATCAGAAATAATCATCGATTCAAACAATCCGCCCCTTAAGTAATGGTCATAGACATCTTGGCTGGATGTAAGCCTTAACAAGTGACAGGCTAATGATGTATCGTAAAAAAACAGTTTTGGCATTTTTACAAGCCTTTTATTGAAATTTTCAAAATGAGGCTGAATCAAAAAAATAATATAGGATGCTTCCAAGACAGAAATCCAAGATTTAACTGTTGAAAGGGATATACCGGCATCTTTTGATAAATCAGTTAAATCTAAAAGCTGACCGATTCTTGCAGCACATAAACGCATAAATTTTTGAAATTCCAACAAAGAAGATATTTTTAAAAGATCTCTAACATCTCTTTCAACATACGTTCTAATATAGCTTTCTGAGAAAATAACTGGATCTATTTGATCTTGGTAAACTCTTGGATAGGTTCCTTTAAAAATTAATTCTTCAGCTGTTTCGGGCAGTCGTGAAGCGATTCTCAGCTCTTCAATTGAAAGTGGAAGAAGGGTTAAAAGAGCAATCCGTCCAGCCAATGTTTGGCTGACTTGTTGACTGAGTAAAATATTTTGCGATCCAGTGAGAATGAATCTGCCAAGTTGTTGTTTTGAATCAACTTCAATTTGAAGATAAGATAGCAACTTGGGTGTTTTTTGTATTTCATCTAAAATAACACCCTCTTCATGCTGAAATCTCATCAAGAACCCTTTAGGATCATCCAAGGCAAATTCTTGCTCTTCAAAAGATTCTAAATTCACATAGCGATAGTGGGGAAATAAGGATTTTGCTAATGTCGTTTTTCCAGATTGACGTGGACCAAAAAGTCCAATAATTGGAAATTGGTTTTTTAATTCTAAGATTTTTTTTTCAAGTAGCCTTCGAAACATACACCCTCTCTGATATGGACAATTTTAAAATATTTTCTTAAAATTGTCCATATCAAGAATTAAGGCTCTTGCCAGCGATCATGCGCTTTGATTAGGGCGACCAATCGATCATCCGCCTCGGCAAAGTCGATGTCTTTTTCGACACATTTTTTTCCCACATATAAATCGATTTTTCCAGGCTTTGAGCCAACATAGCCAAAATCGGCGTCAGCCATTTCTCCCGGCCCATTAACGATACATCCCATAATGGCGATTTTTACTCCGGGCAAATGCGAAGTTCTTTTTTGAATGCGCTTGGTGACGTCTTGCAGATCAAATAAGGTTCTTCCACAACTTGGGCAGGAAATAAAATCGGTTTTTGACATTCTCATTCTAGCAGCTTGAAGAATGGAGAAGCTTAATTGGCGAATCATTTGAAGTGGGAAGTCTCCTTCCAGCCACACCCCTTCTCCAATTCCATCGCAAAGCAATGACCCAAATTCCATACTCGCTTTTAAGATAAGATCCTCTTGAGTCAGTGCGTCATATTTAAAATTAAGAATCAATGGAATGTCTAACTTTGCATCTGACATCCATTCAAAAAATTTTCTACAAAGATGAACTCGATTATCCACAGGAGAAAAAATGATCAAAGCGGGTTTAATCGAGAGAATATGTTTCCATAAGGAGTCCGATTCCTCTTGGATGCGAACGATAAGCGGCTCTGTTTTATAATTAAGAGAAAATTTTTCGCTGTGTGCCTGTTTAATTGCTTGACTAAAGTTTAAGATCTTTAAAGAAGACGCTCCGCAGTTTAACGAATAAATTCCAATTCCTATTTCTTCTAGATTTTTTAAAATTTTTTCTGAATGATCAGAAATGACCAAAGCATCTGCTGTTAAAGATTGTAGTTTTGGTTTTCCAAAGGATCCTTCGCAACCCAGTTCTTTAAAGAGATTGGGAGATGCAATCGCCTCTTTTGAGGCAGATAAGAAAACACTTCCATTGCGATGAAGGGGCACAGCTGAGTCAAATCGTATGGACCTGCGTTCTATTTTATCGATTTGACGGCGCTGTTCTTTGAAGCTTTCTATCCCTTTGCCTTCTTGTTGTTTAGCTAAAGCGATCAGACGTTGACACGGATCGATTTCCAACCAAGGGTCTTCTGTTAAGGATATCCGGATGGTATCTCCGATCCCATCCAACAGAAGCGAACCTATCCCCATAGCCGATTTCACGCGGCCATCTTCCCCTTCCCCCGCTTCTGTCACTCCTAAGTGCAGGGGGTAGTCCCAATCCACTTCCTTCATTTTTGCAGTCAACAAGCGATAAGCTTGAATCATCACTTGAGGATTAGAGGCTTTCATAGAAAAAATAATGTCGTGGTAGTCCATTTTTCGACAAATGCGCGCAAATTCGAGGGCTGACTCTACCATACCGGCAGGTGTGTCGCCATAGCGATTCATGATTCGGTCCGATAGAGAACCGTGATTCGTCCCAATACGCATGGCGCGTTTTAAGCGCTTACATTTTTCAACTAAAGGGGAAAATTTTTCTTCAATTTTAAGGAGCTCTTGTTGGTAGGAAACATCGTCATATTCAATCAATTTAAAGCTGGCTCGCTTGTCGACAAAATTCCCCGGATTAATGCGCACTTTATCGACGAAGTCCACAACTCGCATGGCAGCAGGCGGGTAAAAATGAATATCGGCGACCAAAGGAATTGTAAATCCTCTTTTTATTAATCCGTCTTTTATCTCTTCGCAGGCTTCCGCCTCTTTTATCCCTTGGACAGTCACGCGGACAATTTCACACCCTGCATCTGCTAATTGAATGGCTTGTTGGATGGTCGCTTCAACATCGCGCGTATTAGAGGTAGTCATCGATTGAATGCGGACGGGGTTTGATCCCCCCACTCCAATATTGCCTACCATGACTTCTCGGGTGGGCCGTCTGATGCTTTTGTAGATTGACTCACAATATTGCATATCTTTTGCCTAAATAGAAAAAACTAGAAGAAGAATTATAGCTGATAGGGATTAAAAATAAAAACACCTGAATTTTGAAAATCTTTTTCATCACAACGATTAGGAACTGTTGACCTAGGCTATCCTAATTAATGCGCTTTCAGCGCTTAAAAAATGCTACTCCTGGAATTTGTGGGTAAAAGCATGCGTTCCGCTTTAGGCCTGCCGGCCTGACGCTTCACGCGGGGCTTCCCGCTTTCAATCGCTTCCGCGATAAAAATGGATAAAAAAAAGCTAATTATTTATATTTTCATTGATATCAATGGAAAATAATAATGAATCATCAATTTACAGATAGTGTTACGGATGCTCTGCAAAATGCTTTTGGTGAGGCCCAAAATAGAAACCAGACGCAAGTAAATGAAAATCATTTGCTTTGGGCATTTTTAAAAAATAGAGAAAATTATTTTTATACATTATTATCAAATCTAGCGACGCAGCCTGACAATTTATTTCGCGAAGTTGAACAGGCTATAGAACATCTTCCAACTTTTGTTGGTAAGCAGGAACAACCCAGCGCTTCGCGCGATCTGCAAAGTCGAATTGCCGATGCCGAGGCAATCGCGCACAATTGGAAAGATAGTTACACTAGCGGCGATCATTTCCTATTATCCTATTGGAAACAAGGTGGAGAGCCTTTTGCAAGCTGGAAAAAATCGTCCGGACTATCTGAAAAACAAGTTGAAGAGCAAATCAAAAAAATAAGAGGCGACCGCCATATGGATTCCCCTACCGCTGAATCAAATCTCCAAGCATTAGATAAATATTGCAAAAATTTAACCGAACTTGCTCAGAAAGGGAAATTAGATCCGGTCATTGGAAGAGATGAGGAAATCAGAAGAACAATGCAAGTTCTAAGCAGACGGACAAAAAACAATCCGATGCTCATTGGCGATCCAGGGGTTGGTAAAACAGCGATTGCAGAAGGATTGGCTCAAAGAATTATTCAAGGAGATGTTCCCGATTCCCTTAAAAATCGCCAATTGCTAGCCCTGGATATGGGAAGTCTAATTGCCGGAACCAAATATCGAGGAGAGTTTGAAGAACGGTTAAAGGCAATCTTACAGGATATTGAAAAAAGCGAAGGGCAAATTCTTCTCTTCATCGATGAGGTTCACACCCTTATTGGGGCCGGGGCGACAGAAGGGGCAATGGATGCAGCGAATCTATTAAAGCCAGCTTTAGCTCGAGGGACATTGCATTGCATCGGCGCAACCACATTGAATGAATATCAAAAACATATTGAGAAAGACGCTGCATTGGAACGAAGATTTCAACCCATTATGGTCAATGAACCAAACGTTGAGGACTCCATCGCTATTCTAAGAGGTTTAAGAGAAAGATATGAGATTTTCCACGGAGTCCATATCACAGAATCTGCAATACACGCAGCTGTTTTACTCTCTTATCGCTACATCACAGATCGCCGTTTACCGGATAAAGCGATTGATCTCATCGATGAAGCTGCCAGTTTAATCAGAATGCAACTGGGCAGCAGGCCCCTCCCAATCGATAATAAAGAACGTGAACTTTCCTCCCTTATTGTGGAACACGAAGCAATGAAACGGGAAAACACCCCCTTGGCAAAAAATGAAATGGATAAACTCGAAAAAAAAATAGCTGCAATCAAGGAAGAACTCTTGAGTTTACGGCAAGAATGGGAACAAGAAAAAAAGATTATCGAAGCTTTAAAGGAAAAAAAGGATCAATTAGAAAAGCAGCGTTTTCAGGAAGAAGAAGCCGAAAGAAAAGCGGATTACAACAAAGTCGCAGAACTTAGGTACAATAGTATCCCAAAAACGCAAAAAGAGATTGAGGAGCTTCAAAAGCAACTGAATGAAAAGCCCAATCGCCTCCTACAAGAAGAAGTAGATGAACATCTGATTGCTCAAATTGTCTCAAAATGGACAGGGATTCCCGTTCATAAAATGATCGAAGGAGAAGCTGAACGACTTTTGCACCTAGAGAAAGAGATTGAAAAACGAGTTGTGGGTCAAGATCTCGCCGTCACTGCCGTCTGTGAAGCCATCAGACGCTCAAGATCCGGTTTAAGCGATCCGAATAGACCTATGGGTGTATTTCTCTTTTTAGGGCCTACCGGGGTGGGGAAAACAGAGCTTGCAAAAGCGCTTGCCTACCAGCTTTTCAACCAAGAAGAAGCTTTGATTCGACTCGACATGTCCGAATACATGGAAAAACATACTGTTTCAAAGCTCATTGGCTCCCCTCCTGGATATGTCGGCTATGATGAGGGAGGACAATTAACCGAGGCTTTGCGCCGCCGCCCCTATTCTGTCGTCCTATTCGATGAAATCGAAAAAGCACACCATGATGTCTTCAATCTATTGCTGCAAGTCTTTGATGATGGCCGCCTGACAGATAGCAAAGGGAGAATGGTTAATTGTAAAAATTCACTCTTTATTATGACATCTAATTTAGGCTCTGATCGACTATTGGAAAAATTAGAACATGATCGAAAAGATTTGGTCAAAGAAGAATTGATGCTCATTTTGGATCCGGTAGTCAAAAATCACTTTAGGCCTGAATTCATCAATCGACTGGATGATATTTTACCTTTTCTCCCTTTGCATGAAAGAGATATGGAAAAAATTGTTAAAATTCAGCTCGATCTCCTATCAAAGAGATTGCAGGATCGCGATGTCGAGTTAAGTTGGACGCCAGAGGTATTAGCTCATCTTGCAAAAGAAGGGTATGATCCCGCCTTTGGGGCAAGACCCCTCAAGCGCTACATTCAACAAGAAGTGGTCAATCAACTTTCAAATGCTATTTTAGGCGGAAAAATTCCTCCGCATAGCAAAATAAGCTTAGAGCTATTGGATGATCGAGTGACTTTTCAACTTAACCCGAGTTTACGAGTTAGGAAACACAGATGATGCAAGATTTGATTCACAATCAATTATAATTTTAAGCGTATTACCCAATCGGCTAAGCGCGAAAAATTATAATTGATTGTGGACCAAAAGATTGCGTCAGATGTGTATTCATAACTCGTACACTTAGGTTAACTCTTGACCTTCCAATAACATTTTCAAAATAGGGAAAGCGAATTGATTTCCCTTTTTATGAAAATTCAATAAATTGATTAATTCCGAATAAAAATCATTGCTATGATATTCAAAGTTTATTCGTGTGGTCATGTATTCTGTTAATTGGATAAAATCATCAACTTCCTTAATCAATTGTTTGAAATAGTGCAAATCTTTAGGATCTTTATACTTCTTTAAAGCTTCTCGATAAAAACATAAATTATCTGGATTGAATGAATTTCCTCTATGAATTCTCATAATATCTAAGCAATCGGCATCATGGACAATCCGTTGTTCATCGGTTGAAAATTTATCTCCAATCGGATCTTTTTCTCTAATGGCCTGAACGTAGATTTCACTATCTTCTTGAGATTCAGGGATCCGATTTAATAAAGTCTTTAAAGCTTCGGCGCTTTCTTCATCCCAATAATCCCTCCCTTCTCCCTCCCTAGCAACATCGTGAAGAGCACCGGCCGTGGCTAGTAAAATTTTATTTTTTATCTCTTCATTTCTAAAAAATTTGTAAACCTCACAAAGAATTTGAGTCCAAAGGGTAACTCTCACACAATGCATGGTGCCATGGAATAGCCTAGCTGGGTGAGATTTTTTTTGCATACCATACAAATCAATGTAATTGCATCCCAAGGATATTCTTCCATCTTTTTTTTCATTGAGGCGTGTTGCATTTGCAGGCACAGGCCTTTTATAGAGAGGTAAAGCAATTGTCTGTAACATTCTTGAAATTTTCATTTTTTGATCTGCTGCAGACTCCGCAATGAACAAATTGGGATCGATTTTAACGGTGTTTAAATAGGAATGAATAGAATTTTGATGGGCAGATCTTGGATAAGTGGGTTGTAAAGTTTGGTTTGCGAAATTTGAAATTTTGTCCGACTGTAATTCGGTTGGTTGTTCTTCATTATTAGAAGTTAATAAAATATTATTCAATTCTTTATTATTATTCACAAACATAGACAAACTCTTTAGTAGATTAAAAGAGCTATTGTAATTTATTAAAAGATTTAATAATAGAATTTTTTAAAAAAACAAAAAAATTATCGCTAATTTAATCTTTAAAGATTTGTTTTAATAATTTTCTCCATTCTTTATAGACATTCTCTTTTCTTTTTAGATTATGCGCTTGCATTTTTTTGCTAATTTTTTTCAAATCACAGTTTAATAACAATTGCTCAAGATGTTGAAAGGAATCAAAATATTGGATATAAGGCATATTTTCTAAATCATAAAAATCTGCACGATCTATCCAAAAATTAAAAACTTCAGGATCCGAAAGTTTATTTAAATCTCCGTTGGGAAGTAAATATTCGTTTGTTTTATCAAAAAAAACAACTTCACAAAAAATTTCAGCATTTTCTTGAAATAGTTTTCTAAGAAAATTTTTGGAAGGAAAAAAAAGCGGAACGTTAGCTGTGTATTGTTCCAAAATTGACATTGTGCTGATTTGATAGGGAATATGGATGATTCCCCTATAGCTAAAAAGATCTTCCCATGTGTATGGTTTGCTTATGTCATTGCTCACCAACAATGGCAAGGTGTTTAAGATGTGTTGATAGAAGGAGGTCCCTCTCCTGCTTGGATTGAGAAGAAACGTGTTGTTTGTTCCCCTATATTTATCGTATGTATATTCGCATAATGAAGGAATGTGAATGCTATCTATACCGGTATAAAATTTTAAATAGTCTTTATCGCCCTTGTTATTTGCTACAAAATAGAGTTTTTTTCTATGGAAACCATCAATTAAGAATTCATTAAGCCAGGATCTTAAATGAGGGCGGCAAATAAAAGGAAATTCATATCTCACAGCATTGATGACAATCGTGGGTATATTTGTTTTGCCGAAGAGAGGGGCAAGAGTGCCATTTAAGGCAGCTACAAAGAGATCAAACTGATTAAAGAACTTTTTGTAATGTTCATAAAATTGTTCGTAAAGATCCGGACTTTGACAGTCTAGCCAAGTTGAAAAATTAAATATTTCTAGCTGATCCTCTTGCCGTGCCAATGCAAATTTTGCATAAGGCCCGCCCGGCACAGCCCAAACGACCACTTCATGCCCTAAATCTTCTAAGATTTTTTTTACATCAGCAGCAACGGAACCATGAATATCTACACACAGCACCTTCAGTTTCTTTTCAGTCGCTTGGACTGCGATCAAGAGGAAGCAGAATAAAAAAAGGGCAATTTTATTGCATCGTATAAGTGACAAAAACATTCGTAAGATTTGTGATTGGTGTATCTGTACACACTTTGAAATTATAGGTTATCGTCATATCATTAGCCATTGTTTGTTCTATCCCTGTCACCACGTTATACAAATCCCCATCCGACATATCGATCGGACCGGCGGATGTTCCGCCACTCGATCCCGCTGCAACATTCACGGTGAGTCTGGCATCTTTTGGTAATGGGTAGCCAAGTTGGCAAGAGATTGTTCGATTTGAGCCACTGTTCGTAGTAATATGCATTATTGTTGTCGCATCGGTTATCGCATCAATATCGCATCCGGCCGCCGCTGAACAAAAATCGAAGGACGAAGGGCTGCCGCTATTTCCCCCGGTAATTGATATTGAATCGACATGGGAGATGCTATAGGAAATTATAGCACTCGTTGAAACCGCATGCATGCCAAACGAGCATACCATTAAAAGCGAAAAAAACAAGGCAAAATACGACTTAAATTTCATATAGCCCCTCCAATTTTATTGAAGTGTGAACGTCAATACATCATTAGTTGTGGCTGTAATTGGCGTTTGCACTGTAACAGAAAAATTGTACGTTACGGTCATATTATTTGCGAATGCCTGCTTGATACCCGTTACAAGATTATGAGATGCAGCATCCGATACATCAATTGCACCAAGAGACGTCCCCCCGCTTGAGCCGGTGGCGACATTCACAGTTAGAGAGGCATGGGATGGTAAACTCGATGCTAGCTGACAGGAAAGAGTTCGGCCTGCAGCACTGTTGGTCGTTAATGAAAGTGTTGTAGAGCTATCGCTAATGCTGAGAGGTTGAGAGCCGGCTGTTGCTAAATTAAAATTAAACGCTGCAGGATTGCCGCTGATTGCTAAAGAATCGATAGAAGAAACGCTATAGGTAATCGTCGATTGAGCTGTCACTGCAAATGCGACCCCTTTGAATGTAAAACCAATGATAGATAGTAATAAAAATCTTTTGATCATAAGAGCCCTCCAAAAACTTTATTTCTCAGATAGTGGATTTTCTGTCAATCAAAAGGTAGAATTTGTCTCACTATTGGATAGACATTAAACATCCATGTTTTTTGTTCGCCGGGTTTTAAATCGAGTTCGATCTCATCTTGATCGCACTGTGTGAAAGGAGGAAGTTTTTCATTTTGAATAGAAATTCTCCATTTTCCGGGCCGCAACTTTGGGAAACAAAAATGACCATCATTATCGGTATAGGCTCTGTAAATTTCTTTACCATTATCGCGATTGGCAAAAATCATCATGCCGGATAACCCACCAGCTTCTATCAATTGTCCATCTGATCCCAATTCTTGGAGTTCAACAAACTGAAAGACTTCGCCGGCAATTGAACAAGAAAGAACAACAGGAATAGACAAGGAAGTTATCCTTCCTTTTTGAATTGGAATTGTTGTTGGGAGACAATCGCGTGTGATAAAATTTTCAGGGAGGACCGGGATTTTAAAAGGATGATCGCCAGAGGGCAGTCCGGAGATGGTGAATGTTCCAAACTGATCGCAAATGGCGGTTTTATCGTGAATGCTGATCATTGAATCAGCAATGCAAGACTGTTTTAATGGATCATATATCCTGCCCCTGCATATGCCAGAATCTGCTTTATATCCAACCGGCAAGCCAAAGTAGGTGGTGTAAGAAAGTAAAAATAAAAGATTATCAGGATAAAACTTATAAAAATAATCGTATTTGATATTCCCTTCGATCTTGGAGGAATTTCGGAACTGATAGCAAAAATTAAATCCTATTTGCGTGGATTTTATTTTATTGGGAGAGGTATTTTTAACGTATTGCGATAAAACTTCACACCAACCTCTGGGGTGAAATTGATACTTAAGCGACCCGCCCACTCCATTATGCCATTGGCGCGCTTCAAAATAATTGATATTGCCCGCTTCAAAAAACGCAGTGGCCGAAAACTTGGTTGATAAAGCTTTTCCAATGTTGAGATAATACTTTTGCAAAAACTGATTCTTTTTGTCTGTAAGATTATTTGTTTGCTGACCAAACGAACTCCATCCATTAACAAAATAACCTTCCCTTGCAAAAGAAAATAAAAAACCCAACCATTTTTGATAAAAATCATACCGGTTATGGATACTATGATCTTTAGCGCGAAGGAACATTCCATTAAGTGTAAAGAGCAACCCATTTAAAAAGTGATAAGAGAGATTGCCATTCCATTGTCTTTGCCTCGGTGCTAAGGAAATTCGTTTGCTGAACCATGAATTTCTTAAATTTTGCCGAAGAGAATTATAGCTCAAATTCACTCTTGTGTGGTTTTTAACAGGGAAATTAATTAAAGAAGAGAAAAGATCCACATCTTGATAATATCCATTAAAGGCGGCTCCTGCATAAATTTTTTCGATGTCAAACCAAATATCTTTCTGAAATTCACCATTAAAATCTGCTCGATATGCAGATGTATCATGCCCCTTTCGATGTTCTGTAAAGCATTTGCCTACTTCGCATTCAAAAGATAAATTTTTTTTTGGGGTAAGAGACATTTCAAGGGTAGTGATATTTGCAGAAGGAAAGTTCTTTGTATCTTTATGCAAATAGTTGCTTGAAAGGCTCCAAAGTTCCGTTGGATAAGCTTCCACGTAGGCACAAATTTCTCTAGGAAAGAGCTGGCTATTGTAAGTATTTTGGGTATAATGAGATCCTACTGATAACGTCTCGCCATATAATTCAGCCCCTCCCCCCCTGCCATATCGAAAACGTTGAGTTAATGGACTTAAATGATACACTGTGTCACCCGCTTTAATGTCCCAAGAGGGTTCACTTAAATTATAGAAAAAAGATTGTTGAATATTATAAAAAATCTCCTTGGTATTTGTGGGGAGAAGAAAATAATATTCTAATTTGCGATCTCTGATAGGATCAATCACCCCTCTCCCCGAACATTCAATAGCACCAATCACAGTATATCTATCGCCAACAGCAATCAATGAAACTTCAGAGGGTACTTTCTGATAGAGATCATCATTTGTGCAGGTTGACAAACTCACATTCAAACAGTACGGAAAATAAAAGAGTTGTTCCCCATTTTCTTGATTAAAGAATCGAATGAAAATAAATTGTTGGTATCCTATTGATTGATAGAGCGTTTCAACTTCAATTGGGAAAATCCAACTGGATTGTGGAGCTATTTCTATCGATTCAGAAAAAAAAGCAACGGGGCATACTGGATCTGCATCGACTTCTAAATAAATCGATAGCGGTGAATTCCCCTCATTTTTACAACATAAATTTAAATGTACTTTATCACCCACAGTATAGTTTTGTGATAAGTCGATTGCATCCACGCAAAAAGAAAAATGAGGCAATACGCGAATTGACAATGCAATTGAGACATTTTCAGACTGAATTGCAATGGGATATGTACCGGCCAAAGCGGAACTTGGAATGTTAACAGCAAAAATACAAAGATCAGAATCATTTGGATTTAGCTTAAGATTTTCAGAAAAAGGGGGGATTAATTCCCAATCCGCGGGTAATAAAATTCTTAATTTTTCATCGATTTCATAGTCATGCTCATTTTTAAAAAAAACAGGAAACGTAAGAATTTCCCCCTTTACAACCTCGTGATTTGCATCGAAACTGACATCTAAAGCAAAAGTACTAGAGGGCAATAAGCCTATTAACGATAGATAGAGAGAAACATATTTCATGGAACCGACAGTTTAAAGCTATCTCCAAATAAATTGTTATCTCCATTATCTAATAAAAGGAATGCTTTATACTGTTTTTCCTTTGGCTCTTTAATATCGAAAAGATATCTTTGCGAAGAGCCGGGATAAAGGCGTTCTTTTCCTTGGTCTAAAGTCGTTTCCAACTTTCCCTGGCTATTGAAGAGTTTAAGTGTCATTTTTGGATTGAGATACCACATCCCGGTATTCGAAACATCAACCACAAATTTTGGTTTTCCATCAATTTCTTTAAATTCTTTATTGAGAATCTTTAATGTGGGTTTGCCTTTTCCAATATCGGACACTATATGGAATGCATAACGGACCTTTACTTGAATTTGGAGAGAATTTTGTTCGGATTTTAAAGTTTGTACAACATTTGCCGGTTCAATCAGAAGGACACTCCAATAACTTCCATTTAGCTGTGGGTCCTTAGGAACTTTAATTGTAAAATAAAAATCAGCTTTTTCCTTCGGTTGAAGCACCTCTCTCGTTGTGTTTAATTGGATCCATGAAGAATTAGAACGAACTTGAGTACCGGGACTGTCAAAAAAATGTTGACCTTGACAATTACAAGAATAGTCAGAGAGTTTAAAATCAACCTGTTCTATTGCTTCACTTTCATTCACCAACGAAATTTTAACTCTCGCAGACTCACCGTGAGATAATTTACCATGATAAATCAAATCGTTTGCCACAACTAAACACTCAATGTGACAAGTAGAACAGATGAATATTAGGGTAAAGAAAATGAATCGTTTTGACATATCATCCCCTACTGTAAATTTAAAGTAATTGTTGTAGACCCATTGGAAACTTGAGCCGCTTGAACGGTCGCACTTAATGTATAAGTGATCAATAAATTTGCAACGGTTAGTTTTTTTGGAATACCGGTCACTAGATTTTGCGCCGTTGTCGTCAATGATACATTTCCCATGGATGTTCCACCGGTAGGCGCCTGGAGTTTTATTTTTAGCGTGACGTTAGAAGGGAGGTTAGAACTCAAACTTCCCGTAATATTCAATGCCTTATTTGTTGAAATAATAGAATAGGATGTCGATGAATCTGTCACCGTATTTGGCTGCTGTCCGGCAGCAGCTGAAGAAATTGACAATTTCGATGGATTTCCGGTAAGAACTAAAGAATCGCCATAAGAAAACCGACTTGATATGCAAGAGATAAAAAGAATAAGTGTGAAGATTTGAAAGGACAAGGAGATTCACCATGTCATGAAATAGAGAAAGCTATTGAAGCAAAAAAAGTGATTTCAATCTAGGAAAAAGAAAAACCCGATAAAAAGAAGCATCCAAAGAGCCGTGCATAATTTAGTTGAATCTTGGCATTAAATCGTATTTTTGAATCTCTGCGCCTTTGCGTCTCTCTCTTGTTCCTCTGCGTTTCAATTTGTTTTTCCCAATCGGGATTTGCCATCCGTTTAGAACAAAATAAAACGCAGAGGAAAACAAGAGAGAGTCGCAAAGTCGCGAAGAGCGAGGTTTGGCTCCTAATTTCAGGATTCAGCTAAAATAGTGCCATATTCAGCGATAAATTGTGGATATTGACTTTCAAATGCATGCAGTTTACCCATTGCAAAAAAATCGGTCTTAATTTTTTTATAAAGGTCTAACAACAGGGTACATAACTTTAACTCTTTCACTAAATCTTTTACCTCTTGGTCATATTCATTTTGCTTAGCTTTTGTTAAAGTATCGACCGAAAAGATCCGCACGCCTTTTGCTGTGTTCAAATTGTCGGCAAGAATCCTATATTGCATAGGAAGGTTATAACGACACATTCTCTGAGGTTGACATACGATTCTATGACCGTTTTGCATATGATCCAAGAGTTTAATTCGATCTTTTAAAGGGTGACAGTTACACGGCACACCCAATCTGTAACTTGGGTATGTAAAATTGGTTTGATCATTTTGGATGAGTATTTTAGGAATACAAATCGCATACATCACACCGGCAGTTGTTTCTTCTTTTCTTTTCTTGGCAAGTTCCACAGCTTTATCTGCTAACAACTGACAGGCTTTTTCAGAGGAAAGATATTTTAAAAAATGCTTAATCAAAAGGTCTCTAAGTTCTTCGGGTTTATTAATATTGACACTCCCGGAATTTGTAAAAAAATAATCTGCCGATTCAGAATCTTGATCATTCCAGAATTGAGAGTCTACCGAAAGAAGCTCATCTCTATGATCATGATCAAACCAAGACAATTTGTCCGTTTTTAGAATGTCAATTAAATATTTATTAATAAAATTCTCAGCATTGTCATTGCAAATACTTGAAGATGAACTTCTAAAAGGAATTTTTAGTGGATGAGCCAATTGAGGGTTAAAACTGACAAGGGATTCTTTGTAGATCTTATTTAATATTGATACATGTGAAGCTTGTCCGTGAGTAAAAACATAATGAGTGTCGGAATATAAATTTTTCAATTCCCATAACCTCCCATACACGGCATAGCTTTGAGCTACTTCAGGCGAGCGTCGGCTTAGTCGTTCAATTTTTTCTCGAATATCTCTTGGAAAAAAATTAGCATGTATTAATCTATCATTTTCTGCCGATAAATCATCTTTCCAACTATCTTGTATAGCTTTGATCGCCTTAAGTTCTTTATCTAAAGAGGAAAATTCATCGGAATCATATGGAGTAATAATATTATTATTTAAAAAACTTTCATTGTTTAGTGTGTCGTTTAAATCATTTGCTTCATTTAATTCTGGAAAAATAAATTTTTCAACAGCATTTAATAAGTTCATTATTTTCCTCTGATTAATTAATCAAATGATTATAATATATATAATGTATTTTTTCAATATAAAAATAATAATGATTTATTTAATTTTTTGATTTAACTCGACTTTGTACAATGTTGTGTGAATTAACCCGAGTTTACGAGTTAGGGAAGTGCGGATGATGCAAGATTTTGAATTACATGGTTATTTTAGATGAGGGGTTTAAAAGCGATCTTCCTTCGCTTGCAACTTTTTTTGCCTCAGCCTTTAACTCCCCAACTTTCTTTCTAAGGGGCGTTGAAAATCCCTCCATTTCAATACTAGAAAAAGCTTCCTCAAATGCATCAAAATTGATCTCGACAGGACCTATTTTTTCTTCATCCAGAGAAGTGTCAAGAATTAAAAGCTCATTATTTAATGAGGATACATTGATGATTTCTGAATCTTCAATTTCAGAAAAAATATCGGACAAATCGATTTCAATAAATGGTATTTCTTCTTCTAATACAGGTTTTAAATTGAGTACAGGGATGGGACTAAAATCTTTTATCAAAGGAACTTTTTTAAAGTTATCGTAGTGTGAAATATTTCCATTAACTTGTTTTTTTTTATCAAAATCATCATCTAACTTGATTGGCTTTATTTTTATTTTTTTAGAAAAAAGAATATCGTGAAAATACACACAAGCAGAAAAAATAGAAATAAAAATAAAAGTAATAAAATATATTTTATTTCTATGCTTAAATTCTGGAATTGAGTTTGAAATAAAAAAAAAGGACTGTTTTAAACTAATATTCATCTTTTTCCTTTATAAGGAAAAAAATTATAGTTTTTAACAAAAAAAAACTCAAGCCAAAACCAATGCCCAATATGTTTCCAGCTTTCAGCTGGGAAGGTTAAGAAAAAACCTGTCGGATGAAGTGATTTAAAAAGTTTTGAATTGTATTATTTTTACCCAGAGAAAAAGTAAAAGCTAAAAAAGTTAAACCGAGAAAAGGGCTGATTAACCCCACAGTGAAACCGAGCCAAGCAAGGGAGGTCTTCCAAACAATTTTCCAAACTTTTAGAAGACTATGGTTTAATGGCCGGTTTTGAAAGAGAAAAAACACTGCCATTCCCGTCATCAGTGTTGCCCATATGAACATCCCTATGCCAAAAATAGAGCAATAAATAAACCCTAAGAAACATAAGAAGCGAACCGAAGAGTGGGCTTTTCGTTTTTTCTCCTCTTGTTTTTTTTCATCTTCCGGCGATACAAAATATGTGGAGACTTCTTCCCCATCGCGTTTCTCGATTAGGGTAAACGAAGGGCGTAAAGAATGAGGCTTTGTTTGACCCTGAGAATGGTCATCTTGAGTATTCATAATGAGACATTATAACAGAACTTCTTTAAAAATAAATTAAGATTTGATTTCACTTTTTGAATTTTATTTTATTAACCCCATTTAAAGCGGCTATTCTATAGCCTTCAGCATAGGTAGGGTAATTGAAGACATGGTCGATAAAATAATCGAGATGGGCTCTAAGGCTAATAGCCATTTGGCCAATGTGCACGACTTCGGTCGCATTTCTACCGATCACATGAATGCCAAGAATTTCCAAGGTTTCAGAATGAAATAAGATTTTAAATAAACCGGAACTGCTCCCTGCGATATGACTTCTGGCGATTTCATAAAAATGGGCTCTTCCCACTTCATAGTGAAATCCCCATGATTTAAGCTCTTCTTCTGTGTATCCACAAGAGGAAATCTCAGGGATTGTATAAATTCCAATAGGGTAAAAGGTAGGAAAATGATGTGTTTGCACTCCACACGCATGTCTTGCTGCGAGCCGTCCCTGTTCCATGCTCGTCGATGCTAGGCAAGGCCCCCCAATGACATCCCCCACAGCATAAATATGTGGAATATTTGTCTGAAACAAGGCATTCACAGGAATATACCCTTTAGGATCGACCTTAATTCCCGTATTTTCTAAATGGAGCGCCTCAACATTTGCAGTTCGACCCAAAGCATAGAGGAGAACGTCAGCCTCGAGAGCTGTGCCGTCTTTAAAACGGACATAAGCATGATTTTCATGTCTTGCTATTTCAATGGGCTCTTTCTTTCCCTTAAATTTTAGACCAATATCGGTCAAAGCTGTTTGAAGATGAATCCCGATTTCAGCGTCAAGCATAGGCAACATATGTTCCTTCCGATCGATCACCGTGACTTCAGTCCCTAAAGCAGAAAAGAAGCTTGCATACTCGGACCCGATCACCCCTCCACCTAAAACAATCATGCTCTTAGGCACTTTTCCAATGCCTAAAAGGGTAGTAGAATCTAAAATGACTTCTCTATCAAAGGGGACATCGGAAGGATTTCTTGGATTAGAACCTGTGGCAATAATAAAATAATCTGCTTTAATCTGATACTTAAGACGAAAATCACTATCCACAACAATTAAGGTATTTTGATTTTCAAACCTAGCTGAGCCTTGAATAAATTGAATATTATTTTTCTTAAATTGCCTTACAATAATATTCCTTTCTTCAAAAATGACACTATTAAGCCGCTTATTGAGTTCGTCGATGGTGACCTTTGGAAAAATTTGATCACTTCCCTCAAACTGCCTCTCATAGAATCGAGTGAGATCGACGACAGCTTCTCTAAAGGTTTTTGATGGAATAGTCCCCGAGAATAGACAGGCTCCCCCAGGAGCTGCCTCCCTCTCCACAACAATGACCTTTTTTCCGAGTTTGGTCGCCTGAATGGCTGCCTTTTGGCCAGAAGGCCCCGAACCGATGATGACGATATCTGCTGTAAAATTTTCCATATCAGAATAAATACCTGGAATGAGACTAATTTTCAACTGGAAGCAGTATATAGCAAAATATTTTTAAAAATGTTAATATATAATTATGTAGACTGAGGAATTTATTATGGCTAAAGTAAATTTTTCAAAAGTTGAAAAATCTTTCGATAGATCTTTACAAAAGGTATGGATTGACAATCTTGCCGAATTGGCAGCAATTGTTAACGTCATTCAAGACCCTGCAAAAAAGATGACGACTAAGGCGATTGAAGATATTATCGTTCGTTTTCAAAAAGAATTAAAAAAAATAAAGAAGCAAGACCCATTGTTATTTAAAAGGTTAGATCTTACCCCGCAAGAGGAAGAGCGTTTTAATCTTCCTTTCCAAGAGTATGCCCATGATGATTGGTTGCGATTAAAAGCCCTCAAATTGCGGCTCGATGAAGTTAGAAAAGAACTTTATGGTCAGGAAACCATCGATGCGGAAAACGACGCCCGTGTTACCAAAGAAAGAAAAAGGCACATTAATAAGCGCTTTAATATCCGGGAAGGCTGGCTCCCCCTTCATTAGTTATTCAAAGAATTGAGTATTTCACGGATTAAGTGTGTAAAAAACGATTTTTTTGAACATGGCGGTATGCCATTGTCTTGTTTAATAAATTCTAGCTTTTTTTCATTGATGCTATCTGTATCTAATATTTTTCTTTTTTCGATTATTGAAAAGAGACTTTTCATCAACATCCATTCAGCATAGCCATAACGGTAAAATTGCTGGATCATCAAATCGTTTTGGTATTCCTCCGTATTGTGATTTTCCAAAGTCCAATTTTGGAGAAAATCACCCTCTTTCATTGTTTCATACCACTGATAAAAGGAAGGGTCGTTTTGATACATTAAATGATCTTTCACCAATTGACGCGTTAAAGCGAATCCTACCCGCACGACAAAGTGATGCTCCAAAGATTTTGAAGCATCTTTGATATGCGTGTCAAAGTAATAGATGCTTGGATCTTGAAGATTGAAAGGTAAAGAAATTAATTCCTCTTGTGATAACAATTGATTGACACCGGCCATATCTCGGTAAATAAATCCGCGAATGCGATCTTCTAAATCGACCAATAGTAAAAGATTTTGGCTATGCGCTTCAATTGAAATTTTATGATCCAACAGAAGGCTTAAATAAATATTTGCAAATGACAAGAATAAAAATTGACTTAAAAATTTTGAGGGAGTCCCCCCATTCGCAGAAATCATCTTTCGCAAAAAATCGCGATTTTTTACTCCCAGTAATGAGGAAAGAGGAACGGGATAAATACCCTTTTTTTCTTGTAAACATTTTGGAAGCTTCCGATAGATCATCCCAGCATCGTAGCCATTGGGTAGATAGGCCAACGGTTCTTCAAAAATTTCAAAAGGCAACTCAGTATTTAAGAGTTTACGGCTGAAAATTTCACTATTTCCAACGCTGATCGCACAATCGCGCCGCTTGAGAATACGCAAAACACCCCCATGTTTTTGATTCAACGATAATTTGACAATTATCGGCTCAAAATGACCATTGTCAGTGGGTAGAGCAATCAATAATGTGCGAGCAGAACTCAAAGATAATGCAGACACAGTGATGACTTGATGATTCTGATCGCTCAACAAGTTTTCATAATACTCTTCTGATTGAGGATGGATTAAAAATAAAACCATTTCTCGATCGTCAATTTTTTTTATTAATGGACAATCAGTTAAATGTTTTAATGTAGAATAGAGAATGCCATCATTGACAGGTAACCATATTCCTTTTAGTTCAAAAGGAAAAAATTCTCCCGGATGCCATGCGTTTCTTTCTAATTCCCCGACATCTGATGAAATATAGCCTGTTACAATCTCTTTTTTTCCACTTTCTTTATCGATATCACAGACGATTCTTTTCTCAATTAATTCCCCTATATATCTGCATTTTTCATGATAAATAAAATGTAATAAGGGTGGGTTATTCAATAAAAAGCGAAAGGGAAAAAAGGCGGAATTATCTGAAATAAGCTCCTTTATTTTCTCAATGCAAGGTATAGAAAAAAACATCGATTTTAACTATTTTGTAGTTGCTCGAGACCTTTCAGTCTTTCACGTTCTGTCCATGTCAATCGTTTGCTTTTGGGAATATAAGGAGAAAGTTGTTCATAGCGCCACTGATCATGGTCATTGTTGCCTGCAGGATGATAAGCCGCAGCAGTATTTTTCAAAATTTTGGCAATGACACCAATGGGAATGACATCGATTTCTTCGCAGGTTAATTTCAATGTTTCCACCACTAAAAATTTACATCGGATGGCAATTTCATTTCTAAGAGAGGGAAATAAAAAATATTGCTGAAAATTTTGATAACCCATCTCATATTTTTTCTGTTCCGAAGTATTTTGTTCATACCATTGCTCTATTCTTTTACAAAAATCATTGAGGGTTACCGGATTGTATGGGTTATGCGCTAAATGACTGCTTCTGCCTTGATTCATTGGAATAATTTTCTGATTGGCCAGCTCTTGAACCTTAGTATGTTTAACGATATATCCCAATTTAAGAGAACACCATGATTTCCAGTTTTCATGATTGATTACCCTAGAAAGGACCCAAGATGCATTCGATTCGAAGTTTGGATCATTAAGTATCATTAAAAACTCTTTGGCATCAATTGAAGCCTGATAATTATCTTTTGACATCGCAACCAAAGCCTCAACCTTTATACCGATCTGCTGCTGCAATTCACTATAAATAGCTTTTGAAGATACATCCAATTTAAATTCATCCTGACTAGGGAGGTAGGAACGAATGATATTTTTTATTTCAAATGGGATTTTCGAAAAGCCGTTATATTTAGTTATATTTTTTGAGGATACATCTCTTTTAAATTCACCCTGGCACGGGAGATAGGAACAAATGTCAGTATTCAGTTCAAAAAGGATTTGCAAAAGATCTTTATAGTTAATTAAATTTATTATATTTATATTCATAGAAAACCATTAATTTAAAAATATTATAATCGCTGATTGTAACATATAATCAATAAAAACTCAATAAATATATACTCGTTCTACTTCAAACGCAGAAATTTTTACAAGGAGGCGGCCTTATTTTGCATCAAGCGTAGCTGGTGCCGAAGCAGCACAACTTGGAATTTGTTGTGCGATGCAGGCAGATGCAAAAGAAGAGCCAAGCCGACGTAGTAAAATT
>JANWJE010000019.1 GCA_025451995.1 Parachlamydiaceae bacterium | reverse complement strand
TGCTTTGATCTTCGATCAAAGCATGAGAGGTTTAAAAATATCGTTATATCGTTACATCATTTCCATCGTTGATCTTTCTGTGTGATAAACACTTGCTTTTATCATGGTACTTGCCAAACTTTTGAGTTTTCTTGTGTATAAACATAAAAATTTACATATGGGCTATGAAAACACATTGAGCAGAGCTCATTAGACAGGATTTGCATAAATCGTTTTTGAATGTTAGTAGACCTCTTGCGTAATTAGCTTTGCTTGAGAAAATGCAGATGATGTCTTATAATCGGCTCATCGCGCAAATGAGTACCTAACCGAGATAAGTGGGTAAAAAGGTTTAATTTAAAATAGTAAAAAAATAATTCTGTTAGTTTTTTAATTTTTAATATGATATAATAATCTTTAATAATTTTTTTATATTAAAGAGTATTAAACATGAATTTTCTTCATTCAATGCCACCAATTCCACAAAACATTATTGAAACTCCACGTCCAACTCATGGACTTGAAAAGTCTTCTAGCGAGCCATTAGCCGAGCAAACGCATCTATATACTTATCAATCTTCGAGTGATTTTAAAATTCCTGAAGAAAGTATTAACATAATCAACAAGATTTGGGGTGAGATTCCTAGAATAACTTATGACGCTGATTGTCCCTTGTCGGATCAAATCGTATGGAAAGTTATGAATTCCAATCTTGTATTTATTCATGGCGACTTTGTTTTTAAGGGGGGGCACTCAAAACGAGATTTAGATCAACGTTTTGCGAACATGGAAATTGGAAGAAAAGTTATTTTAGAACATAATCTAGACTCACTAGTAGTCCCTAAGGCTAAAATTTTGTCACAACCCTATCTATTGCCTCGAAAGAGGACTGAATATCAAGATATCTATCTGATAGCAGAGGAAAAATTAGACATCGAAGAATTACAAGATGAAGAACTTTCTGAAGTTCAAAAAAAATCTTTAGAAAAAGCTGTAGAGCAATTGGTCATTTTTATTTGTTTAACTGACCTCTCGGATGTAAGTATGGGCAATGTTCCCCTTATAAAATTTCCGAATGGAGAGATTAAAATTGCACTAGTGGATTTAGAGTTTAGGGATTCTAGTATAATGGGATTGGTTGGACAGGAAAAAGGATTGGGTCGTGGGAGTGGTCTTTTGAGAACTTTTTCTCAATTGGAAAACTTAAATGAAAAAGTTGCTAAGATTGCCAGTAAATATCTTGAACCCAAAAAAATGGCAGATTTAAGAAGAGAATTAAGTCTGTATTATCCCCCTAAATAAATCTTCAGCGCTGAAGGCGCAACAATAAGGAAAGCCTAGTATTGCATGTAATAATTTAATTTAAACTATTACATGCAATACTAGGCTTTCCTTATTATTGCGCTTTCAGCGCTGAATGGGTTTTCACTTCATTGGTTCGTGGTTCAACTTTTGCTGCCAAGTTAAGCACATTTCTTAAGAATAGCTTGTTTTGATCAAGGACTTCCTTTTCTTCTTTGGTGAGGGCTCGAATTGCTTTTAAATAGGACTCTTCCATCCCTTCTTGGACAACGTTTTTATAGTCCGGAAGAATCCCCTCAATTTTAGCTGCAATAGGCTCTTCCCAATCAGTGTAATTTGCAAGATTAAAGCGATCAAAAAGGGCATTTTTTTGAGCAAACTGAATTCCGTGTTTAGCAAGATTTTCTTCAATATTTGGTTGCTGATCGACAATCGTTTTTAAAATGACAACTGCTTCTAATAATTCTTTTGGAATTTGTGCATTGATGGATGCGATTTGATCTTCAATCAATTTGCTTTGCTTTTCTATTTCTTCTATCTGGGCAATCGTCTTGCTTAATTTTGTGACCGATTGTATTAATGCCGGCAATGTTTGATTAAACATACAGCTGCAATCTAATCGGTAGCAACTTTTAGCCTCTGGTATCTTTCCATCGTGGACGCTGTAAAGAATCCGGCCATATACCTTCTCGAGCGGGGTCATTTGACTTGAAGGAGACCCTAGGTGTTGATTCCATTCGAACTCAGAAAAAAGTGCATTTTTATCGTAAGTATTTAAATCGATTTTTGAAAGATTATTAATATTTGCAAAATCATTGAATGCATTTTTCAAAACTGTAAGATTTGCGCTGCTAGGAGAAATTTGAAAATTTGTACGAGCAATATTAATTTGATCTAAGCCTTTAATAAATTCTCCACCATAAGCACCCTGGATAGGATCGTTTCTGTCCTCAATAAACTCTTCATCCCTACTGACCAAGCCCTTGCGCATCTCTTCAGTGACATTAAAATGTCCAATTTGGGGGTCGCCTAAAATTCCTTTGAGTTGAATTTTTTTTGCCTCAAGCAATTTTTGCTGTTCCTCTAGCTCTTTGAGTTTCGCCGCAAGAGCACCATACTCTTCCTTAATGCGATCCTGAACGACACCCATCTTTCCTGTAATGTTTTCTTCATTATAGACTTGATTAATGTATTTTTTGATGTAGGGATTATTTTTTGGGATATCAATGGAGCCTTTAAAATCATCAGTTGCAATATTGATTTGAACCGCCTCACCGGAAGAAACGGCAACCTGGGAAATATTGAGATTGACTTCCACAGGGTTTTTAAGACCAAATTGCGTGAGGTTGACATAATTTTTTAAGAGAGTTGAATTCTCAGTGTCTATTTCAAGATGGGGAAGAAGTTGATCTGACTCAACATTAGTCAGTTTTGTTTGGCGCAATTCTGTAGTCGTAGGGATTGGATCGTTTGGCACTCCATTATCTCCAAAAACCGCGCAAAGGATTTGTTTGGCATCATCATCATTAATCTTTTGAAGTGGTGCTTCAATAGGGATATTGCGTAAAGTTCTCGCATCGAAAAGAGTATACCCATTCAATGCGTTATCATTATTTTTTAATAATGCTTTTTTAAAAAGGTCTGCTTCTTCTTGAGCGATGAATAGATAAGGGAAACCTGGTTTTTCAAGAATGAAGTGAGAGACCATGTTTTGATTTTTATGTAAAAAATCGCTCACTTGAAACTTATCGCGCAATTTGGGTTTAATCAATTTTTTGATAGGTGAAAAGGCAGTGATTGGATGGCGCAAACTATCGTTGTCGAGAAACTTCAACGAGATTTCTAAATGGCGCTCAGTCGTTGTTTCAATTTGAGGGTGGGTAATGCGGTCTTCAACCTCTACAACGTTTTCTGATAATTTTTCAGCTAAACCCTCAGCTTCCGCCTGAGCTTGAGCTAACGCTTCGGCAAGGGCTTCAGCAGTGGCTATGGCGGCTGAATTGATAGCCGTGACTTGGATCGGTGTTTGTTCATCAAAGCGATTCTTAAAGAGTTCAATCGATCGATCGATATTTTCAACATAATTTTCACGTGTCAATCTCACAGAACATTTCACATCTCTTGCAAATTTTTGTGTCTCATTAAACAAATTGTTTAACTTTTGAATAGCCACTGTTTTTTGCGCTTCGATAAAAGCGTTTCTTGATTGATCAATGGATGCTGAACCATATTTATCATGCAGATTATCGATGGATCTTTCAACAAAAGCTGAAATCTTGTTGCGTTCTTTTAAAAATGCGAGGTACGCTTTCTTTTGGTTATCATCAAGGGGTTTTGAAAGTTGCGAGCGGATATCATTTTCAAGATGCGCCGCAGCTTGTTTAATATGGGCATTCATCTCTTTTTTGAAAATTGTTAAGGCTTCTTTTTCTTCCTGATTTTTTTCCTGCAAGCGTAAGAAATTGGAAATTTCTTTCCCCTCGATAGTCTTAGAATCGATCATTGTTATTTTTGATTGGAGATTTAATATTTGGGTTTCAAGTGCTGTGATTCCATCTTTAATCTTTTGATGTTCGGGATCTTCTTTCTTTAAGGTTGTTAATTGATTTTCTAATAGTTTTCTTTCTTTTACCGAATTTTCAATGGTTTTTGTCATTTCAACTTTCAGAAGTTCTTTAATAATCTTAATGTAACTGGGCATGCAGGCAAAAGAGAAGGTTTGACCGGAGTCGCGGCTAACCAGATTGCGGAAGCGCAAGATCGCTTGCTTTGCATCGCTATTTGATACGTTTTCATCGATCGTTACAAGTGCATGTGCCCCATTTGCTTGTTTAATGTCCGATCCGCGGGTGTTTTTTTGCCCGTAGAAAGAAAAATACTTTTTACTAATAAGAGCCATAAGCTCCATTACAGTTGTGCAGGGAATGGCCGGAAAATTAGGCCCCCGATAAAGCCTTTTGACCCCATCTTTTCCATAATAAATAATCCCTTCGATACCGCTTATTTTTTTTGTGTTTTGAAGATGCTTCCACAAAGTGGCTACAACTGTCTCGGGAGTGCCATCCTTACTTTTGCACATTCCCGCTGCATCGACGATTGCCCGGGTATTTTCATTACAATTTTCCAAAAGAGTTGTTAAAATTTCATTCAGATAATCTGCTTTTGCTTGGGGTGGCAAGAGTGCTTTTACAATAGAATTACTAGCTCTACCCATGATTTCTAAACTGAGCTTTCCATCGGCTGCGGCATCGTTTTCTTGTTTAACAAAGTAAGAAGATGTTCCACCGACTGTTCCAGAACACCCTTTTTCCACACTATTCGGAGACCCTTTTTCATAGCGATCACTCTTGGCACATGCTGCATCCGATCGAATTTGCGTCGCAACAACAGTCATGGCAAAAAATTTTCTAAAATCATCAGATGGATTTTCCATAAAATCTTTATAAAATCGATCTTTGGCCTGCTTGAGTTCCTCGAGGTCGAGCATCATTGCCATTTCCTTTAATTGATCGATTGGATTTTGCCCCTCAGAATTTCGAACATCTTTTAAATAATAGGCGGCTAGATCGGAAGGGATGCTGTTTCTTCGCACTTGTTTAATAAGTAAGTCAAGATGGGGTGATTCGGAAAATTGTGTTTCTTTAGATAGATAGTATCTCATGGTCGTAATCCCGGCGACCTCGGTATTATCAAAGATTGAAAGTCCTTTAGGGGTGTTTGTTCCCTCATAAGGGACTGCAATTAAAAGGGCAGATTGAGAATCTGGATCATTAAAAAAGACGCGTTGCCCTTCTTTTTCAATAAATCGGGCTCCAAAGTGCGTATTTGGCTGTTTGCTTTTTGCTAAGGAAAGCATATTGGGATCGAGCAACATTGCTCGGATAAGAAAGATTGACGAATCTTTTTCTGTGTGAATATTTGAAGTTCCCTTTCCATCCAAATAATTGCGAAGGGGCTCGCTTAAAAATTGTTTTAGATCCTCATCAAGCCCACTATTTCTGTTTGTCAAGTAATCAAGGAGTGGTTCAGTGATTTGATCCGGTTTGAAATCGGCAACTTTGATGAGCATCTCTTTGGCAACAGCTCTTAAGTTCTTCCAATCATCTTGTGTTTCAATGAATGAAACAAGTTTTTCCATGGGACGGATGGTTGATAAAGGAATCGGCGTTTTTTCACCTCGGGTGTAGTTGACTTCTCTTGATTTGACATCTTGAGTGTCATCTAATTCATCGAAAATAGAATAAGTGGCAATGGAGCGAATTCCCCCAAGGAGCATTTTACACTGTAGACATTTATCTTCTAATTCAGAGGTAAGATTTCCTTGGATGAGCATTTCGTCAAAATCGAGTTCTTGGGCCTCCATGCTTCCTCTGATTTCCGGCCATTGAATTAAAACATTCCCGCTATTGATCGTTTCTTCATAGAACAACAAACGCTTGTTCAAATCATCCATGATAAAATCAAAGGATAATGAAGGATTGATTTTATCAATTTGATACCTGGTAAAATCGCTATCTTTCACCACATGACCACCAGTAACTGCTGAAAGCCTTTGGTTAAATGAACTCGTATTGTCTTCAATAACGGCGCGGGGGACGATGTAGCGGACCAAATGTTTGTCTTCAACTTTATTTGACCGCTCAATAGCAACCCTTACAATGGCCATTAAAGGGAGAAGGGCAGTTTTACCAAAACCCATCCTGGCTTGTGCAGCATCGATTGCTTCGGGATGACTGCTATCGAGTAAAAGAGAGCGGAACATCTTGATTTGCATCGCATTGCAACGAAAGCCATAATCTTCTTCAAAGACAAGGAATGCTCGTTGGATAATCTGTTCCTCTTTTTCTTTGCCCGTTAAATCCTCCTGCAAAAGTTTGTCAATATTATAATTTCTTTTTGTTTGCAGGAGTTCAACAATATTTCTTTCACCGGAAGAAGGGGCATTTAAAGTATTGGCAATATGCTGCATTTCTGTTTTATGAAAAAGATAGCGAGTGAGCGCATTGCGCAGTCTTGGCAATTGCTCAGGAGCGATATGTGTACTGATTGATCCATAGTCACCTGAAAGCACTGCATATTTTAAATCGACTAGAGAAATTCCATAAGGATCGAGTTGTTCTTTAATGATTGCTTCGGCATCAAGATATTTTTGAAGATGATTTTCCTTCTCAGCCTCTAGCTTTTTTCTAAGCTCAATTTCACTTTGTTTATCTTTTATAGAAAAATTAAATCCGGATTGCATCGCTTTTACAAGAAAGGGCTGCAGCCGTTCTGTGATCTTTTGAATTTGTTCTTCAGAAAGAAAGCGGTCGGCAAGCCATGCTCGCACCTGATCTTTATGGAACAATGCAGTTGCTTTTTCAGCAGTAGTTAGAGAATATCGAGTTTCGCCGCCATTTTGAGAAATGTACCGTTCTTTTTCTAAATATTTAAATAGGGATTCAATATCCTCTTTTTTGACTCCATAAAGGCCAATACCGGTTGTTTGGTCTATTCGAAATTCAGAATAAAAACTGTTCAAATCAAAACAACCCAATTCCTCCAAATAAAAGCCTGCCACTTGATCTGGGGTATGGATTTGAAATGATTTAATCAATGCTTTGTGCTGAGGGGAAAGTTCAACTTCCGGATTTTTTCTTATAGAAGTAATTTTATCTGTCGAAAAAAAACGTTCCAATAAAGATTCTTGAGATAAATAAGCCAGTTCTTGACTGACAATGGATTTCCCTTTTTTTTCTATTGAAATAGCAGGCGGCTCAGGAATTGAAAACGCAGCAAGTTTATCAGGCGCAAGATCGGTTTTTTTCCATAAGCTATAGACTTCTGGAGCGACAGCATCCAACCTTTTTAATAAGGTATTGCACCTTTTTGACAACAATTTAAAATGAGCGTTTATATCATTTGTTTGATCCAATTTATCGCTGAGAGTGCTGTGCGCAAGTTCCTGGATTTGATAGGAAGCATTTTGGTATTCCAATAATGCTAGGTAGGCTTGCAGCTGATGTAAGCTTGGCTTATGTATGGCCTGTTGTTGAACAAGGGAAGAAGCTGTTTCTAACAACTTTAATTGAGAGTCTGGAAGGGATTGGGTAATAGGGTATTTCGATAATTCCTTCAATAAAAGTGATGGATTTCCCCGAGTTAAAATCAAAGCTAATGCACCCGATAAATCCTTTGATGTGATCGATTGATCATCAGATTGGTTATAAAGAACGAATTCTGATCGATGGTCGCAGATTTCTTCTGCTTCATGTTGGATGTTGTTATAGGCCTTAAGCAAAGCCTCGTAATCCTCTTGATTTTCAGGCGTGTCATTCACTAGCGAAATTTTATAGTTCTTTTTTAATTGGTTATTTATAAATTCGAGAGTCAGAGGGTATACTTCAAAACGATATTTCAACACAGGAAAGGCATTAACTTTTATATAATCATCGAACTGTATTTGAAATTTAGCCGGAATCAAATCATTTCTTAACTTGTTATATGCGGAGCCTACTAATTCAATATGTGTTTCAGGCAAAGTTGTTAAAACGACTCGCCCTTCAACCTCATTGAGTGCATTTTCCAAGCGAGAAACTTCTTTCTCTTGATTTTTGACTTCAAATTTTTTCAGGTTAGATAGACCGGAAGCATGCATCTCTTTTAATTTTCTCTTCGCTAAATCGAGCTCTTTTTTTATTGGTTGAACCTTCTCACGGCTTCCTTCATTTTTTAATGCAAGATACGATTTTGATCCAGCATCAACGTCCAAGACTTTACCGGTATATCCCTTTCCTGCACATTTCCAGCTTATCTCATGATTTTGTTTGTTTTTTGATTTTGAAATCGTTAGGTCGAGTGATGGGATATAAAATGTTTCCTTTTCCCAATTAATGAGGATTTCATTTGGATTAAGACTTGCAAGTAAGCTTTTCAAAACCGGGTGCGATTGGTGTTTTACGATCACCTCATCGCTTAAGAAAACATATTCAGTCCCTTCTTTTGTCTGGATATTCCATTCTTTTGATGGTTTTCTCCAAAAAGGGGTTGCGATTTCCTTTTCTTTAAGAATGACACCGAGATCACTCTGAGCTTTATAACCATAAATGACATCATCGCTATCTATCCAAAAATCTTTAATATCCATCCGATGTGCGAGTGCATAAGGAATTTTTAAATGTTCTCTTGGGATAAATTGCAATTGCTTTATCTTGTCATTTTTTTCAAAATCAACGGATAATCTTTTTTGAATAATCGGTTGCCCATCTTCTTCACTAATAACAACCTGCGCGACTTTTTTGCCGTTGATTATCGTGTAATAAACAAATGGGCCGCCCGGAATATCCTGAGAGTAAGGAAGAGAGTGGAGGCCGAGTTTGCGCATATCGGGATGGTTTTGCAAATGACCCGGTAAACTGATCTTTTGGCTTCCATTATAATAAAGCAGTCCTTGAACGGCGTCGATTTGGATATTTTCCCCTAAGGAAAAAAAGCTTGGAATTTGCTTATCATTGACTAAGGGAATATCCTCTTTGTCTTTAAAAACATCCTTGATCAATTTATCTGCAAATCTTTCCTCGGCAAAAATATTTTTTAGAAAAAATGGACGCAGTTGATTTAAATAATCCGGCTCATTTAATTTTTTTTGCATAGCGGGGGTGGTATTGACCATCATAACATCTGCAGCGTCTGTTGCTGCTTTTAAAAATCCAACAATGGCCACTTTGTTATGAAAATGTTTCAATTTCAAATCTTGATAGGCCAGTTTATATTTAATCAGTTTTGCACAGTCCTCATCCGACAATTCTGAAATATCGCGGCTTAGCCTTACAATTTCTCGCGAAAATCCCATCACCATCTGATTGACATTTTTATTTTTTATGAGCGATTCATTGAATGCTTGAACTTCATCCAGAGCCGCTTGATCTTTAGGAGAGAATTTCAATAAACAATCTAAATAAAAGATTCGGACAGGGGGTGCCATTGTGTGAGGATTCAATGCATCGGCACCTGTCACTTCCAGAGCTTTTTTAAGATAGGCAATCCCTTTTTCTGGGGAAGCTTTAAAGGCAGCTGTCAACGTCCGTTCAATGGCGTTTCGTTCTTGGTCGTGGTTGAAATCTTTAATATCGATCGAATATCTAAAAAGATCTGACTGCAAAGCTATTCCACTGCGGGCCCTCCAAAAATCTAATTCGGCCCGGCCGGCGGGTGTCGCCAGCAATGTGGATTTTTGATAGGACTTTTGCACTGCACTCTCCTCCATTCCCTCTAACCCAACCGATGTTTCTTGAATTTTCTTTCCAACTTCTGTAAAGGGATCACTTAAGAGAAGAGTTGAAGGCCCATCAAAATTCGTCATTTTTTTTAAAACATCGTTAATTTGCTTTTCACTGAGTTTACTTAATGCACAGAATTGAATGAGCATATAACGCTGTTGGTTTGTGAGGTTGTGCACTGCTTTGCCTGAAAAATTGAAGAGAATAAAAGTATTAAAAAAGAGATCTAATTCTGAATTGTTCAAATTGGAAAAATCGAGGGGGGGATTTTTTTGATCTCCAAAGCGATATTGATTTAAGAATATTGTTTGAATTTCTATTGGAATTTCAACTTCAGCCTCAAAAGAAGCTTTTGCAAGTTCGTGGCATTCATTGGTAATTACAAATCTTAAATCTGTCAATGGCTGCAGCTTAGGATTATTTGCTAATTCTTTAATCCATTGGATGCGATTGTCAATTGACAATTTTACAGGATTTCCAAAAATTTTAAAGTGAGCTTCAGTTAATGCTTGAATCGGATTGGCATTTGCAATTGATCCGGCCTTCATATTTTTATATTCTATTTTAAAAAAATTGACGGATTCTAAATTAAATTTAAGAGGGTTCCGTTCAATTAAAGATGTGTCAATGCCCTTTAATGGCGGCAGAACATCAGGGAATAAATTTTTATCATCCCTAGCCATAGCAAATTCGGGTTGGGATAAAATTGCTTTGGATAATTCTCTTTGCGAAATAATATCCCGATAGAGCTGTTCTTGAGCTTTTTCAGCATAACTGAGCTTCCCATTTGCCATTTTTGTGATAACGAGCTTTGCTAAAGCATACTTCGCGCGGGTGTGAATTTCTTCGGTTTCTTTCTTTGGAAAAGGTTTGTTGGAAATTTTTTCTCTGAATTTGTCGATAACAGGTCCAATGGTTTTAAATTGCTTTTTTCGTAAAAAAGTGAGATCGCTCGTTTGGATTTCTTCAAAAGAGACAGGTGTTATCAGTTTTGTCCCCGTTTTCTCCAGCAACCATGCACTAAAGAACTCCCCCATTTTTTGGGTGCGTTTCTGTTTATCTTTCATGGCCAATAACGTTTTTTCTTGTTCCCGTGGCATGTGTTCAATCCAAAGCGTCTGCAAATCATGATGCCATTTTTTTAATGGCTCAGTAATATCCATTCCAAGTGAATAGTGTTCAAAATCAAAGGGTTTGTCCTCCTGTTTAGCGACTTTATTCATCGTTGGATCCAACTGAGAAAAGGGTTTTCCATCGCTAACATCTGTTGTATATTGACGCAAAGACGAAAGTTTTGCTTTGACAGCATCGAGATTCTTGGCTTGTACTGAGTCTATAAATTCAGTCGCATGTCTATTTAATTGAATTTCAAGCAGCCCATCTTCAGATGTTTGAGGGATTTGATACGTGCGGGCATCCCTATGGGTGAGCTTCAAAGGCAATTGACATTCCCCTTTTTTCTCGAGGCTCAAACGAATGACATCTTTTGCAAGTGCATTTTCTCTCTCAGCATTTCTTTCCTGTATCGTTTTGATTTCATTTAACTCTTTCCATGGAGAGGAAAGTTTATGGATATCATCAAGATGTGTTTTTAGTTGGTTGTATTCTATGCTTAAGGCATTAACAGCGGATAAATACTCACTTCTATTTGGAAGATGCATCAGCATAAAAGTTTCTAGGCTCTGTAGATCTTGGGTCAGCGCAATGGAAGAGTTAAGAAACTCTTCACCTCTTAATTCCTTTAGATTTTCATATCCACTAGATATCTTTTTGAAGTCTGCTGTCAATTGATTGCGTATCATCTCATTTTTAATTTCGGGGATTGTTTGTGAAATTAACTGAAGAGATTGTCCACTTCTTTTTAAAAGCATTTCACGGAATTTGAATCTCTCTTGTGCCATGATATCATTGGCATTGCTGACCATTGGAGGGATGGAATTTACCGCATTTGCACCGATATCAATGATTGTTTTTTGTGCATCTTCAATCAACTTTTTTTGCTTTTCCAAATGTTGTTTTTCAAATTGCAAAATCCGCAAATCAAAAGTTTCGATTCCAGCCAAGTCATTGATCTTTTTTTCAACGACTATTAATCGATCCATGACATAGTTCATTTCAGGCTGGGACAAATAACGTTGTTGAATGTCTTGAAAAGACAAAGAATGTAATTGTTGAGGAAGGCTTTCTAAAATTTCAATTTCTCTGTTTTGGGCCTTGTTTAAAACACGCATGGAAACTTGGTTCATTTTCTCTAGGACCTGTTGGCGCAGGGTACTGTCGGGCATTGAGAGGACAACATCTGCTACATCTTTTCTTTTTAGTAAGTTGGAGTGGTCTAACAGCGTTTGCAGAGTGGCTTGTGTGTGAGTCGGAATAAATGAATTTTCAAATGTTTTTTCCTCATCAAAAACTTTGATAAAATACTTCACTGCTGGTTGCAATAAAGGATATTCTTTTTTAAATATCGCCTTATTATCAGAGAGGATGTCGAGGATAGATTGTTTGATTTCAGAGCGCAAATCATCCGCCATATCTCCATCAGCCAATTCAGCCATTAAACGAAACAATGTGCTCAATGGTTCCCGCTCGATTGCCTCCCCTAAAGAAGATTGAAGCCACACTTCGGACAATGCTTTCATATCCTCATAGGGAATCTTTTTTCCTCCCTCGATAGCCAAGGTGATATCCTTCTTTCCCGAATCCAGGGCATCATTGAAATTTGAGACTCTTCGATCGATGATATCTTGCTTGGTGGGAAAAAAGAACCTCACAGCCTTCATCAACTGTTTGCTGAGCCACTTGAATGGCTTTCTCGAGAGTGAATCTGACGAAGCAGAGAGCGTTTTTTTAATGACTTTAAGGATGTATGTCGATGCTTGCGGAGTGAGGGCCGGCGAGCCCGTTTTTATGGAAAATTCGTTGATTTTTTCGCTAGATGAAGGAGTCAGGGGCCCTTGGGATCTGAATAATTCGGGATTAAGCATAGAAAACTTCTCCCTATTAAAAAAATTAAATAAACAAACTTTCTATTATTTAATTCTATCTTAATTTTAAATCTATTATTAAATAATTGACAATAGATTAAATCGATAAAAATAAAACAAGATTATAAATGCAAATAGCGTGCCATGAATTTACCGTCCAGTTGAAAGCTGGAAAATTTCCAGGGTTCAGCAGTGTATACCGAAACAACTTCAAAATTTGGCTTTTGAGCGCGCCAAAGTCCCGGGGTTGAGCGATCGTAAAAGGCATTGTATTGACTTAATACAATGCCTCTTACGATCGCTCAACCGCGGGAGCTTTCGCGCAGCTCAAAAACCAAATTTTGGAGTTGTTTCGGTATAAACAAAAAAACCAACAATTGTTTCCAATTGTTGGTTTTTATTCTAATTTACTTTAGATAAGAGTAAGATTAGGCTTTGATATTGAAGTGATTTCTCACTGTTTCAATAGCTTTAATCATCACTGTATTATGATGAGTAATCCCAAATTGTAATCTTCCTTCCACTTCTTTCATATTCTCTTCAGAATTGTCGAGAACAGCTGCTGTGATATCATTGATTTGCAAACCTTTAATATCATCGGCGGCAGAAAGTTTGAAATTCTTAAAGAATGCATCGGTTTTATCTGCAAGGTTAATGATCGACTCACCGAGATCAACAACACAGGCATATCCAGTTGTGGTGTAAACGCGCTTTTCGCCATTTGCTAAACGCTCGCCACCATCTTTCATTAAAGCATCGCCGGTTTTGAATTGACCAATTCTGATGATTTTTGCATCGAAAGCTAAACGATTAGGATCACTTTTATCTCCACAGAAAACTTTTCCGCTGACTTCAGATGCTTCGTAATCTTCACGAAGATCTTGGATGTTTGGAATCTGAATCCCCAATCCGCTCTCTTCTTTTCCTTCTTTTAATGCTGTAAAGAGAGGAGAGTCTAACATGAAAGGATTTTCGACGCTGCCCTTCTCTTTTCTCTTTTGTGGCTCAATACCTGTGAATCCTCCGAGGAGGGCATTTTTTCCTTTTCCTGGATCTAGCATTCTTGTTCCTGTAAGAACGAAATACTGGTCATTCCCATCAAGGTTTTTGCTTTTAAAGATTGGGATAATGTCAGTTGCTAAACCTGGTTTTGGGAATGCACTCCAAGCAATTTGCGTAATTGTATAATGCAAAGGGGCTGTTTGGAGGATATGCAATTGATCTCCAAAAGGGCCACCTACAAAACCAAGACCTTTAAAGACTTCCGCAGTTTTTGCTGTGACATCTGCAAAAGAATCAGATTCTGTAACAAAATCGATCTTTTTAAAATTAGGATCCCCTTTATATTCAGGTGATAATTTTGAAAAATAAACTTGTTTATTAGCTTTGGCTTCATCAATGAATTCTTGATCAACTTTTGGAGCATCTTCTAAAGTCCTCACTCCAAATTTTACATCCAATGCGCCTCTGCCTGCATAAGCAACATATTGCTCTGTCTTTAAAACAGTGCCTTTAAGATCGTTAAGAACTTTTAGTAGAGGAAATTTTTGCTGTAAATAAGGAATTTTGCTCGCTTCTTCTGCGGCAATTTTTTCAACATTATTTCTCAATGCGCTTAAGCGAGTTTCTTTGAAAAATCCGAAGCAATTTCTTAGGATTTGTTGCAGGGAATTCAAATGCTTAACTTCCCAACCTTTAGTTTGATCAAAAACGAGATAATTTCCAAATTTATTTCCAAGCTTATCACAGCTATCGCCTATCACTGTTTTATTATTTTCTAGGCAAGTTGATAATGAAATCGGGGTCATCTTAACCTCTATTTAATGTTTAATTAACAAAATATTAAAAAAAACCGAATTTTGTTTTTTATTTATTGGTATAGTAAAATAAAGAATAAATTTAGTCAATAAATTTAAATATTTTTTCATAACCTCGAAAGGTCTTGGAAATTATCTCCTATTCCTAATCACCTCTTTTAAAATAATTAATTATTAAAAAGAAATAGTAATATTAAATGCAAAATTGGTCAAGTTAATAGGAAAATAATTGTTATTATCCTTTTCGTTTTTTCCCAAAAAAGGTTTCAGCATTGAGAGATGCAAGCTTATCTATTGAACGTTGTGGTAATTTAAGTTCTTTCTGAATAAATGCAATTAAATGTTTATAACACGACGCATCTTGAAATGTTCTAAAATAAATTGTTTTACCTTTGCTTGAGGGAACATCGGCTTCATAGAAAAAGTCTGCACCAAAACAGATGACATCTTCCCCTTTAAGTTCTAACCAATGCAAAAGATGCTCTAAAATGTCCTCTTCTTTTTCACCGATAAACTGTCGGCACAGGTTTAGACCGATCAGCCCCTTGCGCTTAATAATTTCTTTTGCAATAGCATCAGGAAGATTCCGAGGGACATTTTTTACATGCCTTGAGTTTGAATGGCTGGCGATGATGGAAAGATTCAAATTGTTTTTTTCAATAAAATCAATGCTTTCATAAGCTAATGGATCTGACGCGTGGCTCACATCCAAAGCGATATTCACTTCACTTAACAATTCAAGCACCCGCTTCCCATCCTCTTTTAATCCTATCATCGTATGTGCCCCACCCCCAAAGCGATTTTCTGTATTCCATGTGAGACTTATGTAAAGGGGTTTTACACTATCAATGATTTCATTGAATCTCTTCAACCCCTCCTTCAATGGCTCGTCCTCGCTGCAGAAGGATGAGGCATTTTCGATAGCAAGAAAAGGAATGACAGATGCAGGTGAAACATCAAGTGAATCAGATTTTAAAAAACCTTGAAAAATTTTTAATTGCTTTTTACCGCTGACAACTGACATTGGGGATGTTTCAGTAAAAAGGGCAAATATCTGATGTTTAATTCCTCCTTCACGCAATTGAGGAATTGAGCATCGCGAAGCCAAATCAAAAGGCGTCCGCCCCTCCCCTTTTTCTAAATAAAGGAGAAGATCACAGTGGAGATCAAAAATCATTTGCTATATATATAATTATTAAAAGAAGGTCATACTATGGTTGAAATTTCCCTTGAACGGACAAAAAAATGGGTGGAAAACCACCGAGAGAAATGGTTAAGCGAATTTACAACCTTTTTAAGTTTTCCGAGTATAAGCTCTGAGCCGCAATTTCAGCAATCTGTTTTAGATTGCGCTGAATGGCTGGCTCAATTTCTTGAGAAATTAGATTTTCATGTTGAGATGTGGCCAACAGAAGGTCATCCAATAATATTCGCATCCCATCTAAAGGCCGGACCTAAAAAACCAACTTTACTCATTTATCATCATTATGACGTTCAACCGGCCGATCCTTTAGAAGCTTGGGAGTCCCCTCCCTTTCATCCGCGAATCCTCAATGGTCAGGTCTATGCAAGAGGTGCTCAAGACAATAAAGGACAATGTTTCTATACTCTTCAAGCTTTAAAAATGCTCATGGAAATGGGCGATTTACCAATTAATATCAAACTATGCATTGAAGGTGAGGAAGAAGTGGGAAGTGCCGGTCTTGCCAAGATTCTTCCAAAAAAGAAAAAAGAACTTCAAGCAGATTATCTCGCCATTGTCGACTTGGCATTAAGGCAAGCTGACGCCCCATCCCTAACTTTAGGCATTCGAGGGATAGTAACCCTGGAAGTGCAGGCAAAAGGCTCTGCCACTGATTTGCACTCCGGCTCCCATGGAGGAATCGCTTATAATCCCATTCATGCTCTAGTGAACTTACTTTCAATGATGCGCGATAATCAAGGAAAAATTGCCATCCCCGGCTTCTATAAAGATGTTAAAACACTTTCTAAAGAAGAGCGTGAGCCGATTTCATTTGAATTTGATGAAAAAGCTTATTTAAAAGACACAGGAGCCAAACCAACGGGAGGTGAGACTGAGTTTTCAATTCTTGAAAGGGCATGGATCCGCCCCTCTTTAGAAATTAATGGCATTTGTGGCGGATATATTGGAAAAGGATTTAAAACAGTGATCCCAGCTGAAGCTCATGCTAAAATCTCATGCCGTCTAGTACCCGATCAAGATCCGCAAAAGATTGGGGCTTTAGTTGCTGAATTTTTAAAGAAGAATGCACCCCAAGGAATAGAAATCGATGTGGTGGTTCATCCAGGCCAGGGGAAAGCTGTAAGATTAAGCCCCCAAGCAGCTGTTGTTTATGCCTTTTCTCGTGCATTTGAAGAGGTTTTTGACAAACAGTGCCAATTTATTTTTGAAGGAGCATCCATTCCCATAGTTCCAGAACTCGCCCTAGCTTGTGGGGGTGAGACAATTTTATTGGGACTTGGGTTGACTACCGATCAAATTCATGCTCCCAATGAGCATTTTGGAATCGATCGATTAGAGAAAGGAATGCTGATTATGGCACGAGCAATAGAGAATTTAAGCAAGTTCAACTTCTAATTCTGATGCAGCATCTTGAACGATATTATAGACGTCATTTATCGTATGTAGAATTCTATTGAAAATATCATGGATACAATTAAATAGTGCTACGGACGCAGTAATCGTCGCGAGAGTAATTAAAACAGCCTTTGACCCTCCAACTGTGAGTGCACCCGCCAAAAAGCCAAGTGCGAAGATAGCTAGTTGAGTGATGAAATGTGCCCTCTCCTTTTTTTTATCGCTCATCTGTTCAATTTCTTTTTGTTCAATCTTGGCAGTTTCACCCGAAAAAAATTGATCTATTGCTGAAAAAAATCTTTTTGCAATCCTGATTACACCTTTAACCCAAGAATCTTTTTTCTTTTGCTCCTTTGCCTCTGGATTTTCACGATGTAAATGGATTTCGTGTTTTAGAATAATCACTTTCGACTTCAGGTTCTTTCCTAAATTTAAAGTCTTATCTTTTAATAATTGAATTGTTTTGCTTTGGGTAATGTGATCGATTTCTTTAATCTCTTTCTCTGAAAGAGTCTTTAACTCAGCCTGGCCACTTCGGTTTGCAGTTTGAAGATTACTTTGAACAAACATATATCCCTTTAATAAAAAAAATTAATGTTACAATAACAATTATCAACATAATTGTTAATTTATAATAAAAAATTATTAAATTTATAATAAAAATTATTTTCAAAGGATAAATAAAATCAATTCTTGACAAAAGTACATTTAAAATTGTAAATATACTGCTTCCAGCTGAATCTTGGACTTTTGGGCTGCTTCAAAGCCCCGGGGTTGAGAGATCGCAAGAGGCATTATATTGGTTTAATACTATGCCTCTTGCGATCTCTCAACCGCGGGAGCTTTCAAGCTAGCCCAAAATTCCAATATTCAACTGGAAGCAGTATATATAACTTTTTTCAACCCTTAACAAAGGTATCATACATATGCACCACAAGCTATTTTCTTTCAAAGCGACTGGCCTATTGTTAACAGTTGCATTGGCTTCTTCATTTGTTGGAGGGAGTTCTACACAACAATTAGATATTCCAAAACAAGATGGCAATCGCACAGAAGACATTAAAAAATTGCCTGGAAAAGAAACGCTCGCCGATTTTCGCGGCGTTGCAAAAACCGCTATTCCGGCTGTTGTTTCTATTCGCGTTCAAAGCCATAAAAAACCAAATTTAGGGGATAATAGCGATCAATTAGAGGATCCCTTTGAATATTTTGGCGACAATGATTTATGGAATAAATTTTTTGGCATTCCTAGCAGAGAAAATAAATCTCAACTTTTCGAAGGACAAGCTTCAGGCGTGATCGTGAGCCCTAAAGGGTACATTTTAACAAATAGCCACGTCGTTCATGGAATGGAAAAAATTAACGTTCAATTGAGCGATGGTAGAGAATTTCCAGCTAAAGTTTTAGGAGATGATCCGAATAGCGAATTGGCTTTAATTCAAATTAATGCAGACAATCTTCCCTATTTAACACTTGGCAACTCTAATACTTTAGAAGTTGGGCAATGGGTCGCAGCGATTGGAAATCCCTTCGGCCTGCAAGGAACTCTCACAGTTGGTGTCGTCAGCGCGAAAAGCAGAAATAATCTCGATATTTCACAATATCAAGATTATATTCAAACTGATGCTGCCATTAATAGAGGAAATTCCGGAGGGCCTTTAGTGACATTAGATGGCGAAGTGATCGGGATCAACACTGCCATTGCGACCACTGCATCCTCCGGCTATATCGGGATTGGCTTTGCAATTCCCAGCAATATGGCAAAGAATTTTATCGATCAGATTCTCGCAAACGGCAAACTTTCACGGGGATTTTTGGGCGTCAGCCTCCAATCGATCGATTATAATTTGGCCAAAGCATTTGGTTTGCAAAAAAATGAAGGGGCTCTCATCACTAACGTCAGTAAAAATTCTGCCGCAGAGCAAGCAGGCCTTCACTCTGAAGATATTATTTTGAAAATTAATGATCGGCCTGTCGATAGCGCTGCGACATTGCGCAATGAAGTCTACATGTTAAAGCCCGGGACTTCTGTCAATCTTACAGTTTGGCGCAAAAACCAAAGCATACAACTTCCACTCATTATTGGTGAGTTTAAAGAAAACGAAGTAGCCGCTGTCCAACCGACTAAAAAGAATTCTTTAGGGATTGAAGTCAGCAACATCACTCCTGATTTAGCTCAACATTTAGGACTTGATAAAGGGGTGATCATCACCAAAGTAGACCCTTCGAGCATCGCTGCAATGGCCGGTCTCAAAAAAGGGGCGATGATTTTATCCGTTAATAGAGAAAAAGTATCTAATGTTGATGAATTCAATGCTGCACTGGCAAATGGGCCAAAAGATCAGCCGATCTTATTGCAAATCAAACAAGGGGATATTTACTTGTTCCTCTCCTTGCAACAAGGTGGGTGAGGAAAAAGTTAATCGCGCGGATTTATTCCGCGCGAGTTTCCAAAATGTATATAGTCCTTCCAACTTTCAGTTGGAAGGACTATATACTGCTTCCAGCTGAATCTTGGACTTTTGGGCTGCTTCAAAGCCCCGGGGTTGAGAGATCGCAAGAGGCATTGTATTGATTTAATCCTATGCCTCTTGCGATCTCTCAACCGCGGGAGCTTTCAAGCTAGCCCAAAATTCCAAGATTCAACTGGAAGCAGTATATTTAAAATGTCTATTTCATTTATAAGAATGCTACCAGCAGCCTTTCTCGCTTAATAGCTGTAAGATCTGGGGAATAGCCTCTCTTGCAGCGGTGCATCCAGCCTGATAGACATGTTCCGGATTATTGTCGTCGAAAAGACCCATATCGCCCAATTCAGGCCTAATGATCACATCAGCCCCTTTGACACAGCTTTCACTTTGCAATAGAAATTTAATTTCAGCCGATCTTGCACCTATTCCAAATAAATTTGTAGGACATGTTTTTTTAAGTAAACAGCTTAAATCGACAGCCACCACAATTTGCGCCCCCGTCTCTCTTGCAGCTTTTACGGGAATTGGATCCGCTACCCCTCCATCCACTAACCATCTTTCATAAAGATAGACCGGACAGAAAACAAATGGGACAGCAGCCGAAGCATGCACCGCCGGAATAATGGGACCTGAATTGATTGTGATTAACTCGCCCGCGACTAAATCTGTCGCAACAGCATAAAAAGGAATATGGAGATTCTCAAAACAGCGCACTGTCAGATGCCTGTAAAGAAAACGCCTTAAGGCCCCCCCTCTCACGAGTCCAAAGCGGCAAACGCGAAGGTCGAGAATATCCCAAGTGCGCAATGGCTTAAGGATTTTTTTTATATAACTTGCATTTGGGCAATCTGCATATAACGCTCCCACAATACTTCCTGCGCTGCAGCCAATTAAAATGTCTATCGGAATGCCCGCTTTTTCAAATTCTTCCAAAACACCCACATGGGACAATCCTTTTGCTCCCCCTCCACCTAATACTAAAGCCAGCCGGGCGTGGCATGGAGGTAAAATTTTTGGAATGGGTTGTGGATGTTCAGGGAGCGTTAATTTTGTCTCACAACTACTGAGAAAAATCAAAACAAAGATTAGCAATAGACTTCTTGCGTAATTAGCTTTGCTTGAGAAAATGTGAGATTTTTGGATGGATTTCTTATCAAATTTTGAGAGCATATGGGGACATATAGTCGAAAAATTTGGTGAGAAAGACGCCAAAAAGATCCATTTTATCAAGCGAATGTAATTACGCAAGAGGTCTAATAGACCTCTTCTGGTTTTTGACCGCGTTGGCTTGCCAATGAATTCGAATCTGCCTACTTCGCACAACTTATTAAAACCCAACTTACCACCTATTATTCAAGTTGTTTGTGTATACTAAAAATTTAATTCATGAGAAAGTTTTTTTAACCTAGAATTTGATCCAAAGGAAAGAAGGGATACTAATCAAGTTACGTTTGAAGTATACACAAGAAAACTCAAAAGTTTGGCAAGTACCATGATAAAAGCAAGTGTTTATCACACAGAAAGATCAACGATGGAAATGATGTAACGATATAACGATATTTTTAAACCTCTCATGCTTT